>UQDU01000011.1 GCA_900539915.1 uncultured Bacteroidales bacterium | reverse complement strand
GAGATGTCTCGTGGGCTCGGAGATGTGTATAAGAGACAGATATATAATATGTAAAACACAACAAAACTGAGACTTAATTAAAACAATCATAAGCATGAGATAAAACAAATCAAAAATTAAGCAAGAATGATCCAAGAATTAACCAAGAGTAATTCATACTCAAAAGGGATTCTACAATTGTGAAATAACGAATCGAGAATTAGGCAAGAGTGCATCTATATCCAAAAGTGACTCAACAATTATGCAGAACGAATCGAGAATTAGGCAAAAGCGTATCTATATCCAAAAGTGATTCAATAATTATGTAAGAGCAAATCAAGAGCAACATACAAACATGACAGACCAGTCATTCAATAAATCAATCAATAAGCAGAACGGGGATACTATATCCCTCAGGCTAATTTTAACCGCGTGCGTTATTTAACATAATGCTGGTTATGTAAATCACGTACACATTTTTAAATAACAGATAATCCGAGCGTCAAAAGGCAGAGAATCATACGTTTCAGTGCAACTTATAGCTGGCATTGTCCGTTATCACACATGGATAAATACACAAAATATATGAATGTAGAGTTACAATCTTATCGTTGACAGCCTTTCCAAGAAAAAGCGTGAGGAACTTGGGATTGTCACAGCCTGACATTACTGCACAATGTCACTACTACATAAGAACGCCATTCGAGCATTAACTGACATTGCATTACTGCATGTTAAGGTCTTTCAATGCCTTGATTTCCAGTAATACGGAATTATAGAATCTACGCTCACCAGTGACTTCTCGCCCTACGAACGGAGGCAGCGGCGGCACGATATTTTCTGATGGCAGTTCCACCTCAGCAACCACCAATCCCTCCAAGGCTCCATGAAATTCATCAATCTCCCATTTGTAACCTCCGTAATCCACTATATATCGTGACTTATCAATAAGTTTTCCGTCGCTTATCTTTTCAATCATCTCGCGAGCATCCGCTACAGGAATCGGATATTCCCATTCGTTGCGCGAAGCTCCCGTATTGCGACTTTTAACGGTGAGAAACGCCTTGTCATCACGGATTCGGATTCTCACGACTCCACGCTCCGGCCTGGCAAGATATGCCTGTATTATATGACTGCATGAAATAGCCATATTTCTATATAAGTCACTGTATACAAGGTATTTACGTTCAATCTCAAGAGCCATATATGATGTTTGATATGTATTTTTAACAATGAGCTAATGTCATAAATAGCTAAATTTGTACAAATATACGATACAATAGTGGATAAACGCTCCTATTTACACCTAATATTAATCTTTCTCATAGCCTTTTGCCCCTTCCTGATGTCGGCACAGCCACTCGGAGTCAAGGTAAGCGGTATGGTAAGAGATTCATTGACGCATGAGCCTATCCCCTACGCCGCCGTCACGCTCAAAGGCCCTGAAGTAGGCGGACTGACTGATACAAAGGGGCATTTTGCGATATACACTACACGTCCGTTCACCCACTACTATGTGACCTCCATAGGCTACGAGCCGAAACTGCTTGAGTTTTCCCCAACGGAAGGCAATTCTGTCACTATCGACATGAATCCTGAAGGCCTTATGCTCAGCGAGGTGGTGGTGAAAAAATCAAAGGAACACTATTCAAAAAAAGACAATCCGGCAGTGGCTCTGATGCAAAAAATCAGAGAGGGAGACGACCGTTCTGACCCATTGTCATCGCCTTATTATTCCTACGACAAGTACGAGCGTATCCGATTAGGACTTAACGATTTCCATGCTGAAGAACAGCATGGACTGATGTCGCGCTTCCCTTTTCTGACTGATTATGTCGACACATCGGCCATCACAGGCAAACCTATATTGAATCTTTCGACACGCGAAAAGATTTCCCGGATGTATTTCCGAGCTCAACCTACAGCCCGAAAAGAGCATATCCAAGCCCTCCGCAATGCCGGGATTGATGACATCGCTGACACCGAAAGCATGAGGAAATTCTTTGAAGATGTAATGAGAGAGGTCGACCTCTACCAAAACGACATCCCTCTGATGCAAAACCGTTTTGTCAGTCCGCTGTCACGCATTGCCGCTGATTTCTATAAATTCTATCTCACTGACACTGTCACGGTTGACCGCGACACATGTATAGTGCTGTCATTTGTCCCACACAACACATCCACCTTCGGCTTTACAGGCCGGATGTATGTGGTCAAGGACGACCCGTCCATGTTTATCAAGAAAGTGTCGATGCGTGTGCCATCGAATATCAATCTCAACTATATCAAGAACCTGCGCATTAACCAGACGTTTACAAAATCGCCCGATGGCAAGCGCATGAAACAGCTTGACGATCTGGCCATAGAAGCCCAGGTCATACCGGGCACACCGGAGATATATTCCGAGCGACACACCGTCTATTCTGACCACAATTTTGATAAGGCCGCTGATGCAGGCATATATGAAACATCGGGAGATGTCATTACGGATGCCGATGCCGAAAAGCGTGACAGCGTATATTGGACCGCCACACGTCCAGAGGTCATCACCTCAGCCCAGGACGGCATGACCGACCTGATGGCCCGGTTGAGGCAAAACAAGCTCTACTATTGGGGTGAGAAGTTTGTCAAGCTACTTGCTGTCGGTTATATCCCTACCGGTAAAAACAGTAAGTTTGACATAGGTCCGCTAAACACTACCATAAGTTATAACGCGCTCGAAGGCACGCGCTTACGATTCGGCGGAATGACCACGGCCAATCTTAATCCACACTGGTTTTTCAAAGCTTATGGAGCATACGGTCTGAAAGACCACCGATGGAAATACAGTGCCGATGTGGAATACTCGTTCAAGCCTAAAAAATACCATGCTTATGAGTTCCCGGTGCACTCTATCGCCGCCACCTATCTTTATGATATTGACAAACTCGGGCAAAAGTATCTTTTCACCAACCCTGACAATGTGTTTCTTTCACTGACTCGCCATGCCGACAAGCAGATCACATACCACCGTGTGGCCGAACTGAGATATACACTTGAGCTGGCCAACAATTTTTCGGTAAGCATAAAGCCCCGATACGAGCGTCAGGAAGCCACAGAATTCATGCCGTTTATTGATGGGAAAGGTGTACCCTACCCCTATTATGACCAGACCACTTTGCAGATACAGCTGAGATATGCTCCGGGCGAGACATTTTATCAGGGTCGCTCGTTCCGGTTCCCCATCAACATGGATGCGCCTATTTTCACGCTGTCACACACCTATGGTCCTCAGAATTTCCTGGGCAGCCGGTTTACCATTAACCGCACGGAAGCGAGCATAATCAAGCGCTTCTGGTTTTCGGCATGGGGATACACCGACATATATGTCAAAGGTGGACATATATGGTCCAAGACACCGTATCCGCAGCTGCTCATACCCAACGCCAACCTCTCTTATACTATCCAGCCCGAAAGTTTTGCATTGATGAATCCCATGGAATTTGTCAATGACAGCTATGCGTCATGGGACATAACCTATTGGGCCAATGGAGCGATATTCAATTATATCCCCTTTCTTAAGAAGCTGAGACTTCGCGAAGCATTCACATTCCGCGGACTGTGGGGACATCTGAGCAAAAAAAACAACCCGGAATATAATCCCGAGTTGTTCAGATTTCCTGCGATTGCGAATACACGTCCGATGACCGATACCCCTTACATGGAAGTCGCGGTAGGTCTTGACAATATTCTCACAGTCCTAAGAGTCGACTATGTGTGGCGACTAACCTATCTTGATACTCCCGGGGCCTCCCGGTCAGGAGTGCAGATAGCCTTACACTTTACTTTTTGAGTAAAGGAATGCCGGATTAAGACTGCGGCAATTGTAGTGGCTTGCCATAATCTCGCCATAAGCGCCGGCTGAGCGCAACGCAAATATATCGCCGCGCTTGACTTTGGGCAGCATTTCATCTACACCGAATGTATCCGACGATTCACATATCGGACCCACCACGTCATACTTTTCAGGCTTGTCGTGGCTTGTAAGATTCTGGATCAGATGGTGAGCCTGATAGAGAGCCGGACGAATGAGTTCCGAGAAACCGGCATCAACTATAGCAAACTTCTTGTTGACACCCTCTTTGACATATATCACAGAGGTTATGAGTGAGCCGCACTGCCCTACCACACTGCGACCCAGCTCAAAGTGAAGCTGCTGGCCGGGAGCTATAGGCAGATTGTCGTGGAAACTCTTGAAATAGTTTTCGAAATCAGGTATGGGATTGGCATCGGGGTCATCATAATCTATGCCCAGACCTCCGCCAACATTGATAGAACGGAATTCTATGCCCATGTTGCGGTAATGCTCACACAGTTCGATGATTTTGTTGCAGAGCATCTTAAACGGCTCGGTGATGGTAATCTGTGAACCGATATGGAAATGCAGACCGGCCAGGTCAAGCACCGGGCTCTTGGCCACACGAAGCACTATGGGGTCCAGCTGCTCCATGGCTATGCCGAATTTGTTTTCAGCCAGACCGGTAGTGATATAATGATGGGTGTGGGCATCAATATTGGGATTCACTCGCAGAGCCACAGTAGCTACCTTGCATTTGCGCTCGGCAATACGCTCGATGGCATCAAGCTCGGCATCGCTCTCCACATTGAGGCAACCTATACCGGCATCCAAGGCCAGCTCGATTTCCCAATCTGATTTACCGACACCGGCAAACACCATGTCCTGCGGCTTGAAGCCTGCATCCAAGGCGGCTTTGATTTCTCCGCCGCTCACCAGGTCAGCACCAAAACCTGCTTTGGATATCATCTTGAGAATCTCAGGATTGACATTCGCTTTCACAGCATAATGCACATGGAATCCCGGATAAGAGGAGCACTCCCTGATTTTAGCCAATGTGGCATCAAGCAAATCTATGTCGTAGAAATAAAATGGAGTGCGACGTTCGCGTAACGCACCTATTGGAAATGTTGTCATATGTCCCTATTGGTATATAAGAAGAAAAGGTCTCCGCTGCCTGCCCGGCAGTCGGAGACCATGATGATATTCTATTTGTTGAAAAGCCGCGCACTCAGCAGATTCAGAGCCGCCACTTTGTCTTCCTTACGCACAAGCACCGAGATGTTGTAGTTGCTTCCGCCATACGAAATCATGCGGATAGGCACCTCCTTGAGAGCATCCAGGGCTTCAGCTTCAAAGCCGCGGTTTTTCCACTCAAGATCTCCGACGATACATATGATGACCATATCTTCGTCGACTGTCACGGTGCCGAGTTTCTTCAGCTCGTTGGTGATTTCATCAAGATGCTTGCGGTTGTCGATAGTGACCGAAACGCCCACCTCTGATGTCGCAATCATATCGATAGGTGTCTTGTACATCTCGAATATCTCAAACACCTTGCGGAGGAAACCGTAGGCAAGAAGCATACGTCCGCTCTTGATTTTGATAGCTGTGATATTGTCCTTTGCAGCCACAGCCTTGATGGCACACGACCCTTGGGTATTGTCGATTTTGGTGCCGGGAGCGTCAGGCTGCATGGTGTTGAGCAGTCTGACAGGTATATTGTTGAGCTTTGCCGGAAGCACGCATGTCGGATGCAGTATTTTGGCTCCGAAATATGCGAGCTCGGCAGCTTCTTCAAAGTGCAGGTTTCTCACCGGATCTGTTTTCTCGACAAAACGAGGGTCATTGTTGTGCATACCGTCGATGTCTGTCCAGATTTCTATCTCCTCGGCCTTGATGGCTGCGCCGATGAGCGATGCTGTCAGGTCGCTGCCGCCACGCTCGAGATTGTCTATTTCGCCATAAGCGTTCAGGCATATGAAACCTTGGGTGATGTAGATGTCGGCATCCTTGTGCTCGTCAAGGATTTTTGTCAGCTTCTCACGTATGTAATGGCTGTCGGCCTCTGAATTTTTGTCAAGACGCATGAAATCAAGAGCCGGAAGCAGTGCGGAATTGACACCTTGTTCCTGAAGATACAGATTCATCATGTTGGTCGACATGAGTTCTCCCTGGCTGAGTATCGCCTTTTCTTCAAAGAGGGTAAACACCTCCTTGGTAAAAGCACGTATGTAGTCAAGACATGCGCCTACCACTTCACGGGCCTTCTGCTTGTAGTCCTCGCTCGAGTATAGCTCGTCTATCACGCCCATGTATTTCTGTTCGAGTGCATTGATACATTCGCGTGCACCGGCTATGTTATGGTTATAAAGATAGCCGCTGATTTCCACCAGCTGATTGGTCGTACCTGACATAGCAGACAGTACGATGATGTTTTTGCCTCGCTGTTGCACGAGTTTGGCAACGTCTTTGATTCTTTGAGCAGAGCCAACGGAAGTGCCTCCGAATTTCAGGACTTTCATGTGTTGTAGTTGTGTTTGTTTGCGTCGTTTATGAGAAAACGGTCAGTATTTATATTGTTACTTGTTTATTATCCTTTGTTGCAATGTCTGTATCGGGACACAGACGCTTGTTCTCGCAGATATATGTTGCCGCAGGAAATTGCTGCACCAACGTCAGATTGTGAGTGGCCATGATTACGCTGGTACCCTTGGACGCTGTAATATCCTGCAGCAGGGCGACAATCTGTTCGCCGGTAGCAGGGTCAAGATTACCCGTAGGCTCATCGGCAAGAATAAGTTCGGGAGAATTGAGCAATGCACGGGCTATGACAATACGCTGTTGTTCGCCCCCGGAGAGTTCATGGGGCATCTTGTAGCTCTTGTTTAGCATTCCTACCTCTTTCAATACAGTCTCAATGCGTTCGTCTATATCATTCTTGTCTTTCCAGCCGGTCGCCGCCAACACGAAGCTCAGATTCTGATACACGTTGCGGTCGGTAAGCAGCCTGAAATCCTGAAACACTATGCCTATTTTACGGCGCAGATAAGGTATCTGCTTGCGGCGGATAGCCGTAAGGTCATAGTCGAATATCCTCGCCTCGCCGCTATAGATGGGCACCTCGGCATAAAGTGATTTCAAAAACGAGCTTTTGCCGCTGCCCACGCGCCCGAGCAAGTAGACAAATTCGCCATAAGGAAGAGTGAAATCCACATGTTTCAGCACCACAAGTTCCTTGCGGTGAAGCTCTACATCGGCATACTGAATCATTTTTCCTTCTTTATCCATCGTCTACTGAATCTTAATTAGCATATTCCGAGAAGAATCTGATTCTTACGAGCCTTATCTCCTCTTCGGTGTAGTCATCTCCGAGTTCTTTGACAGCATCCTCGATGTCCTCACTCTCGCTTTCTTTGAAATAGCTGAGTATATCATCCTGTATGTCATCATCAAGGACGTCATTAAGGAAATACCGTATGTCAAGCTTACAGCCCGAGAACACTATGGATTCAATCTGCTCCAGAAGTTCGTCAAACTCCATGCCTTTGGAGTCAGCGACTTCATCAAGAGGAATCATGCGGTCTATGGCATTGATGATGGCGAGTTTGTTCTTGCTCTTGTTGGGTTGTGTCTTGACCCTCACATCGAGAGGACGCTCGATATCATTGTCCTTGACATAGCGTGATATAAGTTCAAGAAATTCCTTGCCATACTTCTTGGCCTTACCCTCCCCTACGCCGGGGATGCCCACGAGGTCTTCCATGCTGACGGGATAGAACGTCGCCATAGCCTCAAGACTCTGGTCCTGGAATATGATATATGAAGGGAGTCCGGCTTTCTGGGCCACAGACTTGCGCAGATTCTTCAATATTGCAAAAAGCTGCATGTCAGCCGCACATGTGGCTCCGGGATGGTCTGCTACATCATCATCCTTGAAATCATTATCTTCCAGGATATAGAAACGACCGGGTTTGGCCAGAAAGTCACGTCCCTTGGAGGTGAGGCTTATCATGCCGTAATTGTCAATATCGCGAGTGATATAACCTGATATTATGCCCTGGCGTATGATGGTCTGCAACCGTTTGGCATCTGTGTTGACACAACTGCCTAATAAATCGGCATAATCACACTCCAAAGCCTTTACGGACGATGTCTCGCGCCCATGAAGTATATCCATCAGCATATCATGGCGTATATGGCCGCCGAGTGATGCGATGATTTCCAGAACTGACAGGATTTCCTCTGTAGAATCGACCTTCTGCTTGGGATGACGGCAATTGTCGCAGTTTCCGCAGTTGTCCGAATCATATTGCTCGCCGAAGTAATGCAGCAGCATCTTGCGACGGCATAGGCTTGACTCGGCATAAGCAGCAGTCTCTTGCAGCAGCTGTTTGCCTATCTCCTGTTCGTTGACAGGTTTGCCCTGCATGAATTTCTCCATACGGAGCAAGTCCTTTCGTGAGTAGAACGTGATACACTCGCCCTCGCCTCCGTCGCGGCCGGCACGTCCCGTCTCCTGATAATAACCCTCAAGAGACTTAGGCATGTCGTAATGTATCACAAACCTGACATCGGGTTTGTCAATACCCATTCCGAACGCGATAGTCGCCACTATGACATCGACCTTTTCATGTATGAAAGCGTCCTGATTCTCCGAGCGCGTCGCGCTATCCATCCCGGCATGATACGGAAGTGCCGGTATGTCGTTGAGTTTGAGAGTATCGGCAAGTTCTTCGACCTTCTTGCGGCTCAGACAATATATGATGCCTGATTTGCCCGGGCGGTTCTTGATATAGCGGATTATCTCTTTATCTGTGTCGGATGTCTTATGACGAATCTCGTAATAGAGATTTTGCCTGTTAAATGAGGATTTGAATACCTGGGCATCCAATATGCCGAGATTCTTCTGTATGTCATGCTGCACCTTCGGGGTGGCAGTGGCAGTCAGAGCAATTATGGGCCGACGGCATATCTCATTGATGATCGGACGTATCTTGCGATATTCCGGGCGGAAGTCATGGCCCCATTCCGATATACAGTGGGCCTCGTCTATGGCATAGAACGATATGGTAACCGTCTTTAGAAACTCAATATTCTCCTCCTTGGTCAGTGATTCAGGAGCCACATACAGGAGTTTCGTATGTCCTGACAGTATGTCGCTCCTCACCTTGTCGGCAGCAGACTTTGACAATGACGAGTTGAGAAAATGTGCCACGTCATCCTCCTCTCCAAACTGACGCATGGCATCAACCTGATTTTTCATCAGAGCTATCAGCGGCGATATGACTATTGCCGTACCCTCCATAATCAGAGAAGGGAGCTGATAGCACAGTGATTTACCGCCTCCTGTCGGCATCAATACAAAAGTATCATGCCCGGAGACGAGATTTCGGATGATAGCCTCTTGGTTACCCTTGAACTGCTCGAAGCCGAAGAATTTCTTAAGCGTGGAGTTAAGTCCGAGGGTAGCCGTCTGGTCTGGAGTAATAGCAGTGCTTGCTGTCATCATGTCGAGGAGTGTTTTCGGAGGTATTGAGAAATTCAGGCCATAAATTACTAATCCGATGTGCCCTTATTTGGCTTCAGAAAATGATACAGCTTCAAAATTTGCATTCTGAAGTTGCTTGAGCGCGAAATCGGCTGTTACGACAAATTTGTCAACCTTATTGGACGGCACTTCAAACATCGGGTCTATCATAATCGACTCCACGATGGCACGCAGACCTCTGGCACCGAGTTTATACTCGATTGCCTTGTCGACAATAAGGTCCAAGGCTTCAGGTGTAAATTCCAGTTTGACACCATCCATGGCAAACAGTTTTGTGTACTGCTTGATGATAGCATTGTTTGGCTCGGTCAACACCCGGCGCAGAGCGTCACGGTCAAGCGGATCGAGATGAGTCAGAATAGGCAGACGTCCTATGATTTCCGGAATCAGGCCAAACGATTTCAAATCCTGCGGTGCTACATACTGCAAGTAATTATCACGCTTGATGGCGGCTCTGTCGGCATTAGTGGAATAGCCCACTACATGTGTGTTAAGTCGCTGGGCAATCTTGCGGTCTATACCGTCAAAGGCTCCTCCGCATATGAAGAGGATATTTTTGGTGTTGACCGGTATCATCTTCTGCTCCGGATGCTTGCGTCCTCCCTGCGGAGGCACATTGACGATGGAGCCTTCAAGAAGCTTCAGAAGTCCCTGCTGCACACCTTCGCCACTGACATCACGGGTGATGGACGGATTGTCACCCTTACGGGCTATCTTGTCGATTTCATCGATGAATACTATGCCTCTTTCAGCCTTGGCGACATCGTAGTCGGCAGCCTGCAGCAGACGTGTCAGCAGGCTCTCGATGTCTTCACCTACATAACCTGCTTCTGTCAGCACAGTAGCATCTACAATAGTGAACGGCACGTCAAGAAGCCTGGCAATGGTTTTTGCAAGCAGAGTCTTGCCGGTACCGGTGGGTCCTACAAGTATGATGTTGCTCTTCTCTATATCCACATCATCATCGTCGTGCTGGGCAAGACGTTTGAAGTGGTTATATACCGCCACTGACAGATAGCGTTTCGCAGCATCCTGCCCTATGACATATTTGTCCAGGAAGTCACATATTTCCTGAGGCTTGGGCACACGGTCGAGATCCGGTTTCTCAGTATCGGCATTCTTGTCCGAGCCATTGACATCGGTGCGATAGTCTTTCAGTGCATTATGGAGGGTGTCGACACACTCCGAGCAGATAAACACTTCACCCATCTGGCTGGGAATAAGCATCTCGGACATGTCAGCAGGGCGTCCGCAGAATGAGCAACAAGTCTGTCTCTTTTTAGCCATTATATATTTAGGCGCTTAAAATATCTTGTTTGTCTGTTTGTGACTGATTTTATCGTTTATATCGGTGGTGGTGTCTGACTATTTGTCGAGCGAACCTTTGGCGCGTATGAGCACGTCGTCAATCATACCATAATTCTTGGCCTCCTCGGCTGTCATCCAGTAATCGCGGTCACTGTCACGCTCAACCTTTTCAAAAGGCTGACCGGAGTGGTCAGAAATGATATGATAAAGCTCCTGTTTCAACTTCTGGATTTCACGAGCCGTGATTTCTATGTCAGAAGCCTGTCCCTGAGCACCGCCCATAGGCTGGTGTATCATCACACGTGAGTGACGCAGAGCGAAACGCTTGCCTTTGGTGCCGGCGACAAGCAGCACAGCCGCCATGGAAGCAGCAATGCCGGTGCATATGGTGGCTACATCGCTTGAGATGTACTGCATTGTATCGTAAATGCCAAGACCGGCATATACAGAACCACCGGGAGAGTTGATGTAGATTGACACATCCTTGCCGGGGTCGGCTGAGTCAAGGTAGAGGAGCTGCGCCTGGATGACATTGGCAGTGTAATCGTTGACCTCTGTTCCGAGGAAGATTATACGGTCCATCATCAGACGTGAAAACACATCCATCTGGGCTACATTGAGCTGACGCTCCTCTATGATGGTAGGAGATATATAACTTGCCTTTATGTCAGAATTGACCGAAGTGATATATTTGTCAAGCGCAAGGCTGTTGATGCCCATATGCTTTGAAGCAAACAATTTGAAATCGTTAGTCTGCATTATTGTATATTATTTGTCAGTTATTATTAAGCCTTATATTAAAGGCAAATCACATATCTACAGGACCTTTCACCCCATAGATAAATCAAAGTTACAAAAAAAATCGCATCCCCCAAACTTTTTCAGTGAAGAATTTCCATGTAGCCGTGCTGGAAATATTCACGTTGGAAATCTTTTGGCCGCAGAATATCACCGCTGTAGATTACCAGGTCAAGGTCTATAGTGACTATGTGCTCTGTGCGTCCATGGGCGCTCTCATACTCCTTAAGCATCCTCGTGACAGTTTCCGGAGTATCTTGAGGCCTGGTCCGGCACATAGCTACAGCATTGCAGTAGTCCTCGCCCACTCCGCTTACAGGCGGAGTGAGATAAACCGAAGAGCATCTGACCTCATTAAATGTCGAGCGGAGCCAAGCCAATGCGGCAAGGATGTTGCCGTATTTGTCTGCGGAATTGCTGCCAATACTTATCGCCATGACAGCTCCATGAGTATGCCCGTATTGCTCCTCTGACAAATCTTCGACTGTTACGATATACTTTAAATACCCTGCATCACACCTTTGAGTGTCAGCGCAATGCGTCCACGGGAGGCGTCCACGTCAATGACTCTGACTTTAAGCACCTGTCCCATCCTGACCACTTCGTTAGGCGATGAGATGTACTTGTCACTCAATTGCGATATGTGTATCAGCCCGTTTTCTTTAAGCCCGAGGTCCACAAACACGCCAAAAGCAGTGATATTGTTGACTTTGCCTGTAAGCTCCTGGCCGATATGGAGGTCGTCTATTTTCTTTACAGCCTCGTCAAACTCTACTTTGTCGCTGCCGACACGAGGGTCACGACCAGGCTTTTCAAGCTCTTTCACAAGGTCGGTCAGTGTAGGCATGCCTACATCCTTTGTGGCAAACTGCTCGATGTCGATATTATGAAGGAAATTGCGGTCGGTCATCAGCCGCTTGATATCGCATTTAGATGATTTGGCTATGGTTTCAACCAGCTCATAGCGTTCGGGGTGCACTCCTGTGTTGTCCAACGGATTGTCGCCGCCGGGGATGCGGAGGAAACCTGCACATTGCTGGAAGGCTTTCTCACCCATGCGAGGTACATTAAGCAGCTCCTGACGGTTGGCAAAATCCCCGTGTTCCTTGCGGTACTCTACGATATACGATGCCAAAGCCGGACCGATACCCGACACATAGCTCAAAAGTTGACGCGATGCCGTATTGACATTCACACCTACCGAATTTACACAACTCTCCACGGTGTAGTCAAGGGCTTCTTTGAGCTTTGTCTGGTTGACGTCATGCTGATACTGCCCTACACCTATGGATTTGGGGTCGATTTTGACGAGTTCGGCGAGAGGGTCAAGCAGACGGCGACCGATTGACACGGCTCCGCGCACAGTGATGTCCTCGTCAGGGAACTCCTCTCGTGCTACATCAGATGCGCTGTATATGCTCGCTCCTTGTTCGCTGACCACGTGAATTTCCACATTTCTCGGGAAGCGGATGGATTCAAGGAATTTCTCTGTATCACGCGAGGCTGTACCGTTGCCAAGGGCTATGGCGTCGATGTTGTCATGGGCCACCATGGCGCACAATGTATCTGCCGCACCATAGAAATCATTGGCAGGGGCGTTGGGGTACACTACCTCATGGCCGAGCAGATTGCCCTGCTCATCAAGATTCACCACCTTGCAGCCCGATTTGAATCCCGGGTCAATGGCCATCACACGCTTTTTGCCAAGCGGTGCCGACAGGAGGAGCTGACGCAGATTGTCAACAAACAGCGATATGGCCGATTCGTCGCTCCTGTTTTTAAGTTGGGAGGCCATTTCTGACTCGATGGCCGGACGAAGCAGACGCTTGTAACCGTCTTTGACAGCCACACGCACACGTGCGGCGCATTCCTCAGTGGCCCCGGGCTTCACAAACATGCGGCATAGACGGTCCACCATCTCATTGTCATCAATGGAGATTGACACGCTGAGGATACCTTCGTTCTCTCCGCGACACATGGCCAGATACCTGTGTGACGTGCATGTGCGCATCGGTTCAGAGAAATCAAAGTAATTCTGGTAGTTCTCGCCTTCGGCTTCCTTGCCCTTGACCACCTTACACTTGACCACGGCTGCACGTCCGAACTTTGCACGTACTATATTTCTCGCTTTCTCGCTCTCTGACACCCACTCGGCTATCACATCCAAAGCCCCCGAAATGGCCTCCTCGGTGGTAGGCACCTTGTCGCCGACATATTTTGACGCCACTTTTTCTATATCATCAAGATTCTGCGCCATAATCTGACGGGCGAGTGGCTCAAGACCGTTTTCTATTGCCGCTGCGGCTCTTGTGCGTCGCTTCGGCTTAAACGGCAGATATATATCCTCAAGCACTATGGGGTCAAAAGTGCTTTCTATGCGCGCTTCAAGCTCGGGAGTCATCGCCCCCTGCTGTCTGATGGCATCGCATATGAAGTCTCGTCTCTTGAAGAAATCCTTCAGTTCGTCATAGCGCAGCTTGATTTTCTGCACCATTACTTCATCAAGCGAACCTGTGGCTTCTTTACGATAACGGGCAATGAACGGCACTGTGGCTCCCTCATCCAGCATGCGCAGAGTTGCTGATATGTGTTTGCGCATGATATTAAGTTCATCGCTGATTATGAGAGAATAGTGGTTTACCATGTAAGTGTCAAATGAAGTGAGAAAATGTATCTATTGTCTTATTGTATCTATGTTATGCGCGGCTGCAGAGGGGGTCAGATATGGCAATCTGTCATTTCTGAGGGCCTTTCCTGAGCGTGAGCACTGTGATTTCAGGGGTTGCTCCGATACGCATCGGCAATCCTACTGTACCGATACCTATATTGACATATAGCTGATGGCGTGACGGACCCGACAAGGTGTCACCGTAAAGTCCGCCCCACGTATCGTAACGCCAAGCTGCCGGAGATATGCCTCCGACCTCAATCTGCATGGCATGCGTATGCCCGGAAAGAGTCAGAGGAATATTTATATCCTTGTTGTTCTTGATGCTGTCAACCCAATGGGCCGGGTTGTGAGTCAAAAGTATCTTGACTAAGCTGTCTCCCGGAGAGGCATAAGCGCGTGATAGCGAGCCGTAGGTCTTGAATGGCGGATCACCTACATTTTCCACGCCTATCAACGCTATGGAGTCACGTCCTGAGCGCAATATGGCCGACTCGTTAAGCAGCAGCTTCCACCCCATGCCTTGCCGGATATGACAGAGGAGAGACTGGAAATCGGCTTGCTTCGCTTCTTCCGTCTCCCAATCGGTGTAATCGCCATAGTCATGGTTTCCCAACACGGCATATACGCCATTAGGTGATGCAAGCCTCCGCAACACATCTACATACGGCTTTATCTCGGCAGCATGTCTATTGACTATATCGCCGGTAAACAGTATCACATCAGGATGCAAATCATTGACCACCGACACTATTTCCGACAGATAAGTGGTGTTGTTGCAATAAGTGCCGGTATGCAGGTCGGAAATCTGCACTATCCTGAAGCCGTCAAAATCTTCGGGCAGGTTGTCAATATATACAGTCTCGTCAAGAACCTCATGATTGAATCGGTTGACAAGAGCACCCCTCCACATGGCGCCAAACATCAGCACCCCGGCCACCGCACCAAAGCGTGTCAGCCATTTCATACGGTGCTTATGCCATAGTTTAGGGATAGAGGCTATCAGATCTGACACCACAAATACCAGCTTTCCGCTATACACTGTGATGTAACCGAACAGCATCCACATGATGCAGAGCAACGTTTCGTCAGACCCCGAGCGACGGGGAAGCGATACAGTGACAATCAGAAATATCCACAGCAGCAACGCTGATATGACCTGCAGACGAGCATATATGCGGGATTTTAGACGCGACTTTATAGCTCGCCAGATATAAAAATCCAGGATAAAGCTCAACAAGAGCACGACAATCAATGCTACTACAGGTATCCTCATCAGATATGAATCAATATTTCCGATTATCTGTCAAAAACATCCGGGGTATTCGTCTATGAGAGGGATTTCTGTTGCGCAGCCAGCTTGTTATATAATGGATTGGCATACATTTCAAACATCTTTTTCCTCAGGAATTGCCTGTCACCGAATGTGAGGTCAGGCACATCTATTCGGTCTATCTGTTTTTCAATATAATCCTTGAATGCCGCACACTCCACAGGGGTGTAATTGGCAGCATATCTGGTATTCTCCTTGAGCAGGTCGGCAGCTATATAGTTGATAGAATATATCTTATAGCCGAGATGTATGGCATTGTCCACCATATGGCAAGCCTGTTGTATCACATCAAGACGCTTCGCGCTGTCAGGTATGCGCGCTATAAGTGGCGACAAATCTTTGGATATGCTGAAATGCACGCGGCCCTTATACTGCAGCAGTCCGGTCTCCATGCTCAGCAGGTCGTCATGCTGTGACTTTTTATACTCCGGATCGCGCTCTTTGAGCAAAAACTCTTTGGCCTTGAGATAGTCGTTGGGGTCATACTCATAGGATATGGATACCGGCGTAAGGTGTATCATCTCAAGGTTGCGAGCGGTGGAGCCTTTGCCTTCGAGAGCAAGCATCTTCATCAGGCTCTCCTGGGTGACATCGTTGGAGTCCTTGGCCCTGCCCTCTCGCTGTGCTATCCATACGCTTTCATGCTTGTGCATGATGGCATAGTGTATGTAGGCCGAAAGCTGCATCGCCGCCTTAAGGGCTTGGGTCATCTTCAGATTACGCTTTACGATGAAGCTCTTGTTGATTTTCACAAGGTCTGAAATCCACTCATATATAAGCAGATTATCACCTATGGCTATCTCCGAGGTAGGCTTATTGTTGCGGAGGAAACACAGATTGAGAAATGAAGCATCAAGCACTATATCCCTATGGTTTGTGATAAATGTGCTTGCATGGTCATCGGAAACGTTCTCAATGCCGTCATAAGTGATGCCATCGGTAGTTTTGGAAGCAAGAAGCTCCAGAAACGGTCCCATCACCTTGGTCTGTAAAGTGTTCTTGTCTGGAACGTTTAACAATTCTTTGACAAATTCTTTATAATCGACATCGGGCATTACCCACCTTACAGCATGTTCAAAACCGGGTTCTTCTACCAGTTTCGACATTTTGTCCCGAAATTCCGTATCCTCAAATGGGGCTATTTCTTTAAGATTATATTCTTCAAACATGCCTGTCTGTAAGATTTATTGCATCAGGCCACCGTATATATGGCCCATGGATGTACTAAGATTGAAAGTGAAGTCAAATTTACACTTTTTTCGTCTCACACATTGTAATACAGGTCAATATTTAGAAAATTTTATCATTTGACATCTCTTATCATGCCATCTGATTATTAAATATTGACATTTTTATTATTCATATCCTCCATATATTTGCGCCAGCGTTCGATCAAAGCTGTCATGTCGGCCGGTATGTCGGCGGTGAAAAACATCTCCTCGCCTGTGCGCGGATGTCTGAAACCGAGTGTGCGCGCATGCAATGCCTGTCGCGGACATACTTCAAAGCTGTTGGATATGAACTTATTATAGGCTGTGCTCCTGTTGCCACGCAGTATCTGGTCTCCGCCATATCGGACATCATTAAATAGCGGATGGCCTATGTGTTTCATGTGTACCCTTATCTGATGCGTCCTCCCGGTCTCAAGACGGCACTTTACCACCGCTACGTGGCCAAGCGGCTCTATGACCTCGTAGTTGGTAGCGGCATACTTGCTATTCGGATCATCTAACGGAAATGTGGTCATCTGCAGCCTGTCCTTGGGATTGCGTCCGATATTGGTCTCGATGCGCCCGGAAGCGGGGGCAGGGACACCCCATGTCACGCACACGTATTCACGCTTTGTGGTCTTGGCAAAAAACTGCTTGCCAAGCTCGGTTTTGGCATCAGGTGTCTTCGCCACGACAAGCAGCCCGGAGGTGTCCTTGTCAATGCGGTGCACGAGACCCAGACGAGGGTCATTTACATCATAGTCAGGAGTGTCTCGGAAATGCCATGCCAGGGCGTTTACCAGAGTACCGTTGTAATTGCCATGACCGGGATGCACCACGAGTCCGGCCGGCTTGTTGACCACCAACACTTCGCGATCCTCATATACTATGTCAAGGGGAATGTCTTCGGCAGTGATTTCAAACTCATAACGCGGACGGTCCATCACCACCGACACCACGTCGAGAGGCTTCACGCGGTAATTGCTTTTGACAGCTTTGCCGTTGACAAGGATACATCCGGCTTCGGCAGCCTGTTGCACACGGTTTCGCGAAGATTTCTCTAATCTCTGAACCAGAAATTTGTCGACCCGCAGCAATTGCTGGCCCTTGTCGGCCACAAAGCGGAAGTGTTCATACAGTTCCTGCTCATTATCGTCCGATGTCAAATCAAGGTTATCTATCGTTTCCGTGGTCATACACGCTTTTTTCAAAAATCAGATATGGCGCGCCAATTACTCACTCAGTAAATCCATGTTGGCATCCTCCATATCTATGCTGTCAACATCCTGGGTCATGCCGTCGCCATAGCGTAATATCACTTTGCCGTTGATAGGGATTCGCATGCCGGGCTTTATGGGCGCGCCATGGTACTCGGCACCCAACACGAGCTCGCGGTATTCTGATTCTACAGGCACCTCCATAATGTTTTTGATACCGAGACCCGACAAGATGGAACGTGCCTGACGGAGGGAAATGTCAGTCAGAGCGGGCACAGTAATCATACGCGGATAGAATGCGTTGACAGTCAGATACACTGTGCGGCCAGGCTTCACTTCGTTGCCTGGACGTGGATTCTGCTCTATGACGCTGCCTCGCTTGGCTTTGTCGTCATATACAGAGTCGCTCAGCTCGCATACCATACCGGCCTCGGCTATCGTGGCCAAAGCCTGTTCGTAAGGCAAGCCTTTGACCGCCGGCACTATTGCTGTCTTGCCATGGTCAGTCCAGTAGCCGAGCCAGGCCATGGCTAACCATCCAAGCACAAAAGCCAGTATAACCATCACAAGGATATTGATTATCACTACGACGATGGCAGGCTTCTTGGGCTTGAGCATCTTCTTGTCTGTCGGCTGACTGTTATCCACGGCTGCTTAATTGATTAATGTGATTAGGATATGGATATTGGAATCTTAGAGGCAAAATTACAAATATTTTTTGAAAAAGCCTTATATGACCGACTAATGGACATGTGTAAACTTTCCCTCGGGATTAAATGTATTTCTGACTTCAAGCGGTATTTTCAGGTCATCCATAATCTCAAGGGCCGGCGCATAGACTACTTTAGCTCCATGGAGCGACATGTCAAGAGCCTCCTTGTAGGTCAGTGAAGGTATCTGCGTGGCGTTTTTGTCTCGTCGTGGGTCGGCAGTCATATAACCGTCAACATCAGTCCATATCTCTATCTGCCGGCTGCGTAGCGCACGTGCCAGGATGGCTGCCGTCAGATCGCTTCCTCCACGCCCGAGATTGGCGATATGCCCGTCGGGTGCCGAAGCGATAAATCCGGGCACGACATATATATCGGCATAATGTGAGCTGAAATAATCGTTGATGGCTCCAAACGATTTATCTCTGTCAACACTACGGTTGTCATCAACAGTGGATATAAGATCAAGCACCGGGACAAGCAGAGTATCCTTAGAATCAAACAGATACGAGATGAACACGCTCGACAGTCTCTCGCCGTAGCTGATTATGCAGTCTTGAAAAAATTCATCACGAGGGCGGTTTGCTATGTCATCTCGGAGCGCATCCAGAAGAGAGCGGATGGCTTTACGCACCTGCGGCTGCTCGTTCTCCCCTATCAAGTCATCTATAAGGTCAGAATATCTGCTGCCGAATGTTTCTATGAGATATGAGGTCCTGGCTGACATCCTGTCGGATTTCGACAGTTCTACAAGTTGGTCGGTCATACCGCCCAAAGCCGATACGACCACTATGACAGGTTCCTCATGTGACATGACAATATCCCTTACATGCTCAAGCGCGTGGGATGTGCCTACGGAAGTGCCACCGAATTTAAGGACTTTCATGGTGTATATGTATGAAACTCGATGCTTGTGTGTGTATGTGTTGAAACGGTTATGGTGTTGCTTGCAAAAGCGAGCACAAATTTATACAATTATTTTCTCATATGACTCCGGCCTTGTGCAGAAACTGACGGTAATACTCAGCTTTCTGCTCCAGCTTCATCGGATAGGCTCTCGACGTAGAGGGCAAACGTGTGATATGGAGTTCCCTCGGTGGATTGTCATACACCGCATCACTCCACTCACCCATCTTGGGAGCCACACTACCGGTTATAGCCGCCAATGTATCGGCCGCTTTCTCGCCTGTCGTGGCCAGATAACGGCATTGAGGCATCTGCTCAAGCAGCGATGCCAGAGGCACAGGTTCTATGATTTCAAGAAACTTGTCAGATGCATTGTCCTTCAGCCGACGGATGCTGTGACCTGTGTCATTGAGAGCGATGTGATGCTCCGACATGAGAGCCCTGATGGCTTGCTCGTCAAATTTCTTTTCCGACGGCAACCAGAGCGCATCCTTGTTTCCAAGGAAAATCAGCCCCATTATTCTCCAGAAGTCATTGATGGGATTGGGGTAATAAAACTCCATGCTCCAGCGGTTGGGCTTGGGTGGAAACGTGCCCATAATCAGCACAGTAGCCCCCTCGGGCATGAACGGAGGGAACGGATGCGTCTCAATAGGAAGTGAATCAATCTCTTTCATATATTTTCTAACAAACAGATGTGTAGCAATTGTTTTGTCTGGGCAATAAAAACGGCAGGGCTGATGAGATGCCCTGCCGTCTTAATGTGAAAATATCCTGATTAATAGGCAAACATGGGATAATCAGCCATCATCTCGTTTACCTTGCCACGCACAGCTGCGATGCGTGCTTCGTCCTCGGGAGCTGAAAGCACGGTGTCAATCATCTCAACGATTTCACCCATCTTGTCCTCCTTGACACCACGTGTGGTGATGGCAGGTGTGCCGAGACGGATACCAGAGGTCTGGAAGGGAGAACGGCTGTCGAAAGGCACCATGTTCTTGTTGGCGGTAATATCGGCATCTACGAGAGCCTTTTCGGCCACCTTACCTGTCAGTTCGGGATACTTGGTGCGCAGGTCCACGAGGATACAGTGGTTGTCGGTGCCGTTTGACACGATCTTGTAGCCCTTGTCCATCAGAGCCTGTGCCATGACGGCTGCATTCTTCTTGACCTGAGCCTGGTATTCCTTGTAGCTGGGCTGGAGAGCCTCGCTGAATGCCACAGCCTTGGCGGCGATGACATGTTCGAGCGGACCGCCCTGGACGCCGGGGAACACTGCGCTGTCAAGCAGCGATGACATCATACGTGTCACGCCCTTGGGAGTCTTCTTGCCCCAGGGATTCTCAAAGTCCTTGCCGAGCAGGATGATACCGCCACGCGGACCGCGGAGCGTCTTGTGGGTGGTCGATGTCACGATATGTGCATATTTCAGAGGGTTTTCAAGCAGACCGGCTGCAATCAGACCTGCAGGGTGCGCCATGTCGACCATGAATATGGCACCGATTTCATCAGCGAGCTTGCGCATACGTGCATAGTCCCATTCACGAGAATAAGCGCTGGCACCACCGATAATCAGTTTGGGACGCTCACGGAGTGCCACCTCTTCCATCTGGTCATAGTCCACCAGACCTGTCTCAGCATTGACATTGTACTCAAGTGCATTGAACACAAGGCCTGAGAAATTGACTGGGCTGCCGTGGCTGAGGTGACCGCCATGGCTCAAATTGAGACCTAAGAATTTGTCACCGGGCTGCATCGTAGCCATGAATACGGCCATATTGGCCTGTGCTCCCGAATGGGGCTGCACATTGGCATACTCAGCTCCGAAGATTTCCTTGAGGCGGTCAATGGCAAGCTGTTCGGCCTCATCTACCACCTGGCAACCGCCATAGTAACGGTGGCCGGGATACCCCTCGGCATACTTGTTGGTGAGGCATGAACCCATAGCCTGCATCACCTGGTCGCTGACAAAGTTCTCGGAGGCAATCAGCTCAATGCCTTTTTTCTGACGCTGATGCTCGCGCTCGATGATGTCAAAAATCTTGTTGTCTCTTTCCATAACTGTAGATTAGTGGGGAGTTGTTGTTGATAAAGATATTTTGTTGTGATATTTATTTCTTTTTCTTCTGAACGGAGAAACCGAATTTACCTATTTTCCCGCCTTGGGTGTAATAACCGCCATGGTTATAATTGATGAGATGAGCCAAATCAAGCCTGAACGCATCAGTCTCAGGGTCAAAAAGCGATTCGTCGGCACGTACATTGAGTACATCGGCGATAAACATGTCATGGGTGCCCAGACTGATGATTTCCTTTACACGGCATTCGATATTCACCGGGCTTTCGGCTATGCTCGGACAAGCCACCTTCACCCCCGGCACCGGTGTCAGGCCGGTCTCTTTCCATTTGTCATAGTCAGCGCCGGAGCGCACACCTATCCAGTCGGTGGCGGCAGCTATCTCCTCGGTGGTCAGATTGATGGTAAACTCCATCTGCTCCTTGATCATCGGATAGCTGAACCTGCCCGGTCTCACAGATATATAGCACATGGCCGGGTCACTGCATATGGTGCCTGTCCATGATACCGTGAGCATATTGCTTTTGTCAGCCGTACCGCATGTCACGATGACAGCCGGCAGAGGGTAAAGCATCGTGCCGGGACGGAGATTTCGTTTCTTATCCATAATATCTATATATGTGTCGTGGATATGATGATTCACTCTATTACGGCATCCTTGCTCGTCAATGCACGGCCGCAATAATGGCAACGCAATATCACATGCTCCCTGTCAATGACATCAAATTTGGTCTGAACAGGCTCATTATTGGTAATACATTTGGGATTGGGACATTTGACAATGCCAAGTATGCGGTCAGGCAGAACTACCTCTCGCTTTTCAGCCACCTCATAATCCCGTATGATATTGATTTTTGCCTTAGGCGCCACTATGGCTATGCGGTTGAGGGTGTTTTCATCAAACTCTACGTCGCTGACTTTGATAATGCCCTTTTTGCCGAGCTTGCTGCTCTCGAGATTGTTGCCTATCGTAATGGCCGACTGGAGATTCTCAATGCCCAGTATCCTCACAGCCTTGAACAGCATAGAGCCGGGGATATGGTCTATCACCGTGCCGTTGCGCAAAGCCGCCACTGCAAGCGATTTTTTTGATGTTTGTGATGCACTCATTTGACAGTGTTATGCTTCAATGTTGACAAATCGATTCCTAACGCCCTGCATATGATGGCCTGACGGGTAAACAATCCGTTTTTAGCCTGCTGGAAATAATATGCCTTGGGGTTGTCGTCCACATCCTGGGCTATCTCGTTGACACGCGGAAGCGGATGCAGTATTTTCAGATTGGGCTTGGAAGTCTCAAGCATCGAATTATGCAGGGAGTAGCGGTCCTTGACACGCTCATATTCCATCAGGTCGGTAAACCGCTCACGCTGCACTCGGGTCATGTATATTATATCCGACGAGTCGATGACCTCTTTGCTGAACTCGGTTTCTTCGGTGAATTTTATGCCTTTGTCGCGGCAGTACTGCTTATATTCCTCAGGCATCTTCAGTTCCTCACATGCCACGAAGCGGAATGTGGGGTTGAAATACTGCATGGCCATGATAAGCGAGTGGACCGTGCGGCCATATTTCAGGTCTCCTACAAGGGTGATGGTCAGGCCGTCAAGTTTTCCCTGGGTCTTATAGATTGAATACAGGTCAAGCATGGTCTGCGAAGGGTGCTGGTTGGCTCCGTCACCGGCATTGATGACAGGTACATCCGTAACCTCCGTGGCGTATCGGGCCGCGCCCTCTATGAAATGGCGCATGATGATGAGATCAACGTAATTGCTGACCATCTTGATGGTGTCCTTAAGTGTCTCTCCCTTGGAGGTGCTGGTAGTTCCGGCGTCAGAGAATCCGATTACACGCCCACCGAGACGGTTGACCGCAGTCTCAAAACTCAGTCGGGTACGTGTCGACGGTTCGAAGAAAAGTGTTGCCACAACCTTGCCGTCAAGCAGCTTGTGATTAGGATGAGCTTCAAAAAACGAGGCTGTCTCCAGCAGGTCAAGTATATCGGCCTTATTTATATCGGTTATTGAAACCAGACTGTTGTTGCTCATAAGATTTTCGCAAAAAGGACTTTGTTATGACAGAGCGGATATTGAAGCCTTGAGTGCCTCTATTTTACTGAGAGCATCAGCCTCCTTCTTTCGTTCGGCATCAACCACTGCAGCCGGTGCACCATTGACAAATCTCTCGTTTGAGAGTTTCTTCTGCACAGAGCGCAGGAATCCTTCGTAATAATCAAGGTCTTTGTGCAGTTTGGCGAGCTCGGCATCCTTGTCAATACTGTCGGCAAGGGGTACGTTGAACTCCACAGTGCCGACGAGGAAAGCTGAGGCCGAAGCATCCTTATCCTTGACATTCGAGATTTCTGACAAATTGCAGAGCTTGGCGAGAAGTTCCTGTTGATTAGTGTGCCAATCGCCCACTATGTTGAGTTTCAGAGCCTCCTTGTTAGGTATGTTCTTCGCAGCACGGACACTGCGTACACCGTTGACTATCTCCTTGACAGTCTCCATCTCAGCAATTATGTCAGCATCATAGATACCGGCCTGAGGCATGCTGCTGTACATGATGGACTCTCCGTCGGCGCGTTCTGCAAGATGCTGCCAGAGCTCCTCTGTGATAAACGGCATGAACGGATGGAGCACCCTCAGCAGTGTGTCAAGATACCCTATAGTCGCATCAAGCGTCTTGCGGTCGATTGGTTTCTGATATGCCGGCTTGACCATCTCCAGATACCATGAAGAAAATTCGTCACGGAAGAGGCGGTAGGCTGCTATCAGAGCCTCTGATATGCGGAATTTCTCAAAGAGGTCGTTGATTTCTTCAACTGCCTTTTCAAGCTCGGCTTTAAACCATCGTATCGCGGTTTTGGATGATTCCGGCTGTTCAAGCGTGTCATCCACATCCCAGCCCTTGATGAGTCGGAATGAGTTCCATATCTTGTTGCAGAAATTACGTCCCTGCTCACAAAGTTTCTTATCAAAGAATATATCGTTGCCAGCAGGTGCACACAGGAGCATGCCCATACGCACTCCGTCAGCACCGTATTCTTTCATCAGCTCTATGGGATCGGGAGAATTGCCTAACTGCTTAGACATCTTGCGTCCTATTTCGTCGCGCACGATGCCGGTGAAATATACATGGTTAAACGGCTGTTTGCCCACGAACTCATATCCGGCGACAATCATACGTGCCACCCAGAAGAATATGATGTCCGGACCAGTCACGAGGTCACTGGTCGGATAGTAATATGAAATCTCCTTGTTGCCGGGGTCAAGTATGCCGTTGAAAAGCGAAATCGGCCACAGCCATGACGAGAACCAGGTATCAAGGCAATCCTCGTCCTGACGCAGATCCGAAGCTGTCAGAGAGGAATCCTTGTCCCGGGCAAGTTTCAATGCCTCCTCAGGAGTCTCAGCCACGACATACGATCCGTCGGGCAGATAATATGCCGGCACACGGTGGCCCCACCAGAGCTGGCGAGAGATACACCAGTCGCGCACATTGTTCATCCATGTGTCATAGGTGGTCTTGAACTTTTCGGGGATGAATTTTACGATGTCATTATCCACAGCTTCAAGAGCCGGTTTGGAAATCTCGTCCATCTTGAGATACCACTGGTCACTGAGACGCGGCTCTACCACGGTATCGGCATTGCGCTCGCTGTAGCCTACCTTGTTCTCATAGTCTTCTATTTTCTCGATGAGACCGGCTGCCTGGAGGTCTTCGGCTATCTGCTTGCGCACGTCAAAACGGTCCATACCCACGTACATACCTCCCTCAGGGCTGATTCGGGCATCGTCCGTGAAGATGTCTATGCTTTCAAGTCCGTGTTTCTGACCGAGCATATAGTCATTGGGGTCATGTGCCGGGGTCACTTTGAGGCATCCTGTACCAAATTCTATATCCACGTAGTCATCCTCGATGACAGGTATCTCCCTGTTGACGAGGGGCACTATCACTTTCTTGCCACGAAGGTGCTGGTTCTTGGGGTCGTTGGGATTTATGCACATGGCAGTATCTCCCATGATGGTTTCAGGTCGTGTAGTAGCCACTATGGCATACGCATCCTCGCCTACCACTTTATATTTGAGGTAATACAGCTTGCTGTGTTCCTCCTTATATACTACCTCTATGTCGCTCAGAGCGGTTTTGGCTTTGGGGTCCCAGTGCACCATGCGCTTGCCTCGGTAGATAAGTCCTTTGTTATAAAGGTCGACAAACACACGGATTACGCTCTTGTAACGGATGTCATCCATCGTAAACGCGGTACGGCTCCAGTCACATGAGGCACCGAGCTTTTTGAGCTGCTCAAGGATTATGCCACCATGTTTGTGAGTCCAGTCCCACACATGCTTGAGAAACTCCTCGCGTGTCAGGTCGCTTTTTTTGATGCCCTCGGTAGCGAGCTTTGCAACGACCTTGGCTTCCGTGGCTATGGCCGCATGGTCAGTACCGGGAACCCACAGCGCGTTTTTGCCAAGCATGCGCGCACGGCGAACGAGTATATCCTGGATGGTGTTGTTGAGCATATGGCCCATATGAAGCACGCCTGTGACATTGGGCGGCGGTATGACTATGGTATATGGTTCACGAGCATCAGGCACGCTCTTAAACAGGTTATGCTCTAACCAGTATGCGTACCATTTATCCTCTACATCGGCAGGATTATAGGTAGTAGCCAGTTCGTTCATGTTTGCGTTATGATTGTTGTGATGAGCGATTACATCATAATGTATAATTCGCCCACAAATTTACTTAAAATAGCCCACACTTTCGCCATACCTCTGACTAAAAATGTCCCATCAGCATAATAATCGCCTGTCATAGTCACGTGGGACGGTTATAATATCGCGCTGATGAGGTCTGTGGCTGTTTTATTATTTAATTAAGGTTAAGAGATAAGGCAACTTCCTCTGGAAAATCGTAAATTTGTTAGTTAATTTGAACTGACTTTAATGGCACAAAGACATAAGGATATTCACCCGCAGGTCATCGAAGCCCACAATGTGAGGGTCAACAACCTCAAAGGCATCGATGTGACCCTGCCCCGTGACAAATTCATCGTCATAACCGGCCTGTCGGGCAGCGGAAAGTCTTCGCTGGCCTTTGACACGCTGTATGCCGAGGGCCAACGCCGATATGTGGAAAGCCTCAGTGCCTATGCCCGTCAATTCATGGGCAAAATGCACAAACCTGAGGCCGACTGGATCAAAGGGCTGCCTCCGGCCATAGCTATAGAGCAGAAAGTCAACACACGCAATCCGCGAAGCACCGTCGGCACAGCAACCGAGATATATGACTACATGAGGCTGCTGTTTGCGCGTATCGGCCGAATATATTCCCCTGTTTCGGGCAAGGAGGTCAAGAAGCATACGCTGGAAGATGTCTATGCCTATCTCAACTCTCTGCCCCAGGGCAGCCGTGTGGCGTTGCTCTCCCCCATCACACTTCCGCCCAAACGTCGTGTCCACACACAGCTCCAGCTCTTTGTCGATGCCGGATACTGGCGATTGTACCGTGACGGAGCTTTCATTGACATAAACGAACTGCTGACTGACGAAAGCCGTCAGCCCGACTCTCTTGACGGCTACATGCTCGTCATTGACCGCTCGCGCATCAACCATGACGACAAGGACGAGATGAGCCGACTGTACGAGTCAGTGGAAGCGGCCATGTATGAGGGCGGCGGCATTATGAGGGTAGCCGTGTGGCATCCTGACGGCGCGGTCACTGCCGAGGAGTTTTCGAATATCCTGTCGGCCGACGGCATGACGTTTGAGGAGCCAACCGAGCTGATGTTTAATTTCAACAACCCTTATGGCGCATGTCCGCGCTGCGAGGGTTTCGGCAAGGTCATCGGTATAGATGAGAAACTCGTCATCCCCAACCAGTCCCTGTCGGTTTATGACGATGCGGTGAGCTGCTGGAAGGGAGAGAAGATGGGCGAATGGAAACGTGCGTTTATCTATGCCGCCTCACGCCATGATTTCCCCATCCATACGCCCTACAACCAGCTCACACAGGCTCAGAAAGACCTCCTGTGGCACGGTGATCCGGGAGTGGAAGGTATCGACGCCTTCTTCCGCATGGTCGAGAGCAATCTCTATAAGATACAATACCGTGTGATGAAAGCCCGTTACCAGGGCAAGACCGTATGTCCCGACTGCCATGGAGGCCGTCTTAACAAAAACGCATCATACGTCCGCATCAACGGGCTGAATATATCCGACATCGTCAAGAAGCCGATTGATGAATTAGTCCGATGGTTCGCCGCTCTGCCTCTCACCGCCAACGAGGCCAAGATAGCCGAGCGGCCTCTTGAAGAGATACGTAACCGCCTGCGGTTCATGCAGGAGGTAGGTCTTGGGTATCTTACCCTTGACCGTCAGGCCTCAACCCTGTCAGGCGGCGAAAGCCAGCGCATCAATCTTGCTTCATCGCTCGGAAGCAGCCTTATCGGCTCGCTGTACATACTTGACGAGCCGAGCATAGGCTTGCATAGCCGTGACACAGACCGCCTGATCGGTGTGTTGCGCAGCCTCCAGAGCATAGGCAATACGGTAGTGGTGGTAGAACACGACGAAGACATCATGCATGCTGCCGATTTCATCGTGGATGTTGGCCCCAATGCCGGCTCCAATGGCGGCGAGATAGTCTACCAGGGACCGGCCGAAGGCATCGGTTCTGCCGAGAGAAGCTATACGGCCAAATACCTTGATGGCACATTGTCAATCCCTGTGCCAAAAATCAGACGCAAGACCAACAAATACATAGAAATCACTAATGCCTGCGAGCACAATCTCAAGGGCATCAATGTACGTTTCCCCTTAGAAGCTCTGACAGTGGTCACAGGTGTGAGCGGAAGCGGCAAAAGCACCCTTGTCAGGGATATACTCTACAGGGCTTTGACTCGCCATTTAGGTGACCCGGCGGACGCCCCAGGAGCTTTCGGAGAACTAAAAGGCGACCTGCATCTCGTCACGCACGTGGATTTCGTTGACCAGAATCCCATAGGCAAATCTTCGCGTTCCAACCCGGCGACATACATGAAGGCCTACGATGAAATACGCGCTCTGTTTGCCTCCCAGCAGTCAGCCAAACAGATGGGACTGACAGCCAGCCACTTCTCTTTCAATTCGGATGGCGGTCGCTGTCCGGAGTGCAAGGGCGAAGGCACCATCACCATAGAGATGCAGTTTATGGCCGATGTGGTCATCCCCTGCGAATCATGCCATGGCGAGCGATTCAAGCGCGAGGTGCTTGACGTCACCTACCGCGACAAGAATATCAATGACATTCTCACCATGACCGTCGATGATGCTATCGCCTTCTTCAGCGAAGAGAACGGCTCCATCGAGAAGAGAATAGTCAAGCGGCTCAAGCCCCTTCAGGAGGTAGGTCTCGGATACATACAGCTCGGACAAAGCAGTTCCACGCTGTCAGGCGGCGAAAACCAGCGTGTCAAGCTGGCATGGTATCTGGCATCGGAGACAACGCGACCCACGGTGTTCATATTTGACGAGCCTACCACAGGTCTGCATTTCCATGACATCAACACCCTGCTCAAAGCTTTCGACAGGCTGATACAAAACGGCCACACGGTTATAGTCATAGAGCATAACATGGATGTCATCAAGCAGGCCGACCATGTCATAGACATAGGCCCCGAAGGAGGCGAAGCCGGTGGATACCTTGTTGCCACAGGCACCCCCGAGGAGATAGCCGCTTGCAAAGAGTCCTATACCGGACATTATCTCAAAGAGAAGCTAAAAGAACATTAACCCAACACTACATACAGGATATAATTATGGCAAAGATAGGAGACTTGGTGAGATTTCTCAACTCCGTAGGCGGAGGACGGGTGACACGCATCGAAGGGCGCATAGCCTATGTGGACGATGACGGCTTTGAGACGCCTATGCTGATGAATGAATTGGTGGTGGTTTCACCTGCTGAATCACAGATTGCCAAGGTCGCAGCGACACAAGCCGAGGAAGCCAAGCCTCAGCCAACTCCCTCCCAATCAGTATCCGCAGCACCCATGCACAAGCCGGAGCCTCCTGTAGAGGTATTCGAGACACCTACTGGCGACAAACTCAACATAGTACTCGGATATGAGGCCGCAGATCTGCGTCAGATTTCCACCACAACATTTGATGCCTATCTCGTCAATGACAGCAACTATTATCTGTCGCTCTGCTATATGGTATCAAACGACGGTAAAAGCTGGAATCTCGTCACCGATACTGTCATAGAGCCGAATACTCAGGCTCTTATTGACGAAATCAGCCGTGAAAAGCTCTCCGACATGACATATGTGGCCGTGCAGTACACGGCATATAAAAAAGGCAAACCGTTTGAGCGCAAACTGCCGGTATGGTTTGAGCAAAAGATGGATATGACCAAATTCTTCAAGCTCCATTGCTTCAAGGAAAACGTCTATTTCGAGTCACCTGTCATTGCGCTTGAAATCGTCATTAATGACCGTCAGAACCAGCAACTCGCCATCGACGAGGCGGAACTGAAGAAAGCCATAGCCATCAAGACCAAGGAAGACAAGCCACACCAGCGCCCTGTCAAGAAATTCTCGCACCGCAAGGATACCGAAGCCCTCCTTGAAGTGGACCTTCATATCAACGAACTGCTTGACAACACAGCCGGGATGTCTACTGCCGACATACTCAACTATCAGATAGACACATTCCGTAAAGTCATGGATGCCAACCTGTCAAACCATGGGCGCAAGATAGTATTCATCCACGGCAAGGGCGAAGGCGTGCTGCGCAAAGCCATTGAGAAGGAACTCAACTACCGTTACAAGAAGCACCGCTATCAGGATGCGTCATTCAAGGAATACGGATTCGGTGCCACCCAGGTAACCATAGCATAGACATGATTTTCTGTTTTTCAGGCAACGGCAACACCCGCTTCATCGCAACTAAGCTCGCTGATATTCTCGGGCATAAAATAATCGACCTCAAGGGCCGGCTCCTGACAGATGCCGGTAGCGGAGAGATACAGATTTCCCCTGAGGAAGACATCATATGGATGTTCCCCATATATTCATGGGGAATCCCTCCCGTTGTGCGTGATTTCATCAGCAAGGTAAAGTTGTCCACGGACACAGGAGCTCTTCACCATATGGTCGCTACCATGGGCGATGATTCAGGCCTGACGGATAAGATGTGGCGCAGACTGATAGCTGTCCGTGGATGGAAACCAGCATCGGCCCAAGGAGTCATAATGCCCAACACCTATGTCCTTATGAAAGGATTTGATGTTGACAAGCACGAGATAGCTGACGGGAAGCTACACAAAGCCGTTGAATCCATCCCTACAGTAGCTCAAGTGATACGCTCAGGCAAATGTGTCACCGATATAAACCGGGGCTCGTTTGCATGGATAAAATCGCGTGTGATATATCCCTGGTTTGTAAGATACAGCATGTCGCCGCGCAAATTCACTGTCCACGACTGCATATCCTGCGGCAAATGCGTCAAGTGCTGCCCCATGGACAACATCAGATTGGCTGACGGTGTCCCACAGTGGGGTGACCGATGCGCCATGTGCCTCGGCTGCTACAATGTGTGCCCACGCCATGCCATAGAATACGCTTCCGCCACCACTCGGAAAGGTCAGTATCACTGCCCTTCCGACTTAAAATGAATCAATCTGCTCATTGCGTGCATCTCGGTTTTATCACTGTGCACGCATCCTAAGAATCCTCTCCGTTGCAGGTCCGACGGTAAACTCCGCAGCATTGATTATCCCGGGAATCCAGACAATTACATCATTGCGCAGCAGTATGAGAGTACTTTCCTTCTCCTTGACGCTTAATTTCCTGTCGGAGAACACATCGCTGACAAGCTTTGAGCCTTTCATGCCAAAAGGCCGTATCCTGTCACCCACCTGCCACCGCCTTATGCTCCACACAGGATTTCCTTCAAGAATTCTTGCGTCAAAATAAGCCACATATGGGTCACGTATGGGCTTAAATGATGTCCTGTCGGAGATATAATCTATATTATAAGGCAGATTGTCAATTACAGATGTCTCAAAGTTGACTGCATCACTGACCTCGCTGCTTCGTCTCAGCATGCCATGGTCTATGTACCAGCAGCCATAGCGGCTGCCACTGTTAGTCCTGTGCTCGATTATTTTATCAGCCATATCCCGGGTCATCCCCTGCGGAGCAAACCATTCCCACAGCAGAAGTGACGCAAAGTTCTCAGACTCGGCCAAATGCGAGAGCTCCACGGCTCCATCAGCAGCCACATATTCATCGTATTTCAGTCTGCATATCTCGTTGACGAAGCGTGAGTATTCATCTATGTGCTGCGATGTGGCACATATGTTGGTTTTAGCCTCGGGAAACTCGCGATACAGACCGGGTAATATGATATTGCGCAGTTTATTGCGCTTCACATCATTTTTCGCGTTAGAGCTGTCATCTCTCCAATTGATTTCCTTGTCGGTGAGATACTCGTGTATTTCCGCACGTGTTATATTAAGCAACGGACGTATTATACCCGGTTCACGATGCCACTTCATTGACGCAAGTCCACGCAGGCCGGTGCCGCGGATAAGATTAAGCATCACAGTCTCCACCTTGTCATCGGCATGATGCGCCACCGCCACCGCCCGGGCGTCATGCTTGCGTCGCAACGCCTCAAACCACTCATATCTGATGTCACGGCAAGCCATCTCCATTGATGACCCGTCACGCTCCATGCGCCCGGCGACATCGGCATGCATTATCTCCAACGGCACATTCAGAGTGTCGCAAAGCTGTCGGACATACTTCTCGTCACCATCGCTCTCCGCGCCTCTGAGTCCGTAGTTACAATGTGCAGCCACGACATCATATCCAAGCCGCCACAGCACATGCAGCAGTGCCACCGAATCGGCTCCGCCGCTCAGTCCCACAACCACCGAGCCAGCGTTGCCGCGCAGCAGCCCGTGCCGTCCGATATTCTCCTTAACTTTTGCCAGCATCGGTTATATAGGCATTGATTGCATTTGCTACAAACGTTCCGAGATTGACGGGTACAGCATTTCCAATCATCTGTTCAATGTCACTTTTTGAGCCAAAGAACTTAAAATCAGCAGGGAAAGTCTGAATCATGCTGCGTTCATGCAGAGTCAAAGGACGAATGCCGTCAAGGCAACTTACCGGATCATTGGGATGCAACTTATATCCGCTTGGAAGTGGGCGGTTAACACCTCTGACGGTGGGACTCGGTTCATCAATGCTGAAAATTCCACGTCGTGCATAACTCCGAGGATGACGATAATAATATTCAAGACCAAGCGAATCTCCAAAATAATCACGCAAAGTCATCTCTTTTGATGACAACTTCGCCCTAAGATAAGGAGCTAAAAAATCATCTTCCGTATCCAATTTCCCTATCAAGAAAAATCTTTTTCGTTTCTGAGGTACGCCACACAATGCGGCATTAAGTACTATTTGTGTCAGACCATAGCCTTGGGATTTAAAAATTTCTTTGGCTTCCGTAAGTTTATTTGTCTTTATGATCGTTGAGACATTCTCCATGACAAACCATGTAGGAAGCACCTTGGATATGATGCGTGCATATGACAATGTGAGTCCACCACGACCATTATCTTCGTTACGCAATCCTGCGCTACTAAAGTCCTGGCACGGAGGCCCACCAATAATCATTTCAGGCTGATGAGCTGCAATAAGAGCGGCCGCATCATCTTCATTTCCAAGATTGACAGCATGGACACAATGGTCAAAATTAGCATTATATACAGCTATGGCTGCAGCCCAGTTGTCATAGGAAGCGACGACATTCATGCCGGCTTTCAGAACTCCGAGGCTTAGTCCTCCGCACCCACAGAACAAATCAACGACTCTCATCACTCAAACAAATCTGGACTGTTGACAATGACCGCATCAAATCGGCGTTCTGGACTTAAAAGATTCTGACCTCCTCCTAATATGATATTTCTTATCTCATATTTTGAGATTCTCGGATGGGTCAGTTCTTTGCATTGCAAAAATTCATAGGTCTGAACACCGCTAAGAGCATATGCCTTATCATTGGCTATATTATATGAATGTAGCCTTACAATGCGTCTATAGTCAAACTGACCATATATTCCCGTATAATCCAACAGCATGAGGTATATCCATATGATAGTCCTCATTGGGCGTGTTATCCTGCGTCTACTCACACTGTCATTTCGGTTGCACATCTGGATGACTGCCAAATTTGACCATACGAAAACATCCAAGCAATCATCAGCCAATATGGATTTTCCGCCTATGGTCTTCCACACGGGTTGAATTATAAGGGGGGTCTGCCTATCTTGCAGGTATGTACTTATAGATAATATTGATTCTAAAATTTTATCATAATGTGGCAGAACTTCTTCTGGCTCCTCCCAATGATTAATTCTTGGAACAATATTAAGTATCTGGCGCAAAACATCTTTTTCTTCAGCAGTGCGGAAACAATTGCATATACTGCATGCGACAAAATTAATGGTAGGAGGTCTGACCACAATTTCACAGCTATAATGATTCTCAAGCAGATTCTTTGTGGTAGAATCAGGCAACGCAGTCAATTTAATTTCTAATCCTATCAAAGGCTTATCATCCGAGGATGTATCAAGCATTACCAAGTCAATTTTCTCCCTTTCTCCAGTATAGAACTTATCATATACAGAAAAACTTGCCTCAAAATTATAAAAAGCAGAATCTGACAAAGGGTCTATGCGAAATAGTTCAGCAGGTGTGATATAACGGTGTACCACTGTATTTTTATCATCGGTACATAGATAAACCGGGTAGACATTCTTTGAGCTCATATATGCGACCAAAGATGCAGGAAAAGAACTGTTGAATTGATTCTTCCCCCAGCAATACTCTGTGGAGTAATCGCGACTGGAATTATTATGCGTCTGGCCGAAGAGACCTGGTTTTATCTGCTCCATACAAGTTGGTTATTTATTGCAAATATACAATAAAAACACACATATATAAATATGATAAGCTGTTTTTTTCGTCTTTCTATTGTTTCTCTTCAACATGTCAGTGCCTGCCATTGTTAAATAATAAAAGTTAACAATTTAAGGCAATACGATTATGTTATGGACTGCGATAGGCTGCTTGATAGCGGCTGTAATCATTTTCAATGCCATGTGGATCTGGCAATCTAAAGCATCAAAGAATCCTGAAAAGCTGGAAGTTTTTCTACGCTTTAAGACTGCCATGCAGATAAGTTACTTTCTGCTGCTTGTAGCAGCTGCCGTTCTGTTTATCATCTGGTAAACTTAAAATTCGCGTAGACCTGCCACAGGGGGCATCCGTAAGATGATGTCCCCTTTAATTGTATGAATACGCATCAATTTGTCTCGTAAAATCCGTATATTTGCATCTGTGTTAGACATACACGTGTAAAACAACATAAACATACCTGTTATAACGATATGAACCGTCAGGAATTAGTTGAAAATATACGCCGCAAGGGCTCATTTCTTTGTGTAGGCCTTGACAGCGACATTAAAAAGCTCCCGGCTCATCTGCTCCAATGCGAGAATCCCGTGCTGGAATTTAACAAGGCCATCATAGATGCCACTGCCCCCTACTGTGTGGCCTACAAGCCCAATCTGGCTTTCTATGAAGCATCAGGCGTAGACGGCTGGAAAACTCTCGAAGAAACCGTCAGATACATCCGTCAGAATTACCCTGACCAGTTTATCATAGCCGATGCCAAGCGCGGCGACATCGGCAACACATCAGACCTGTATGCCCGCAGCTTCTTTGACCATCTCGATGTGGATGCGCTGACCGTCGCCCCCTATATGGGCAAAGACAGCGTGACCCCGTTTCTCGGTCGCAAAGGCAAGTGGGTCATACTTCTCGCGCTGACCAGCAACGCCGGCTCGGCCGACTTCCAGATGCTCCGCCTTGACAATGGCCGCAGACTGTTTGAGCAGGTCATAGAGACATCCAAGCAGTGGGCCGGAGATGACGAGATGATGTATGTGGTAGGCGCCACTCAAGGCCGCCTCTTTGAGGACATCCGCCGTGTGGCTCCCACAAATTTCCTGCTTGTCCCCGGTGTCGGAGCGCAGGGCGGTAGCCTGGAGGAAGTGGCGAAATACGGCATGAGCAAAGACTGCGGTCTGCTCGTCAACTCATCTCGTGGTATCATATTTGCTTCAAAAGACGAGGATTTCGCTCATGCAGCTGCAGCCGAAGCCGCTCGTCTGGCCCAGCAGATGCGTCAGCTCCTTGACACCTATTCCGACCTTTAAGAGGATGCTTTTTAAAGTAATTTAATAGGCCGATACAAAGCTTTTAGATAATAACTGCTTAAATTTGCCATATATACAGAAATATCATACAATATTCACTCTTTCATAATATTAACGACAATGAAAATTGACAATTATGATTTTGCCGGCAAGAAGGCAATCGTGCGCGTTGACTTCAATGTGCCCTTAGATGAAAACGGTCACATCACCGACGACACCCGTATCCGCGGTGCTCTTCCCACCCTCAAGGCCATTCTCGAGCGTGGCGGAAGCCTCATCATCATGTCACACATGGGCAAGCCCAAAGGCAAAGTCAACCCCAAATATTCACTCGCTCAGATCAAGGACGATGTAGCCAAGGCTCTCGGCCGTGACGTTAAATGGGCTCCTGACTGCGCAAATGCCGAAGAAGCAGCTGCCAACCTCAAGCCCGGCGAAGTGCTTCTGCTCGAAAACCTCCGTTTCTATCCCGAGGAAGAGGGCAAGCCCGTAGGCATCGACAAGGAAGACCCTGCTTATGACGCAGCCAAGAAGGAGATGAAAGAGCGTCAGAAAGAGTTTGCAAAGAAACTCGCCAGCTACGCCGATGTATATGTAAACGACGCTTTCGGTACCGCACACCGCAAGCATGCATCTACCGCCGTAATCGCTGACTACTTCACATCTGATAACAAGATGCTCGGTTACCTCATGGAGAAAGAGGTACAGGCCGTTGACAATATCCTCAGCGACATCAAGCGTCCCTTCACTGCCATCATGGGTGGTTCGAAAGTATCTACCAAAATCGGCATCATCGAGAATCTGATGGACAAGGTGGACAACCTCATCCTCTGCGGCGGCATGACATATACATTCGCCAAGGCACAGGGCGGCAAAATCGGTGACTCTATCTGCGAGGACGACAAACTTGACCTTGCTCTTGACATCATCAAGAAAGCCAAAGAAAAAGGCGTCAACCTCGTGCTCGGCACTGACTGCGTGGCTGCTGACAGCTTCAGCAACGACGCCAAGACCCAGATCTGCCCTGCCAATGACATACCCGACGGATGGGAAGGCCTTGATGCAGGTCCTAAGACATGCGAAGCTTTCCGCGAAGTAATCCTCCCTGCCAAGACCATCCTCTGGAACGGCCCAGCTGGTGTATTTGAATTTGACAACTTCACCACCGGCTCTCGCGCTATCGCCGACGCCATCGTAGAAGCTACCAACAACGGTGCATTCTCGCTCGTAGGCGGCGGTGACTCCGTGGCTTGCGTCAACAAGTTCGGTCTCGCCGACCAGGTAAGCTACGTCAGCACAGGCGGCGGTGCCCTCCTCGAAGCTATCGAGGGCAAGGTACTCCCCGGCGTTGCAGCCGTGAAGTAATCACATAACCGACCTTACAACATGCGACAGCCATGCAAAGTCAAACTTTGCATGGCTGTTGTCTTAATAAAAATCGCTATATTTGTAACTGCGTGCCGATACATATCCGGCCTGCGACCAATCATGCGATTTTCTGACATACCCGGACATACTGAAATCAAGCATTGGCTACGCCAGCTCGTTGACAATGACAAGATACCACACGCCCTTCTGCTGGAGGGGCCGGAGGGCATAGGCAAGCTCGCCATGGCCCGTGCCATGATACAATACATCTACTGCGAGCACCGCACCTCTGACGGCGACAGTTGCGGACGGTGCCAGTCATGCACCTTGCTCAACAGTCTCAGCCATCTTGACTCCATGTATTCATATCCCGTGGTCAAAGATGACGACAATCCCATCAGCGACAAATATCTGCAGCAATGGAAACGTTTCCTTGCCGAAGAACCGCTATATGCCGGACTTGACCGCTGGACAGCGACATTTACAAAGACCAATGCACGTCCTCTGATATATGTCACTGAGGCAAACGACCTGATACACAAACTCAGTTTCCAGGCTCGTCAGTCACGTTACAAATCCGTGATAGTGTGGCTCCCGGAAAGGCTCAACGAAGAGGCAGCCAACAAACTGCTCAAGCTGATTGAGGAACCTTACCCCGACACCCTGCTCCTCTTTGTCTCCAACGAACCCCAGCTCATACTGCCTACCATCTATTCACGTCTCCAGAGAGTGCCCATGCGCCGCCAGCCTGACGACATAATAGCGTCGTGGCTACAGGATAAGCGTGGACTTAGCGTCCCTGACTCACGCGCCATAGCGCATCTCGCTGACGGCAGCTTTCTTGAAGCCGACCTCCAGCTTTCAGTATCGTCGGACACCAAGCGGTACTTCGAGTTGTTCAAATCCCTGATGCGTCTCGCATATGCCCGTAAAGTAGCCGGATTCAAAGACTGGGCAGCCGAACTGGCCGATATGGGACGTGAAAGCGAAATAAAATTCTACACTTATGCCGCGCGGCTCATACGCGAGAGCTTCGTCTACAACTTCCAGCGTCCGCATCTCAATTATCTCAACCCCGAGGAGGAGGCTTTCAGCAAAAACTTCGCCCGATTCATCACAGTCAACAACGTGGAAGGCATAATCCGTGTAATCGACAATGCCATCATCGAAATCGGGGGCAACGGCAACGGCAAAGCCATAAATTTCGACGTAGCAATGCGCATCATGATTCTGCTACGTAAAAGCAATTGAAAACGTATATCGCTATGTCTGACGCACCCAAAGGATTTCTCCAGGCTGTAGCCGAAACATATTACGCCAATGAGCGTGACAACCTGGACCGCTACTGCTTTGTGTTTCCCAACAAGCGAAGTGCCACACATTTCATGCAGAAGCTACAGGACTTAGCTACTCCGCCGATGGTTCTGCCCGGATGCACCACTATTTCGGAGCTTGTGGCAGACCAGTCGGACTATGTGGAGGCATCACGTCTTGAACGGATGTTCATCCTCTACAATGAGTACAACAAGCTGATGACTGACCCGGTGGACTTTGACCGATTCGTCTACTGGGGCGACATGCTGCTAAATGATTTTGATGACGTTGACCGCTATCTTGTAGATGCCGACGCGCTTTTTGTCAATCTCAAACGGTTTCGCGAGATCAGGAGCAATTACCTTACACCCGAGCAAATAGACGTAATAAGCCGCTACTGGAACGGCACTGAAGACCTTGCCAAAGACATAGAGAATTTCTGGCAACATACAGTGCCTGCGATGCGTGAGGAGTCGGACGATGCCGACAGCTCATCGGCAGCATCACACTTTGTCAAGCTGTGGATGGTACTTGACAAACTTTATCACGCCTACCACCGCACACTTAATGACCGCGGACTGACTGCCCCAGGGCGCCTTTACCGCGATGCCGTCACCGCCCTACAAGCTCGTGATGACTGGGACTGGGACCGATATGTCTTTGTCGGATTCAACGTATTGTCAGCTTCGGAAATCAAAATCTTCAAGACCTTGCAAACCCGGGGACGTGCCGATTTCTACTGGGACCTGCCATCACCGCAATTCCAAGGCCTGATACACCACCGTGACGGAAGCACATCGCACAGCAACAAGGCCATGCACTTCATCAGGCGTAACATCAAGACCTTCCCGTCGCTCTATGACATCACACCGCTTATCTATGACGGCCGCACGCTGCCCAAGATTGACATAGTCAATGTACCGTCGCGCATCGGACAGGCCAAGGTAGCCGGTAATATAGTGGCGAAGCTGTCAGAGTCAGGCAAACTTGACCCTGCCAATGCCATCAACACAGCCCTTGTGATGCCCGATGAATCCATGTTTGTATCCGTGGTCAACTCAATGCCGGCAGATCTCGGCGCGATAAATGTCACTATGGGGTATCCCCTGCGCCGCACCCCCGTGGCAACATTTCTCAAAGCCGTCACATCCCTGCATCTCAGAGCGCGCAAAAGCGGTGGCGAATGGTATTATTTCCATGAAGACCTCTATGATGTGGTGACCCACTCGCTCATCGGGCTGCTTGACTCTGAGGCGGCGCATGCCCTCGTCAAGGATGTAGAAAAGCAACACCGCTTCATGGTGCCTGTGTCACTGATAGCTGACAACTACCCTACCATAGCCCCACTCTTTACTCCAATCTCCCACCCCGATGACCTCAATGAGGTCGGGACATACATCACTCGTGTAGTAACCTCACTGCGTGAAGGGTTGTATCGTCTGCCGTCATCCCACGAAAGAGCCATCCAACTGCAATTTCTTCAAGCCTATCTGATAGCGCTGCGCCAACTGACAGATACAGCTTCGCGCCACAGCATATCCATGGGAGAAGGCACAGCTTTCCGCCTCATTGAGCGTTCGCTCTCCGGCGAAACCGTCAACATGAAAGGCGAACCACTACGCGGACTGCAGCTCATGGGAGTACTCGAGACACGTGCGCTTGACTTCGACAACGTGATAATGATGTCGATGAACGAGCGCGTGTTTCCTAAGAAAAGCTACAGCAAATCGTTCATACCCGATGCTCTCCGACACGCCTACCATATGTCCACAATCGAGCACCAGGAATCAATATTTGCATATTATTTCTACCGGCTCATCTCACGGGCCTCACAGGTGACACTCCTCTATGACGGACGAAATGTGGGCATGAACCGCAGCGAGATGTCACGATACATCGTGCAGCTCCTCTATAACAGCAATCCCGACATCCGTGTGCGGCATATAGGAGCGGCATTCCAGGCACGCATATACGAACCGCTGCCCGTCACGGTCACAAAAGACAGCCGCATTATCAGCAAACTTGCCGAATTTCTCACTCCCGACAGCGGCCGCGCTCTGTCAGCCTCATCCATCAACACGTATATAGATTGCCCCCTGCAATTTTATCTGCGTTTCGTTGAAAAATATGATGCCTATGAGCCGTCGACCGATTATATGGACGCCTCGACCTACGGTCAGATAGTCCATTGGGTGTTCGAGCATCTTTATCTCACACTATCAGCATCGGGGAAATATCCTGTAACCGTCAATGCGTCTGACATCCGGAGGCTGATAAATCCCGATGACCCCACTATATTCACTCTGGTACACCGCGCCATAGACTCGATGTATCTCAACCTTGCCAATGACAGCTCGTCGATACTTGTCGGTGAAACCAAGGCCATATGCACACTCGTGTCTGAGATAGTACGCGAAACACTGCGCTGCGAACTGGAGTTTGCGCCTTTCACAGTGACAGGTGCGGAGATAAAGCTCCAAGGAAACTACGAACTTGCACCCGGACTGCATGTCAATATACGACAGATAGTGGACCGCGTGGACCGTGTCAACGGCGTGATGCGTGTGGTCGACTACAAGACCGGCAGCGATGTCACCCGTATCAAGGATTGGGATGCGCCGTTTGACGCCGAGAGCAATAACCGCCCCAAGGCCATGGTACAGCTCATGCTTTACTGCAAGATTCTTGCCGCATCACTCCGTACTGACGAGCCCATCACCCCCGTAATCTACAACCTCCGCAAGATATATGTCAACGGCATCAACAAGCTTACATGCAACAAGCAGGAGATAACCGATTACCACACCGAACTTGAGGAGTTTGACAGGAGGTTTGCATCCGTGATTACCGACATATTCAATCCCGAACTGCCTTTCATGCAATCGCCCGATGTCGGAGGACACGCATGTACATTCTGCCAGTTCAAATCCATATGCGGTGTCCCCGAGGACAATTCAGAAAAATAATGGGCGCAGGGCTATACATACATATCCCCTTTTGTCACAGCAAATGCAGCTACTGCGACTTCTATTCCATGCCTTTGCGACAGGAATCAGAGGATGCCTACATAGATGCGTTGCTTAAAGAGTGGTCACTGCGACGCTATGAAGTCGCGGAGCCTGTCAGCACTCTCTATCTCGGAGGTGGTACTCCTTCAATACTGTCAGATGCAAACCTGACAAGACTGATCGAAGGCTTAGGGTTAGAGCTGTCCACGCTGACCGAATCAACGATAGAAGTCAATCCCGAGGACATAACACCACATCGCGCACGTCTGCTTCACGCACTTGGTCTTAACAGGGTGTCAATGGGTGTGCAGTCGCTTGACAACAGACTGCTGGAGTCTATAGGACGGCGACATGACAGCCTGACAGCCATCAAAGCATATGAAACGCTACGCTCTTGCGGCATGAGCAATATCAGCCTTGACCTGATGTACGGGCTGCCATCACAGACCATGGACCAATGGGAACAGACCCTGCGCACGATGCTCGAATCGCTGCATCCAGAGCATCTTTCGGCTTATATATTGAGCTATGAGCCCGGTACACGTATGACTGCGATGCGTGACGCAGGCAAGCTGAATCCGCTTGATGATGAAATGACGCTCACCATGTACACACTCCTGTGTGACATGAGCCGCGATGCCGGATACGTCCACTATGAGATTTCAAACTTCGCATTGCCTGGCCGTGAGGCCCGACACAATTCGTCATACTGGGATATGTCGCCATATATCGGATTGGGACCAGGGGCACATAGCTTTGACGGCAAGTTGACCAGACGCTCCAATCCGTGGAATCTCAAGAAATATATCGCTGCCCTATCGGCAGGACACACAGTATGCGAAGAGGAGAGAGAGGATGACGACACTCTGCATAATGACATCGTGATGGTAGGGTTGCGCACCAATCGCGGTTTAGATCTTGCCTTATGGCCGGAATACGCCGACAGGTGGCTGAATCTGTCAAGACAGGCCATCGACAGCGGCGAAATGGCCATTACAGAGGATAACCGTCTTGTCATATCCGAACGGGCATGGCCTATGGCCGATACATTCATCAGCCGGCTGCTGATAGTAGACTGATTGGCAGTTACCTGCGACACTAAGAGGCTCCGAACTGCTTCATACAGGCTTTTAACACTCAACTTAACGTTTTTTATACCCACTGGGCCTTTCCACTCCGAACTATTGCCCTGACAGGACGTTTTGAAGATATAACAGGCTAAGAAAGCCGTAGTTAACCTACAATCAGTAACCAACTTAATAAATAAAACTATGATATACACACAACCTCAGCTCCCCTACAGCCGCGAAGCCCTTGAACCTGCAATCTCAGCTACCACTGTAGATTTTCATTACGGCAAGCATGAGAAAGCATACATCGAAAATCTCAACAAACTCATTGAAAACACCATCTATGCCGATATGGACCTTGAGGAGATAATCCGCAAGAGTGACGGTGCCCTCTTCAACAACGCCTCACAGGCTTGGAACCATATCTTCTACTTCTTCTCGTTCTCTCCCAACGGAGGTGGCGAACCTCACGGCAAGCTGCGTGAAGCCATCGACCGCGATTTCGGATCGTTTGAAGATTTCAAGAAGCAGTTTGTAGAAGCCGGCACCAAGGTATTTGGATCAGGCTGGGTATGGCTCTCACGCGACGACGAGGGGAAACTGCATATCACCCAGGCATCCAATGCCGCCAACCCATTGACCGACGGACTTACCCCTATTCTGACATTTGATGTGTGGGAACACGCATACTATCTCGACTACCAGAACCGACGCGCTGATGCACTCAAAGCCCTTTGGGACATCATCGACTGGGAAGTGGTAGAAAGCAGATATTAAGTGTAATAGTCTTAATGATACCACGTGACGCTACGCGATTTATGAGAGTAATTTATTGACGACATCGTAACAACATTACTCAACGTGACAGCGTAAACGAAGTTTGAATAGCACTACTTTTTAAGTATAATGTGATGAATGGAGAGAGAGGCAGCCGTGAGGCCCCCTCTCTTTTTTATTCACTGTATTATCATTATCACTGCCTGTCAGGATTATCTGTGAATCGGGATGGGGGTTATGTCGGGGATTTTTGCTACATTTGTGATTTGAAATCACGAATTATTGATGAACGATAACGATATACTTGACTTGAAGGCTGTGGAACGGCTGAAAGGACTTGTGGAGAAAGCCCGGAAGATTGTGCTGACCTGCCACGTGAGCCCTGACGGCGATGCCATGGGCTCCACTCTCGGACTGGCACGAGTACTCCAGCTCATGGGGAAACACCCGATAGTCATCACACCCGACCGTCCGCCTAAATCACTGACGTTCCTGCCTGGCTATGACGAGGTGCTACCTGCAAGTTTCAAGCCTGTAGCGGCCTCCAATCTGCTCCGCTCGGCCGACCTGATTTTCTGCCTCGACTATAATGCATCAAAGCGCGTTGACAAACTGGAGGACAACCTTCTGCAATCTACCTCCGCCAAGGTGATGATTGACCATCATTTAGACCCCGAAGGCTTCTGCGACCTCACGATATCCATGCCTAATATAAGCAGCACATGTGCACTGCTTTATTTGGTCATAGAAGCCACCGGATGGCTTGAATATCTTGATGAACAGGCCGCTTCATGTATCTATACCGGCATGATGACCGACACCGGCAACTTCTCCTATAATTCCAATGACCCGCGGCTGTATATGATTGTGGCCGATCTGGTCAGACGAGGAGTTGACAAGGACGCTATCTACAACATGGCATGCAATACGTTCAGCGAGCCGTGTCTGAGGCTCAACGGATACGCACTGTCGGAGAAAATGCAGATAATGCGTGACCATCAGGCAGCTCTGATAACCTTGTCATTTGCTGAACTGCAACAGTTCGGCTACGTCAAAGGTGATACCGAGGGGCTTGTCAACAAACCTCTGGCCATACCCGGCATAGCCTACTCATGTTTCTTGCGCGAGGATGAGCCTGGATTTGTCAAGGTATCCATGCGCTCCAAGGGCTCTTTCCCGGTCAATCGTGTATGCGAGAACTATTTCCACGGAGGAGGCCACAGAAACGCTGCCGGAGGCGAATTATATATGAGCCTTGATGAAGCCGTGGCCCTATTTATGAATTCTCTTACATCTAACGATCAATATCTCTGATGAAAATTACCGATATCATGCGCAGATATGCCACAGCTGCTGCGCTCATCCTGTCTTCGTCGGCACTTCTGTCGCTCACATCATGCAGCGACAGCGAAAGCTACTCTGACCTGCTCAATGACGAGAACCAGGACGTAAACCGCTTTCTCGCTGACCAGATAGTGGTGGGCGAATGGCCTGGCGCAGGCAACTATGAGTACGGCGATGATGCACCCTACTATCAGATCGACGAAGACGGCGCTCTGTATATGAAAGTGCTTGTCCCCGGAGACCCTGACGACATGGCAGCATACAATGACCAGATTTATTTCCGCTTCGACCGTGCGCCTCTGCGCGAATATACATCATGGAATGACCTCGTATGGTCAGGAAATGCGACCACTCTCCCGATGGGAGCCGCCTCGTTTAGATTCGACAATTATTCATTAAGCTCCACAAGCCAGTACGGCGAGGGCTTACAGGCTCCGCTTAAATACTTAGGCGTAGGATGCCAGGTATATCTTGTAGTGAAATCGACCGTTGGCATACAGGCCAACAACGAGAATGCCTCTGTTATCCCGTTCATCTACCGCATCTCCTACAACAGGAGCCCCTTAACCGACTAAAAAATCCACATCGCACATCACGCAACATCTAATACTTACTACCAAATGTCACTTATAAAGTCAATCTCAGGCATACGAGGGACTATCGGCGGTCAGCCTGGAGAAGGTCTCTCACCCATAGATATAGTGAAATTCACCGCGGCTTATGCCTCATTCATACGCAAAAACACCACACGTGACACCAACGTAATAGTAGTGGGGCGTGATGCACGTCTGTCAGGCCGCATGGTCAACGACCTCGTTGTCGGGACGCTGACCGGCATGGGATTCGACGTAGTTAACATAGGTCCCGCATCAACGCCTACCACCGAGATAGCAGTAGTTGAGGAACAAGCCTGTGGCGGCATCATAATCACAGCAAGCCACAACCCCATACAGTGGAACGCACTGAAACTTCTCAACCAGGACGGCGAATTTCTCAATGATGCCCAAGGCAAAGAAGTGTTGCGCATAGCCGACGAGCAGTCGTTCGTATTTGCGGATGTAATGGCTCTCGGCCATGAGTTCACTGTCAACAACTACAACCAGCGCCATATACGCAAGGTGCTTGACCTGAAGCTCGTGGACCGTGAAGCTATCGAAAAAGCTGATTTCACTGTAGCCGTAGACGCGGTCAACTCTGTGGGCGGCGTAGTAATCCCTCAGCTGCTCCGAGCTCTCGGCGTGAAGAATATCGTGGAACTCAACTGCGAACCTACCGGGCGGTTTGCCCACACTCCCGAGCCTGTCCCGGCCAATCTCACCGAGATAGCCGGCCTGATGCGCCAAGGCGGCATCGATGTAGGTTTCGTGGTAGACCCAGATGTGGACCGTCTGGCCATAGTAATGGAAAACGGCGAAATGTTTGTAGAGGAATACACCTTGGTATCAGTAGCAGACTACGTTTTGAGCCATACTCCCGGCTCCACCGTCAGCAATCTTAGCTCTTCACGTGCCCTGCGCGATGTCACTAATGCCCATGGATGCACCTATAATGCAGCTGCCGTAGGCGAAGTCAATGTGACTACGAAGATGAAAGAGACAGGGGCTGTAATCGGCGGTGAAGGCAACGGTGGAGTCATCTACCCCGAAGCGCATTATGGCCGTGACGCATTGGTCGGCGTGGCCTTGTTCCTGACACTGATGGCCAAAAGCGGCAAGAAAGTAAGCGAGCTGAAAGCCACCTACCCTGCCTATGAGATAGTAAAGGACAAGGTGACACTCACGCCCGACATCAATGTAGACGCGGTGCTTGAAGCAGTCAAGGATGAGTACAAAGGCGAGCAGATTACCGACATAGACGGTGTGAAGATAGACTTCGCCGACAGCTGGGTGCATCTGCGCAAGAGCAACACCGAACCTATAATCCGTGTCATAGCCGAAGCATCCACCTCCGAAGCCGCCCAGACACTCACTCAGAAACTCATCGCAGTAATCAACCGCATTTCTGCCAAATAAATTTTTCATGACATCATCACACATGAAAAAAATAGCGGTAGCCATAGCCTTGACGGCTATGGCACCGTCATTATATGCACAGTCTGATTCAATACCGTCGGCCGACAGCGTGGCTGTACCCCATCCGGCTCTCGTGAAGATTTCTGTCGGGACATTCAGAGGTGCGCCGGCCCAATCAGCCGAATTGGAGACACAGATGCTCATGGGCACCCCCGTGCAGGTAGACACCATAGCCGGCGAATGGAACCGCATAGCCCTGCCCGAAGAGGGTGGCAATGTGTGGGTCAACGAGAGTGCAATACAGCGGTTGACTCCGGAGCAATTAGATGCGTGGGAGCAGTCTGACAGGCATATCGTCATCTGGACCATGCCTGTGTATATGACCACTCAGCCGGAATCCCCCCATCCGGGCAACATAGTGACCGACCTCGTGTTCGGCAATGTGTTGGAAGCTGCTCCATGTGGCAAAAAATGTGACAAACACAAGTCTACAGACGACAAATACATCAGACTAAAGACCCCCGACGGCCGCATAGGATTTGTTGAATCAAAATATGTGATAACGCTCACTGACTGGATTAGCCGGGAGCCAGATGTCGACAGCATACTTGCATATGCCGAAGTGATGATGGGCACTCCATATCTATGGGGAGGCACATCGGCCAAGATGGTTGATTGCAGCGGCTTCACATCAATCTGCTATATGACCGGGGGCGGCATCAGACTACCGCGCAACAGCCGCCAGCAAGCCACTACAGGTATAGAGGTGGATTTCTCCGATCTGGCCAATATCCAGCGTGGTGACCTCATATTCTTCACCAACCCAGAGACCGGCAACATCAACCATGTAGGCATGGCCCTGGGCAACAACAAAATAATCCACGCCTCTGGCGAAGTGAAAGTCAACAGCCTTGACCCTACAGCCCCCGATTACATTAACCGTCCCATCAAATGCGTCAGGCGTGTACTCGGCCATCTCGGAGGGAAAGCACGTAGATACGCCGACCTCCCGGTGTATTTCAATCAGGAAAGCCGATAACCACCGCATATCTCTCTCATGCGTTTAGCCGCGATAAACACCACAGCATCCCCTTTCCACGCCCCTGCATCTCTTATGCTCGACGTGGTGAGGGGATTTGTTGATGCGGCTGAAGGCAACAGAGCCATGGTGCTATATGGACGAGGTGACCATGACCCTATCCCGGGCGTGATGTTTGACAGGCCCTGCAGCCGGCAGTCAGTCATCAACCACTATCTGTGGTCTCGCACACTTGACCGCGAAGGATTGATGTCACGACGGGCTACCACCCACATGGTAGAATATCTCAAAGAATTCCGCCCCGACATCATACATCTTCATAACCTCCACGGCCACTATCTCCACTACCCTACACTTTTCAGCGGTCTTGAGCGTATGGATGTACCTGTGGTAATCACGCTACATGACCTGTGGCTTCTCACCGGGCGATGCTGTTTCCCGGACACATGCCAGCTGTGGAAACAGAGATGCCGGCACTGTCCTGACCGCAGCAAATATCCACCCACCCTGGTGTCTCACTGCAAAATCAACCATCTGCTTAAAAGCGATTGCGTCAACCATCTGCCCGAAGTCACCTTGGTCGCGCCATCGCAGTGGTGTGCCAAACATGTTAGAGAATCCAACCTGAGACTATGCCCTACGGTCGTCATACCTAACGGCGTTGACCCAAACATATTCCATCAAACCGCAACAGCTGAAAAAGGCAGCGAATCTTTCACAGTAATACTTGCAGTGGCCAACAAGTGGGAAGCGAGAAAGCGCCCTGACATAATCGCCGGGATAGCTGAGCGGCTCAATGACAACGAGCGTCTGATAATACTCGGAGATACCAACGGAATGCCCACGGGATTAAAAAACACCACGTATATACCCAATATCACCGACTACGAGGAGCTTGTCAGACTTTACAACAGTGCGGACTGCACCATAAGTGCCTCGACAAATGAGACCTATGGTATGACGATAGCTGAATCCATGGCATGCGGTGTCCCGGTCATAGTTCCGACCGAAAGCGCGATGGCCGAATACGTGACCTCTACCGACGGTATCACCGTCGCTCAGCCTACCGCCGACGCTTTTATAAAGGCCATACGCAACATCAGCGGCAACCATGACAAACTGTCACCCCACGCACCCTATCGCCGACAGGATGCAGTAAGCGAATATATCAGGCTGTTTGATACGCTGGTAAAAGAATCCCAATGACAAGATGAAACTGCGTCAACTGACATCCGAAGACATTGCTTGGCTTGATGACAACAAACATGCCGACATCAATTCGCTCTGGCTGAAGCACAAGGGCAATGTCGACATGGAATTTCTGATTACGCAGCTGCAATGCCGTCAGAAAGCACGAGGCAAATTAGACAGGTCTATCGTTGACGAACGTTTCGTGTATCCCAATGCGCTGGCCGTAGAGCAATGCTCAGGTGACAGCATGGCATCGCTGCACGCATCTATGTTCAGACCTGATGATCGAGTGCTCGATATGACCATGGGACTCGGAATCGATGCACTGTCAATAGTCCGTCGGTGCCGTGAGATAGTGATGCTCGACCTCAAGCAAGACAATGTCGATGCCGCCAATCTCAATATCGAGCGTCTTTCAATTGACAACGCCCGGGCAATATGCGGCAACAGCATAGAGTATCTGAAAGATGCCGCCGACGGAGCATTTGACGTAATTTTCATAGACCCGGCACGCAGAGGCGCGGACGGCAAACGGTTATATGCCCTCTGCGACTGCGAGCCTGACGTGACCGCCCTGCTGCCCCTCGCGTCATCAAAATCCAAGAGGATGATAATCAAGGCATCACCGATGCTTGATATAGACAAGACTGTCAGCGAACTGGCTCCATATCACGCCGACATCACGATTACCGGCACACCCACCGAATGCAAGGAACTGATTGCCGACATCAGATTTGACACACCATGCTCCACCGATTGCAACATCAGCTGTATTATCCCTCAAAAAGGGAAACTGGTTTTCACATCGGCCGAGGAACGCACAGCCATACCGACATACGCGCTACCACAACAAGGGATGTATCTGTTTGAGCCATCTCCGGCTCTGCTCAAATCCGGCTGTTTCAACACATTGTCGCAACGATACGCGCTGCATAAGATTTCCCCTGCCACACACCTCTATCTGTCAGACCAACCGCTATCCGATATGCAGCTCGGCAGCTGGTGGCACATATCAGACGTCATGGCATTTGACAAACAGTCGCTCAAAGACATCCCACGTCGCTACCCCTCCCTGAGCGTGGCTACACGAAATTTCCCGATGGATGCAGACTCACTGCGCCGACGCCTGAAAGTCGCCGAAAACAGCGGACAATTAAAATTATGGGGTGTTACTGACCACACCGGCAAGAGATGCCTTATCATAGGCACGCGGATATAAAAAATTCCTGCAACACTCGCATCTACAGCGGTATTGCAGGAATATTTCTTAAAAACTGCTCCTAAAGCTATATTACTTTACAAGCTGGATAAGCAGATCCTTTTCGTCTTCAGCTGAGGGCTGGAAAGATACTTTGCCTTCGCGGGCAAGCCATCCGAGAGCAGCATAGAGTTCTTTGTCCTTGAGCTTGGTCATTTTCTTGATTTGCTTTGTAGAGAGAGTATCAGCCTCTGCTACAGCGCCCCAAACGAGGCCGGCCATCTGGCCGATGGTGTCAATGTTCATTGCCATAAGATATTGTATTTAATAGGGGTTATGAATCTTTATTTTTTGAGGCGCCGTGAAATGATCGACACATCCCGGTCGCTGCCATATAATATAAATGTGCTGTCTCTTATACACATCTGACGCTGCCGACGA
>UQDU01000010.1 GCA_900539915.1 uncultured Bacteroidales bacterium | reverse complement strand
GCCTTATCGTCGGCAGCGTCAGATGTGTATAAGAGACAGCATCTATACTTATACATGAAAAAAACACCATATTCACGAAAAATGTGTTGATATATACACATGACATCAGGTTATTTAGTTAACTTTACTACCATAGAAAAAATCTTCACTCAATCATCATAGATGAAAGGGCTCGTAATCAAAAATACCGGCAACCGCTACGAGGTTGCGACAGACAACGGAGACATATACTACTGCAACGTCAAAGGCAATTTCCGTCTTAAAGGCATCCGTACCACCAACCCGGTGGCTGTAGGTGACAAAGTGGATTTTGTCACATCCCAACGTGACGGACAACCCGGATATATCACCGCGATAGAACCTCGCGCCAATTACATAATCAGGCGTGCAAGCAATCTGTCAAAAGAAGCACATATCCTCGCGGCAAATATTGACCAGATGTCTCTGATTGTCACTCTCGCCCACCCGACGACTTCACTGACATTCATTGACCGCATACTTGCCACCGCCGAAGCATATGGAGTCAAAGCCATACTTGTAATAAACAAGACAGACCTACTCGAAAGTGACGAGGACCGCGAACTGCTCGATGCAGTCAGCTATCTTTATGGCTCAATCGGATACCGGGTTGTGGCCGTCTCGGCCAAAACCGGAGAGGGACTGGACCATCTTCGGGTGATGTTAGGTGGAAAGGTGACCCTGCTGTCAGGCAACTCGGGCGTGGGCAAATCCACAATAATAAATGACATACTGCCGTCGGTGCAGCAGAAGACCGCCGAAATATCCACCGTGCACAACACCGGCATGCACACGACCACCTTCAGCGAGATGTTCGCTCTGCCAGCCGACATGGGTGGAGGTTTCATCATCGACACGCCCGGAGTGAAAGGTTTCGGCACTATAGATTTCGACAAGACCGAGGTATCCCATTATTTCCCTGAGATATTCAAGGCCTCGGCCGACTGCAAGTACGGCAACTGCACCCATACACATGAACCGGGATGCAACGTAAGGCGTATGCTTGACGAAAATCTCATAGCACAGTCACGTTACAACTCGTATCTGAGCATCCTTGAAGATTCGGCAGATGACAAGTATCGCAAACCCTTCTGACGCTCTGCCCTCGGTACACCTCTTCAACCCGGCCAACGATGAAGCTCTGGGAAGCAACAACCGGTGGTACACTCCGTCACGCCACGCGCTCCAATATCAGCATGATTGCGAACTACTGCCGATATGGTGGGCCAAAGATGGCGATTATATCATAGCTCCACACCACAGCGACAGCGAGATAGAAGAAGCTGCACAAAAAGCCAATGTCAACGTCAGACGCTACCAACCGGGGCTTGCGGCTTCACCGGCTCCATGGGGATGGAGCCCGGATACAAAACGCCAGTTTGAAGAAGCCGGGCTACCGCTGATATATCAGCCCTCAGACCACACCATAGCCGATATACGTCTGTCAAGCCACAGGCGGCTCGCCATCACAGTCAACGATGCTCTCACAAAACACACCGGCATAGACGCCCCTAATCATCAGCGCATATATGCAAGCGCGGAGGATGTGACCGCCCGAGGAGGTGACAACTGCATGCTGAAACGTCCATGGTCAAGCAGCGGACGAGGCGTTTTCCCCACCAGCACATTGACCGATGCAGAACTGTTGCGCCTGGCCGGAGGCATCATACGCCGACAGGGCAGCGTGATTGTCGAGGATGCGCTGCCCAAAGTGATGGATATGTCGGCCCTGTTTTATGCTGACACTAACGGAATAAGACATCACGCATGGTCAGTGTTCCAAACTACCACTGATGGAAGGTATATGGGGAGCATGGTGATGCCCCAAACCGATGTCCTGTCATTTTTACATGACGCCGATATAAGATATGGTGACAATCCGGCAGATTTCAGCCATATCAGCCATATGCTTGCTGATATTCTCGCCAATGTCCTGCCGCGATATAGAGGATGGATAGGAGTGGATATGCTGGCTTATGGTGACATAAGCAATAATGAAGCCATGCATCTGGCTCCATGTATAGAGATTAACCTGCGGATGACGATGGGGGTCGTCGCGACAATGTTAGCCTCCAACAAGGTTATCCCTGACATGCCGTATCTTTTACGCACAGTTCCCCCGGATACGACCCTCAGCGATGGAAGCATCCGTCTGGCAGGAACTTCCTCCGGATTCTCGGTCATACTCCAGCCAGCCATGCAATAGCCCGATTCCTCTGCAAGCAACATTTGGCTTAAGTAGCGTGTTATTTTCCATATAATCAATATCTAATAGATATTCATCGCTTATGGATGATAACAAAAACACCACGGCATCCGATACGTCTGCTGCCGAGGTTTCACCGATGACGTCAAAACTCGCATCCACCCCCAAATACTACTGGTTTGTGGTAGTGTTTCTGGTGCTTATGAGTGCTTTAGGGTCATTTGTCAATGACATGTACACTCCGGCACTCCCGGCAATGTGCAAATTTTTCGGATGTCAGGTGCCTGTCGCACAGATGGGATTGACTATGGGCATGATAGGTCTTGCCGTCGGGCAGCTGCTCCTCGGTCCCATGAGTGACCGCTACGGTCGTAAACCGGTGCTGATAGGATCTGTGAGCCTGTTTATCGTAGCTGCCGTGGCAAGTATATTTTCGCCCAGCATACACGTTTTCAACAGTTGCCGTCTGTTTCAGGGTATCGGAGCCTCAGGAGGATATTTTCTGGCACGCACAATCCCGGCCGACATATATTCCGGGCGTCCGCTCGCCAAACTCATGGCGCTGATAGGAGCCATCAACGGTTTTGCACCTGCATCCGCTCCGGTAATAGGCGGTGTGACAGCCGATACGTTCGGCTGGAAAGGCATTTTTGTCGTGCTTGCCATATTCGCCATGATTATATTGGCAGTGGCACCATTTGTCAAAGAATCATTGCCGACAAGCCGACGCAGCTCCGGAGCATGGTGGAAATCCATGTCGGGTTATATGGTATTGTTGCGAAACCGGCCCTTTATGATACATGTATGCTTCAAGGGACTCGCCTTGGGACTCCTCTTTTCCTATATCTCATCATCTCCATTTATATTGCAGACCCATTACGGGCTTTCGCAGACCATCTACGGTGTGGTAATCGGCTGCAATGCCCTGTTTGTCATGGCAGGGTCATTGATAGCCCTCAGATTCAAGCCGCTGAAGAAGGCCGCAGTCATCGGTGCATGGGTCATGGCCGGAGGAGTGGTATGCCAGGCAGTCGCGCTCTATACCATTCACAATCTATGGGTTTTTGAAGCATGCATGGCAGTCATACTGTTTGGCCTCGGACTGATATTCACGACATCAAATTCGCTGGCCATGAACGAGGGACGCCACAAAGCCGGAGAAGCCTCTGCCATATTGGGCATATCGGGATATATCGTTGGAGCCGTAGCTGCCCCTATGGTAGGCCTGGGAGATGTGTTGCACTCCACCGCTATCACATATATCGTGCTGTCAATATTCGTGCTTATTTTCGCCGAAGCCACTCGCCGACTTGCCCCTGACCTGGAACAGTAATTCAAGGCCTCGCACACTTTCATAATAGGGTATTTTTCCGTAAATTTGCGGCACTATTTTCAGTCAATACAACTCTATGGAACTAAGTACTCTTACAGCCATCTCTCCTGTCGACGGACGCTATCGCTCCAAATGTCAGAAACTTGATGAATATTTTTCGGAATTTGCTCTCATACGTTACCGCGTAAGAGTGGAAATAGAATATTTCATCGCACTCTGCGAAATTCCTTTGCCCCAGTTATCAGGCATACCAGCCGAGAAACGTGATGCCTTGAGAGCCATCTACCGCGACTTCTCGCTTGCCGACGCGCAGCGCATAAAGGAAATCGAAGGAGTCACCAACCATGATGTCAAAGCTGTAGAGTACTTCATCAAGGAGCAGTTTGATGCCATGGGGCTTGAGAGCTACAAGGAATTCATACACTTCGGCCTGACAAGCCAGGACATCAACAACACATCCGTCCCCGTATCCATCAAGGAAGCAATCAGCGACGTTTACCGTCCGCTGCTCGTGGAACTTATAGAGGAGCTGGAACGCCGCGCCGAAGAATGGAAAGACCTCCCCATGGCTGCCAAAACCCACGGCCAGCCCGCATCACCGACACGTCTGGGCAAGGAAATAATGGTGTTTGCATATCGTCTGCGCCAGCAGCTGTCACAGCTTGACAATATACCTGTAAGCGGTAAATTCGGCGGTGCCACAGGTAATTTCAATGCCCACCTCGCCGCTTACCCTAACATCAACTGGCGTGACTTCGGCAAGAAATTCCTGGCTGAACATCTCGGCATAGTACGCGAGGAATACACCACCCAGATATCAAACTACGACAATCTCGCTTCGCTCTTTGAGGCCATGGGACGTATAAACACCATCCTGATCGACTTTGACCGCGACATGTGGCAGTACATCTCCATGGAGTACTTCAAGCAGAAAATCAAGGAGGGAGAAGTCGGTTCGTCGGCCATGCCCCACAAGGTCAACCCCATCGACTTTGAGAATTCCGAAGGCAACCTCGGCATAGCCAATGCGATACTGCTGCATCTGTCAACAAAACTGCCGGTGTCACGTCTGCAGCGTGACCTGACTGACTCCACTGTGCTCCGCAATGTAGGTGTGCCGATGGCCCACGCTCTCATAGCATTCTCAAGCACACTCAAAGGCATGGGCAAACTGCTGCTCAATGCTGATGCCATCAACCGTGACCTTGACCGCATGTGGAACGTCGTAGCCGAGGGCATACAGACCATACTGCGCCGCGAGGGCTATCCCCATCCCTATGAAACCCTCAAGCAGCTGACTCGCACAAATGCGGCAGTGACAGCCGAAAGCATATCAGCTTTCATTGACACTCTCAATGTCAGCGAAGAGGTCAAGGCTGAGCTTCACCGCCTTTCACCCCACACCTACACGGGATATTAATCCTGTCAGCCTTTTTTCGCCTAATTCATAAAAAGCAAACAACCACTACATCATCATGGAAAAACTCCAAAAACTTCTCGCAGAGAAACTTCTGAAAATCTCAGCAATCAACCTGCAGCCCGATTCTCCTTTCACATGGGCATCGGGATGGCACTCCCCTATATATACCGACAACCGCAAGACCCTCTCCTACCCTGAAATACGCTCGTTCATCAAGGTTGAGCTGACACGTCTCATCGAGGAGAACTTCAGTGATGTCGATGCCATCGCCGGCGTTGCCACAGGAGCCATCGCACAAGGTGCCCTTGTCGCAGATCTGATGGCAAAACCCTATGTCTATGTCCGCTCGTCGCCTAAAGACCACGGTCTGGAAAACCTCATAGAGGGCAATCTGCTTCCGGGCCAGAAAGTGGTAGTCATCGAGGATCTCATCAGCACAGGAGGCAGCAGTCTCAAAGCTGTAGAGGCCATCCGCAAGGCCGGCTGCGAGGTGATAGGCATGGTAGCAATCTTCACATACGGCTTTCCTCAAGCCGAAGAGGCTTTTGCTCAGGCAGGAGTGCGCCTGCTGACTCTCAGCAACTACAACGCCATGCTCGATGCAGCCCTCTCTACAGGATATATCCACGAGAAAGATCTTGAGACCCTGCGCCAGTGGCGCAAGGATCCGTCAAACTGGATGAAATAATAAATCTGCGTATTACACGTTATTAGTATATGAATCAGGCATTCGCGATGCTTTACAATTCGTGGATGCCTGATTCTATAACTGATACACATATTACCATACACAAACAACCAAAATCCATGGCAAAATATTCAAGCCAACCGGTATCAATATCCGGTTCACAATCAGACGTATATAATAAGATAAGCAATCTCGGCGCATATCAGGACCTGCTTGACAAGATGCCCGACGATTTGCGTCAGAAGGCCGGAGACGTGCACTTCACCGACGATGCCATCATCATAAATGCCAATCCCGTAGGGGAGATACGACTCGAAATCATCGACCGCCACGAGCCTGACATGATCAAGTTGAAGGCCTCAAATGCCCCTGTTCCCATGTTCCTGTCGCTTGAGCTCGCCAAAGATACTGACACTACCACCCGACTCGTCGCAGTCATAGAGGTAGAGGTTCCTGCGATACTCAAGCCCATGATTGGTCCCAAGATGCAGGAAGCCGCCAACCAGATGGCCACCCTCGTCGGCCGTCTGTTCAACGGAAACAACCAACAGTAACAACCTGCTCCATATGACTCTCCTTAAGCATAGTCATCGCAGCCTTCTGTCCGGATTGCTTGCTTCATTGATGGCAATCGTATCAGTTTCATGCAGCAAGACGGATGATGAGCGTATACCGGTGACCAATGTACACCTCTCGATTTCTCAAGCTGCATGGATACGTTATGGTATCCATGGAGCTTTTGAACATGTATATTTCATAAAGCAACGTGGCATCCCTACCGGCTACCCCTACGTGGCATTTGACGAGACCGGTTATGCCGGCATACTTCTTGTAACCGGCGGAGGTGGCGAAAGCGACCTTAAGGCCTACAGTCCGGCATGTCCTGTGGAACGCGACAATCAGGTGCTCATCGAAATCACCACAGATGACGAGCACCACCCGATAGCCCGATGCCCTAAATGCGGAAGCACGTTTGACGCATTCAACTACGGGACGCCTCTGTCGGGCGAAGCCGCCCAGCGCAAATTCAGTCTCTCCCCCTACTCTATCCACTCCGAGCCAGGCTACCCTGTCATAGTGACTCCCTGAATTTTATCCAGAGGGCACAGGCGAAATTTGTATGTTTGGATTATAACGCCTAAAAGGGTATATTTGTAATCCAAACATAATTTTATACCCTACTGACAATGGCCCTTTCTCTATCAGCCGAGCAAAAAGACCTTAAATCATTGTTCATCAATGATGACAAATATATAATCCCCCACGTTTCAACGTCCGTATTCCTGGACCGACGAACAGCTGTTGCAGCTATACTATGACATCACCAATGCTTTTGAAAACGGAGAAGATTATTTTTTAGGGAATATCATCCTTGCAAAAAGCCGAGCAGACAAAAGCATACTGGAAATCATAGACGGACAGCAGCGCATGGTGACACTGTGGCTGATGCTCAAGATACTTTCGGTGTTGCTCCCCTCAGTGCCGAAACTGAAATCAATGATTGAAATAGAGTCATGGGAAACCAGTCAGAAACAGCCTAAAATCGAATCTCTGATATACGAGGCAAAAGATGATGAGCAGCTTAAAACCATCATAGACTGGGAAGATCGAGACTTCATCATGGCAACGCCGGAGGGCCGGCCGTCTGTATCGCAATGCACAAAAGCTCTACGAGTGGCTGAGCGAATACTTCTCACGTCTGTCGGAAAATGAAAAATCCGCGTTCTGGAAATACTGCATCCAGTCTCTCTACTTATGCCGCCAATACAATCACAACCTCGATGACCCAATCAGCAAAATAAAGACGGACTTCGATAAGACCCGTCAGACATAAACGGCATAGCAAACCGACTGAGACGAAAATTTGAAAACATGATATCTGAGTTTGCGTAGTTCACTCTGGCAGATACTCATTCCGAGACAAAGGAACTGCTGCGACGGCTTCTGACTGATTCACCAATCTATATCAATGCAAGCGGAAACGGAATCAACCGCGCCGATGAACTCGTAAGACGAATACAGGAAACATGCCGCCACTGCCAACCCAACCGACTGCCCGGCCGAATACAGACATTGATAAACCAATATGACCGCACCGAAGAGCTCAAACCGATACGTGACCTTATAAAAACGATGAAACTTTATCAGAAAGTCATACTCCATCAAGGCTCTCACTCACAGCCAGGCATACCTACCATAACCACTCGTGAGCTCAACCTCATATTTCCACTCATGAGCAAACTTGAAGCCAGCATCCACGAACTCCTACGCAATGCCAATGTCTACCGCATGTAACCATAAGCATCATCACTCACGTCCATAATCATACATGATTCATTAGCCCCGATATCCTCAATTTCCCGCTAAACAATCCCTCACATCTAATAAAATCAGACAAAATACACAGACGCCACAAAATTAATCCACCATTTATTTGCATAAGTCATCAAAACGGATTAACTTTGCAGTGCTTTTTGAGAGGAACATATCCATCGTCTCTCAGAAGCACCAACGGAGATTCGCTAGCTCAGCTGGTAGAGCACAACACTTTTAATGTTGGGGTCCTGGGTTCGAGCCCCAGGCGGATCACCAAGAAGTCCGAACTTCTACCGCAAAACGCTGAAAATCGCTTGATTTCCAGCGTTTTTGTTTTTGCCCTATCCGGCATAATACGGCTCAAGCCGAAAACACGGTGCATTTGTTAAAACAGAGGGAATCGAGAGTTAAAATTTCAGGCGTATAGCTTGACGAGTCGGAAGATGAAGAAATCTCGGTCGCGTACTCCGCGCATCTGCGAACGAAAGATTTTCACTTTGGAGTTGAAAGCTTCGGCCGAGGCGTTGGTGGCTCGCCGACGGAAGTAGTTGAGGATAGTCGGGGCGTGGTTCCTGAACGTCTTGATGACAGAGCGGAAGTTGTTGTTGCCCAATGCCATTACTAATTCATACCACTTGTTCATCCGCCCCATTGCTTTGGCGGGTGATATCTTAGCGTTGAAGATCTGGCGCAGTTCCATAGCGAGGTGGTACGCGGCTTTCAGTATCGGATAGTGTCTGAACAGAATGTTTGCACGATGGCGCTGTATGTCAGTCCATTTGTTCTGCGACATCATAAGTGTGTGCTTGCTGCGGGCAAGTATCTGGCGCATGGTCTCGCCGTTGGAATACGTAACAGCAGGCACAGATTTGTCGCGGCTGTTTTCTTCGGCGATAAGCTGACGGCGTATGTCTATTCGGATTTCATCAACCGCATCGTTATAGACCTGCTGTACGTGGAAGCGGTCGTTGACAACGTGTGCGTTGTAGAACACTTCGGCGGCTATCAGCATCATTGATGGGGACAGATCGCAAGTCACTTCTTTCACTTTGCGTCTGACAGACTTGCCCATCGCGCCGATGAGTATGGAGATAATTTCGTCGCTTCTGGTGCCGGGGATGGCTGCCGCCAGCGTGCCTTTGCCGCCGTGGCCGTCCTTGTTGGTCAGGAAAGTCCACACCTCGCCGTTGCTCAGACAGGTCTCGTCAAGGCTCATGTACGGTCCGATGTTGGCGGCGTTGAAATAAAACCCACAACCGAGTTCGCTCCCGCACCACTGGGCGTAGCCGCTCAGCTTGTTGCGGTATAAGTCAGCAAAATACTTGCCGTTTACGCAGTACATCCGCGCTATATGCTTAATCGACAGAGCTGTCGTCTCCACCTTCGTCTTTTAAAAAAGCCACGAACTCGGCACTGAGTCGTGTCCCTTCCTCGTTGGGGAGCTCAAGATTGTAGCTGAATATCTCGTTGGTCTTCTTGTCCCACCATTTGTTCTTGCGCATATGCAGATACACAGGACGTCCTCGCATGGGATAATCCTGAATGGTGACATAGTCAGTATAACCTCAAGCTACTATATTGGGGTTACGGAAGTCCTCATCGGACAGCTTCTTCTTCTCGTCAAGCCAGATGTCGTATGACTGGTCGGTCTTTTCAAACTTGACCATTTCAAACAGTTCTCCCAATCCATCGGGTAAGAACTGCCAAAATGCTTCGCCGGTTTTCATGTCACAAATTTAACACTTCCTTCAAAATCTATGCACCGCGTTTTCGGCTTGAGCCGATTTACCAGTCTTCATGGTATAAATCCGTGTCATAAATATCATTGTTGAAGCTGTTTATGTCGTCCTCCATCCATTCAGCTTCTTCAATATCATCCAGACTGTCTTGGAGCAAATCTATTTCTTCCTGAATGAGGTCATAGCGATCAGATGTATCATCATATTCATCCATCTGATTCTCAAGCTCATCAATCCGCTCTTGAATTTGATCGATATTTTCATAATTGCCTATAGATCTGTTGCCTGTCAGCTTTTGATATTCGGCAAGTCGTTTTTGTGACTCTTTGATTTCTTGCTCCAATTCTTCAATACGAGCTGCGTACCCACATTGGGTAGCATAATCATAATGTGGTTGATAAGATTGTGACGATACTTTCTTTTTAGGGAAAATCCATCTACATATCTTATCAAGCAGAATGGCCTCACATAACAAATTCCAAAATGACATATCCGGGTATTTTAAATTTACACAAAAAGAATACTGATGAATTACACCAACAAATTTAGCTTCAGCATGAGCCACAATCAAGCACATCAAAGTTAAACAATACTATACAGGTCCTTTTCTTCATTTATCAATCTCCTCACTTAAATATGCAAAATAAATAAATAAATAAATCGAGACACAGAATTTTCTTTAGTATATTATGCACAATTGTATGGTTATAAATCAGTATTGACGGCTATGGAGCAGGGGTGTAATTTTGCAGACGGATAATAAACTTCTTTTGAAAAAGAGATAATACTACCTTATGAAAAAGAGATGCTTACTCGGGGGGCTGTCGCTGCTGCTGTCAGGCATGCATGCGGTCACGGCAGCCGACACAAAGCCTTTTGACTGGGGCAATGCGACAGTCTATTTCGTCATCACAGACCGCTTCTGCAATGGCGATTCGACCAATGATGTCAACTATGGACGCATCGTGGATTATGGTTCCGAACGCCTCAATGCCGCGACATTTCACGGGGGCGACTTCAAAGGGATGTTGCAGAAAGCCAAGGATGGCTATTTCACCGACATGGGCATCGATGTGCTCTGGATGACCGATGTCTACGAGCAGATCCACGGCTGGATGTCGGGCAGCGGCTCCGTCAACGATTTTCCCCACTACGGATACCACGGCTACTACCCTCTCGACTACACACAGATTGACAAAAATTACGGCACCGTAGCCGAATTTCGCGAACTCGTCGACACCCTGCACGCCCAGGGCATACGTGTCATGCTCGGCGCCAATCTCAATGACCCCGGCTACCCAACTCTGCTTGATGCAGTCCAATACGGTTTTGCCGACACAGGATACACCGAACAGGAAGCGGCGAAACACATACGAGACTGGAGCTATGACCACTTCTACGAGGGGCGGCTCGGATGGAAGGGCTGGTATGACCGCGGCTGGATAAGGATGCCCGATGAAAACTGGGATGAGACAGATCCGCTGCAGGCCACCCTCTACGGAATGCCTGATTTCAAGGACGAGAGCGACAGCCACGTAAAAGTCCCCTCTTTCCTCAAGAAAAAATGGCGCAAGGAGGGAAAAGACAACGATGCATGGGTCAATCCCTCCGCCAGGCCGCTGCGCACTGACCGTAATTGGAGTCCGTCACAATATCTAATCGCATGGATAGCTTCATGGGTTGAAGAATTCGGCATCGACGGCTTCCGCTGCGACATCGTGGAAAACGTCCATCTCAACCGGTGGAAGGAGCTAAGCAAAGCATGTAACGATGCCCTGACAAAGTGGCGAGCAAAACATCCCGATGACCCGGCATCGCTATGGACCGACAGATTCTATATGACAGGCGACTACGATATGGCCGGTATCGACTACAAACCCGATTACGCCGGTGCAGGGTTCTCAAGCATGGTCAACTTCTACTTTCCCAAACACGGCGATCTGGACGGCATCGTGTACGTATGGCAAGCCTACGCCGACAGCATAGCGGCACACCCCGACTGGCATCCGTTCAGCTATCTCAACAATTCGTATCACCGCGATGCCGACATGTCAAACATGATTGACTGTGCCACTACGCTTATGCTCTCGCCCGGAGTCGCGCAGATTTTCTACGGCGACGAATCTGGACGCAAACTCAGCGATGCGCGTCTCAATGTCGACAGCAACCAGGCATTTCGCTCCGACATGAACTGGACCGACGGGGACACTGAGACATTGCTCCACTTCCAGAAACTCGGCAAAATCAGACAGGCACATCCTGCGATAGGCATGGGCAAGCAGACCACAATCAATCAGCACACCTGCATGCGCCGACTTGGAGGCGACACTGTGCTCATTTCCCTCAACCCATCTTCACCGGCCGGCATCCCGGCTAAAGAGGCATGGCCCGACGGCACCGAGGTCACAGACCTGTATTCCGGTAAGACATCAACAGTGGCCAACGGTTCCATCCATCTCCCAGATGCCGACAGCAATGTCGCCGTAATCGTCAGAAAACAATAAATACGCCATAAAAAACACATCTACGGCAAACTATTTCGCTCATGCCGTTGTTTCTATAGTACAAAACGGCATTTTGCTGGCTTCATTAAAAAAGCCAAAGACCAAATTTTTAAAATGGCCCGTTTATTCGCCCACGTCACACCCTTAGACGTGGGCTTTTCTTTTGCCCATCCCACGGTATGCACACAAACAATGGAAGCCACAACATTGTTAACATTTTAAGAAATACAACATTGACATTACATAACAACATCACATTGTGAACTTATCCCACCCGTCATGAGTGACCTGATCATAATCGTTATCCTCATACTTCTCAACGGCATTTTCTCCATGTCGGAAGTCGCGCTCATCTCCGCACGCAAATCCCGGCTGTCATCTGCGGCAAAAAAGGGGAGCCGCAACGCCGCCACAGCTCTGAAATTAGCCGAAGAACCTGACCGATTCCTGTCGACCGTACAGATAGGCATCACACTTATAGGCATCCTGACCGGTCTGTTTTCGGGCGCAGCCCTGTCAGGCGACTTTGCCGCCTGGCTTGCCTCAGCCGGCATGTCGGCAGCCACAGCCAGGGTTGTGGCCCAGACCGTCATAGTCATCATAGTCACCTATCTCTCCATAGTCGTCGGCGAGCTGTTTCCGAAGCGTATAGGACTCAATGCCTCCGACCGTGTAGCCATGGCCGTAGCGCGGCCAATGCACTTTCTCTCAGTCATGACACTCCCGGCCGTATGGCTCCTTTCGCGCTCCACAGCGTTGCTTGTCAGGCTGTTCGGACTCAACAAAGAGAGCAACCGTGTGACCGAAGAAGAAATCAAATCGGTCATACGCGAGGGTACTGACGCCGGAGAGGTCAAAGACCTCGAACAAGACATCATGCTGAGGGCACTCGCCATGGGCGACCAGCGTGTCAGCTCCATAATGACCCCGAAGATTGACCTTGTCACGCTTGACGTGGATATGCCTGCTGACCGCATCAAAGAAATCATCCGGCAGGATACCCACAGCTGTTATCCGGTATATGATGCAGACCATTCAAGCATCATAGGCATAGTGCATCTCAAGGATATGATATTCGACATATGCAGCCGCGACTTCAATCTCGCCGACGCCGTCAAGCCCGGTACATTCATACCCGAAATCATGCAAGCCTATGACACATTAGGCATACTGCGCCACAAAGGCGTCCACTGCGGACTCGTATGTGACGAATACGGCGAGGTGCAGGGGATGGTCACACTCTGCGATGTGCTCGGAGGTCTCGTAGGATCGGTGGAAGTGGGCACCGATGACGCTTTCATCATCACCCGTGCTGACGGACACAGCTGGCTCGTGGACGGCCAATGCCCCATATATGATTTCATGCTCCACTTCGACCTCGACGGCGAATCCATCCCCTCGGGCTACACCACCATAGCCGGCCTCATACTTGAGCAGCTACAAAAAATACCACGTCCCGGGGATTCCGTCACATATAGAGGACTCACCCTGGAAGTGGTAGATATGGACGGTGTCAGGATAGACAAGCACTCGTGACACGCGACTCATAGAGCGACAGACGTCATGTCAGAAGCTGACCTGAAGCATCGCCTGGATACGGTTGTCGTGGCGTGACTCGCCATCCATGTTGACACGTCGGCCATAGATATATTCCACACCCGTCTGTATGATAGGCGTGATGCTCCACATCACGTTGGCCAGCGCATACTGGGCATATTTGTATTGCTCTCCCCACGGAGTGTCACCGGCGGCATAGTCAGGCGCATAGTTACGCACATGGCTGTAGGTGGTGGTGGCAAATACCTTCCTTGACAGATTGTATTGCAGACCTATGTAACCGCCCCACGACTTGACAGTCGACAGACGTCCGGGTCTCCCCTCTTCAGGCACCATGTCCAGTCCGCCCTCATAGAGGTCCTGGAAGTAGCTCGTGATGCCCTTGCCATACGCGGCCTGATAGTATGCGGTCACAAACGGACACAGGGCGGCACTTCCGCTCATCTTTATGCCCCACCCCACATTGTCGCGGTTTTTACCCTCTACGACATCGCGGTAGAGCATGTTGCGGATTATGCCGGAAAATCTTATCCAGCTCGAGCCTCCGCCCCATGAATACTGCACGTAGGCAGGAATATCCGGCACACGCTGGCTGACGGTATAAGTGTCGGCACCTGTGGTGGCCGATACCATCGGCAGTTCCAGGCCGGCACCTATGCTCCAGTGCTTGCCGAACGAGTGCTCATAGTCCACCACCCCGTTAGGTATGGCAGTGAAGCCGCAAGGGCCCTCATTGTCAATGCTCGGTGGAGCCGCAGCCATGTCCGAAAACAGGCTGTAGTTATAGCCGGCGGTGATGCCGCGGTATTTGATGTAGGCATACTGCAGATCGAAGGCATAGTCATTGTTGCCGGTCAGATTGGCATTGAAATAGGCACCGATCTGGTTGTCATCGCCCGGCAGCGCCACGAAATTGATGTAGAGGCTGCTGGTGGCCGCGCTGAACTGCACCTTGCCGCCGTCGCCCGGACGCTGTGCCATAGGTATGGCCGAAGTGGTGAAATCAAACGGATTGTCTATCGGGTTGCCCCAGTCATATGATATCGTGGCCTTGACCGTACCGCCTATGCCGAGATAAAACTTGCGGTCCTTGCCGACGATGGCAAATCGCGGAGCACCGGGGATATTATAGGCTTTAGGTGCGTTCTCGACAAATGTCTCATAGACATTAATCTCGGTGATGCCTGACGAATCCTTGTCATTGAGTATCTTTACCTCCTGAAACTCCGGAGTCGTGGGATGCCGCTGGGCCATGACAGGCGTCACGATGCACACCGCCGCCGAGAGGCATCCTACAGTGCGAAATAGTCGGAACATGTTGGTATTTTCTTGTATGATTTTAATAATATGTCTTGTTGATGGCAAACACAAACGATTTGCGAAACAGAATCACAATCACCGTGAAAGCCGCCATGACTATTGAATTGAATATGAACGGGAAGGCATTGTTATGTGCCTGATGCAGCAGGTCGGCAAACCCGTCGACGATAAACGGCGTGGCACTCACCGACAGATAGTTGGCCGCAAGCACAAATGCCAGAGCCAGAGTGGATTTGGCCGGAACAGTGATAACCTGAGTGGCCTTGTCATAGATCAGAGGCTGGAAAACACCGTAGCCGGCTCCCACAAGCATGGCCGCCAGACAGAGCATGCCGAAATGATGGCTCACCGTCATCAGGAATATGCCCCCTGCCATGACAGCCGCAGATATGATCAGAGTGGTCTGCTTGAGGCTCTTCACAATCCATGGCAACACGAATCCCGGCAAAAATACCGCGAGGAAGAACAGGGCGGTCACAGTGCCTACGTCGGAGTCCGACAGTCCGTAGCCCTGCATCAGAAACGGCGAATAGTAGCTCACGATGACACCGGCATAGCATACCATGAAGTACACCGCTATCAGCCACCAGACACGTGACACGATGAAACCGTCCTTGACACGTCCGAATTTTCCGAACATATCGGAGGTGGCTGTCGGCGGCACGGCATGTATGGCATCAGCGGCAACCCCGGCCATCGAAGCCTTGGAGGCCACCTTAGCCGATGCCTTGACCTGCGGCGAAGCCACAGTCTGCGGATATAGGTCAGCCTTGGGTATGCCGCGGAGGAATACCGACATGGCCAGAGGTATAGCCGGAATCAGATATACCAAAAACGGCAGGTGCCAGTTACCATGGCTGAGCCATCCCACCACAAACGTGGCTATCACGAGGGCTATGTTGGAGATACCTGACTTGATGCCGAGCTGCTGCATGCGGTATTTGCCTACAAACGTATCGGCAAGCAGCCCGGCAGCCAGAGGGATAAGCAATCCGCACCCCACTCCGAGCAGACAGCTGATGACTATCAGAGCCACCATGCTTCGGGCGAAAAAGTAGAGGATGCCGCTCGCCAGATATATGACGAGCGCCACCACTACTATGGATATTTTGCTCTTTGACAGCGAGAGCTTGCCCGAGAGCAGCACGAACGGGATTATGAAGAGATTAGGCAACACGGTAAGGAGTTGTATCTCCAATTCGGACGTACCGGGAAATATCTTGTCAAGATTGCCCAGCATCGGCGTGATTGCCAGTCCCGGCAGGTTCACCACCAGCGATATAGACCATATGGCTGCGAGTGTCAGAAGGGAAATAGTACCCTTACCTGTGTTAATTCTCATAACATTATAAGTATTATCAACGTAGATATGTCAGTGCCGGCGTTACGTCACACTTTATTCTCCTGTTTCATGGCATTCTGCACCTCCTGGTCGGTAGGCTGATAGTCCTTGGTCCATTTTGACACCTGATCGGGCTTACGTCCCTCGATCATCCAGTTAAACGGATAGAAATCAGAGTCGGGATCATGCCAGCTGGCTTTACGCTTGGCATAGACGATAAACGGTATGGAGAAAAGGATTATGGTACCTACGAGCAATATGCCTATATACACTATAGGATTGCCGGTGGAAATCTGTCCGGGAGGGAAGAAGCTCAATATCATCGCCGCGCCGGCACCGATTACTCCGAGCAGAGTGACGAACCACTGTCCGAACTTGCCGCCCGGCACGCGGTAGCCGCGCTTGACATTAGGCTCGGTCTTGCGCAGACGGAAGAACGCGCAGTAGATGATGATGACAAGCAGCAGATAGATGATAGTGGCCATCTGGCTCAGAATCTGATATGCACTCTGCACCGACGGAAGCACTACGAGCACGAGCGCGAGGATGGTGACGATTATACCCTGTATCCAGAGGATGTGGGTCTGCACACCGTTCTTGTTACATTTCTGAAGGCTGCGGGGCAGATAACCAGAGCGCCCCACGGCAAGGATACCGGTAGAAGGGCCGGCGATGATTACGCTGACCTGGCCGATGACGCCAAAGGTGACAAACAAGGCTATCACATTGCCGAGCCACGGACATCCGAGATGTGCCCACAGGCGGTTATAGGCCACAAGCAGACTCTGGAGCAGGTTGATGTCCTTTTCAGGCATCACAAATCCGATGGCCAGAGTTCCGAAAATAAACACGGCGAGGATAATCACCACCGCTATCAGGGCAGCCTTCGGGAATGTGCGCTCCGGATTCTCCATCTGGTTGACGTGCACGCCCTGCATCTCCATACCGCCGTAGAAGAGGAAGATGGAAGCTGCAAGCACTATGGTGCTGTACTTTGAGAAGTCAGGCCAGAAAGGATGGTCGGTAGGGATGAAATTCTCGCCACCGGTGCATACATACACGATACCGAGTATGATAAGTATGGCACCCGGGATGATTGTGCCGAAGAGACCTCCGTAGGTCGAGAGCTTGTTGGCGCTCTTGAGACCGCGGAAACAGTTGAAGGTGCTGAGCCAATAGACCGCAAGCACTATGATAAGGGTATAGATGACATTGGATGCCAGATGCTGGTCAAAGGTCTCGGGCCAGAACACGTAGGCCAGCGACACCGCTCCGAACATCAGCACCGAGGGAAACCATATCACCACCGTCATCCATTCGAGATACATCGCAGTCCATCCCCAGCGTGCTCCGAATGCTTCGGCGCACCAGCGAAACAGACCGCCGCTCTTGGTATATGTAGAACCCAGCTCGGCGCATACGAGTGAAAACGGGATAAGGAACAATAACGCAGAGAGCACATACCAGAATATCGAAGTATAGCCATACTCGGCCTGTGAGGCCAGTCCACGCAGACTAAGCACCGTGGTGACCATCATGATAGCCATCGACATCATGCCTAACGTTGCGGCCTTTCCGCCCGTCTTGGGCTTTCCGCCTCCTGTAACCCTGGCTGAGGTTAAGGGTTTGTCAGATGTTGCCATTGTAGTTATGTATTAATCTGATTAATAAACAGTTGAATTAAAAAAAACGGAGCCGATAACTTGTCGTGCATCGGCTCCATTTTCTATATTGCTGAAGCTCCTACGAGCTTATTTGTGTCTTACCTTGTAGTCAATCACAGGATAAGCGTCGGCAATCTTGGTGCCTACTTTGTAGTGTACACCCGGCTGGGCTGTGAAGCTGATGTTGCTCTTCTCCTGGAAGGCCATGCAGCAATCAGATCCGCCAAACTGGAAGTAGCTGATTTCCTCGCCCTTGTAGAGGGTGCGGCCTACTTCGGCGGTAGGAACGATTGACGATACCTGACCCATGCCGATAGGACAAACGGCTACAAGGCCGATCGGGCTGTCGATGATGAAGATACCACGGGTCTGCATGAACTCGTAACCTGCGAGGTCAGGAGCATCGATCTTAAATGCCTTGTTGGATGCGTCGGGGTTGACGGCAACAGTCTTGCCGAGGATGGTCTGGGCATCCTTCTGTCCCTCTGTGGGCACAAGGGTCATCTGTACATAGACTGCACCCTGGATGACACGAGCCTCAAGGATGGTACCCATGACAGGTGCATGCTGACGGTGGTAGTCATAGGTGTTAAGGAACGAGTGCGTCCACTGGCCGCCTTCGAAGCAGTCCTTGTACTGGCTGCCTTCGAGCAGTTCCTGAATCTGCCAGTAAAGACCCTTGATGTTGACGGCTGTATTGGAGTTGACCTCCCACTGACCGGCGAATGTGCTTTCGGCAGGTGACACGATGATATGTGGGTCGTCGATGGCTGCGATAGGACGGTAACCTGGTTTGGTACGACGGGCAAAGAGCTGGTTGACAGTCTTCCATCCGCCACGCGGACGTACATATTCTTTCATGTTGTAGGGGCCGGCTTCGTCAAACGATTTCTCGACCTCGGGAGTGAACCATGATGGATCGTCCATCCACTGGCCTAAGGCTATCTGGTATTCGCGCATCCACTCTGACAGCGGAGTAAGGGCGGGATCCGTAGGACGTGGCACGGTAGGATTCTGATACTGGCCCACAGGAGCTACGTCCAGGAGGAAGTACATGGTCTTGAACTTCTCGAGAGTGGCTGTGCCGTAGCGGTTTTCAAGCCAGGGAGTGGTCAGATTCTTGTTGTTCCACTCTATATATTCGTCAAGGTTGCGGATATTGGCGTATTCTATCACATTTTTCTCATGCACGTATTCAATAGCTTTTTCGAGGGCTTTACGCATCTCGCCGCCGTTGGCATCGATAAGGGCGACGAACTTTTGCATTATAGGTTGCAGTTTTGAAGTATCCATATTGTTACTTTTTTGAATTTTGGTTTTTGGTTGTGTGTTTTTCTCGATGGCAGGTAATCTTTAATTCTTGTAGATTACGGGGTTGGCTACTGCCAGACGTGTACCCACCTTGTAGTGTACGCCAGGCTGCGCTGTGAAGCTGACATTGCTCTTCTCCTGGAATACCATGACGATATCCGAGCCGCCAAACTGGAAGTAGCTGATTTCCTCGCCCTTGTGGAGGGTGCGGCCTACTTCGGCGGTAGGAACGATTGACGATACCTGTGCCATACCCATAGGAAGCACGGCCACCAGACCGATCGGGCTGTCGATTACAAACAGGCCACGTGTCTGCATGAACTCATATCCTGCATCGTCAGGAGCACCGAATACACGCTTGCCCACGAGCTGGGTCTTTCCGTCAGGATCACCGGGGATAGGCTCGGCGGTGACTTGCAGATACACTGTGCCCTGGATTACACGTGCCTCAAGGATGGTACCTGCTACAGGCATGTGCTGACGGTGATAGTCGGTAGTGTTGAGGAACGAGTGCGTCCACTGGCCACCTTCAAATTCATGGGCATAAGGGCTGCCCTCAAGGAGCTCCTCGATTCTCCAGTGCAGACCCTTGATGTCTACGCCGGTGTTGCTGTTGACCTCCCACTGGCCGTCAAATGTAGCGTCGGCAGGAGCCGTGATGATACGGCTGTCACCGATGGCTGCGATAGGACGGTAGCCAGGTTTGGTGTAACGGCCAAACAGCTGGTTGAAGCTCTTCCATCCGCCACGCGGACGGAGATATTCGTTCATGTTGTAGGGAGGGCACTTGAAGAATGTCGACTCCGATTCCTCCGTGATAGATGCGGGATCGTCCATCCATTCGCCGAGGGCGTTCATAAACTTGCGCATCCATGCCGACAGCGGAGTCAGCGGCTGCATCTTGTCATGCGGTGTCACAGGATTCTGAAGCTCCTTGACAGGGCTCTGGTCGAGGATGAAGTAGAACTTGCATACATGCTGGAATACTACCTTGCCGTAAAGGTTTTCTACAGGTACCCATTTAAGCTGGTCATCGATCCACTTGAAATAGTCGTCGAGGGTCTTGACATCTTCAAAACCGATTACGTTATAAGACTGCGCCTTCTTGAGGGCTTCTTCAAACTTGCTCTGCCATCCGTTCTGGGCTATCATATCGATAAGCTCTTGAACCACGGGATGAAACTGGGTTGTTGCCATGTCGTCGTACTGATTAGATTGTTAGTGAAAAAGGTTATTTATTTTGGTTATGAACTCCTATTGTAATCGATATGTGACTATTTGTTGCGATAATCAAGAAATCCCTGCAACGGACTGGGTCTCAGAGCGTCCTTTTCTAAATCAATTACGATGTTATAACAAGCAAAATCAAAAAGTAGCAACGTATCACCCTCATTTTTAACACAATTAACACAATAAATGCCATCTCGTGCACGTATCCGACGCGCCTCCCCCCACGGCACAATGCACACATCGCAGTATGGACATGGCACAATGCTGTTTAATTAAGCAAGCGTAAATGCTTGAATGGCGTTAATATGTAGTAGGGACATGCCATGGCATGTCGCCGAACGCATGCACCGGCGGCGCGGCTATCTGTGCGTGTGTATACCTTTGGGTGACATGCCATAACGAGTTTACGGCCACAGACATACACCACATTAGCAGTCCCGAAGGGACGGATTAATGCTTAACCGTGGATGAGGAATGGCGTAGCCATGACGAGTCTACGGCAGACAGTAATCCACCACGAAAAAATCCCGGAGGGATGGATTCATGGTAGGCACGAGGCACTACCATAAGCCCGTTCCTTCGGGACTTCCAAAGTTAGTGGCATTGTGCCATGGCATATCGCCAAACGCATGCACCGGCGGCGCGGCCATCTTTGCGTGTGTATGGCTTTGGGTGACATGCCATGGCATGTCCCTACAACTGGGTGGCTGACAGGTGGTTATTCTTGCTGGGATGGTGCATGTCGGGGTCTCTGTAGGAGACTGATTTTTTAGGCAGTGGTCACACAAACCGTAGGTTTGGATGACCACTGTATTCTTGACGCCCACCCTACCACCGCCTCCGGAGGAGGCGCACAAATTCCCGAGGCGGTGCAACACCATCCCTACAATTGGGGGATTTTTTTTTTGGGGGGGGAAATGAGAGCGGCCTCCGCCCTGGGGTGGGTGGAGGCCGCTGACTTATGATGTAAAGTTAGTCGGGATTACTTGCAGATCATCACCTTCTCGCCGTTGATGATGTACATGCCGCTTTCGAGGTTTTCAACGTCGTTAACGTTGGCAGAAGCCTTAACGATGTTGCCTTCGATAGTGTAGATAGCGAAAGTAGCGTTTTCGTCAGCAGTGATGTCGTTCCACAGAGAAGCAGAAGCGATGAGGAGAGTCTGAGCATCAGGATCATAGGTGAAGATGTAGCTGCCTTTGAGATCGCTGGTCCAGTTTGTACCCTCAAGCATAACGCTCATGGGCGTGTTAAGAGTCACTGAACCGTCTGATGCTGAAGAATACCAGCCAGTCTGTGAACCACTGGCTGCATCCATCTGCATGATTCCGAATGCGCCAGGAATGATAGAAGCAGAAAGTACCCACTTTCCATCTTCATTTGACATTTCTTCAGTGATCCAATTGGGGTCGCCGAAGATTTGACCATGGATACCGTACTTGCTTTTGGCTTCCTGCTGCTCGCCCTGCACGAGGAGTGTGCCGTCTTTGATGTTCAGTGTCACAGTAGGATTGGCGACATTTTCACTCATAGTGATGTTACCGGTGCTACCACCCACTGCATACGCATAAGGCTCACCTACCACGAGGTTGCTGCCGTTGCTGCCGAAGTTGATGTTGTCATTAAACCATGTGCCATCGTTCACTTTAAAGCCAGATGTCAGTGTGCCTTCATACTTAAGTTCATACACACCTGCCTGTGCAGTTTTGGTGAACTTTGCTGCAGGATCAGATGTTGTCCAGCCGTTAAAACCGCCGATCAGATAGTAGTCGGCGGCTGACATTGAGGCGACACTCAATGCGAGAGTTGCAAGAGCAAGAGTAAATTTCTTCATAATGCAATTGTTGTGTTGAATTGGTTAAAAAATAGGTTAGTTAAATAGGTTTTAAGGTTTTGCCATCCCGGTCAGATACAATTTCATCAAGAAATGCATCTTTCCAAAACGACGATGCAACTATAATATTATTTTTTGATATTATTGACATTTTTCTGAACTTTTCCTCAAAAAAATTTACTCTGATTTTAAGTTTCGTGAAATTTTGTAATATCCGCGTTTCTTGCTAACTTTGCCTTGCTATGATTAACCTGACAGAACATATAGAGCATCTCATCGTGCGCAATGACTGTGTCATCGTGCCCGGTTTCGGCGCATTCATAGCCGAGAAAGTCCCTGCTTATATAAATAAGGAGAGCGGGACTTTCATGCCCCCCTCGCGCCGGCTCTCGTTTAATCCGCGCATCGACCACAACGACGGCATGCTCGTGACGAGCCTCATGCGCCGCCACCGCTGGTCATATGCCCTCGCATCGGAGTCGCTGGGCGACTGCGTGGCCGCGCTTAAGTCGCGACTGGCATCAGCCGGCACACTGACCGTAGGCTCGCTCGGCACACTCAGGTATCAGGACGAAGCCACGCCGGAGTTCATACCCTCTGCGGCATCGGCCGCCGTCAACCCCTACGGAGTGCTCCCGGCACTGGAAATCATACCCATCAAGCAGCTGATAGCGCCCTCACGCCGTGATGCCGAAAAGATAGCCGATGCAGTATCGGCCTATGACGAAGACTTCAAGCAGAAGCCGCTATGGCTGACGGCAGCACGTTCGGTCTACAGCCGCGTGGCTGTGGCTGTGGCAGTGATTGCCACATGCGTATTCACATACCTCTCCCCTACACGCACAGCCGACCGGACCACCTTGGCCGCTCTCGGCACAAATTTCACAGCCTCGGAGCCTGTGCAGTTCGCCCACGACCTGTACATCTCATACCCCGACCCCGAGAGCGCGACCGCCACGGTGAAGCCCTCGGTGCCTGAGCCTCGCGACAACACCCCCAAGATAATCCCGGCCAGCGACGTCACCACCACTGCCGCCGCCTCACAGGCCAGCGCACCTGCCGCACCTGCCAAGCCCCGGGAGACAGCCACGCCGAGCGTCCCGGCCATGAAAGAGAAGCCTGCAGCCGCAGCTACGCAAGCCGCAGCCACATCAAAGGGTGCCTCCTCATACATACTCGTGGTGGCATCACTCACATCTGACATCGACGCACACGCATTCATACGCCAAAGCGGCGACAACACCCTCAAAATCAAGAAGATGGGTTCACGCTACCGCGTATATTCCGAGGCATCTGACTCCAAGGACGCCCTTGTGGCCAAGCAGCCCTCTACAGCCGCCCGTTATCCCGGCGCATGGGTGTGCGAAGTGAAATAATCCAAAGCCGCCACCCTCTGAGCGGCTCCCCCACCACTATGGAAAAAAAAGATTTCAACCATCTGATACTCAACCGCCGCAGCATACGGCGGTACACCGCCCAGGAGCTTCCGGCCGAGGACGTAAAACTGATACTCGAGGCCGGACTTCTCGCCCCCACATCCAAGAACTCCCATCCGTGGCACTTCATCGTGGTAGACGACAAGGAGATGCTGCAGCGCATGAGCGAAGTGCGCACCATGGGAGCGGGCCCGGTGGCACGCTGCGCCATGGCCGTGGTGGTGGCCGCCGACACTACGCTGAGCGACGTGTGGGTGGAAGACTGCTCTATAGCCGCCTCATATATGCAGCTCCAGGCAGCCGCACTCGGTCTCGGCTCATGCTGGATACAGATACGTAACCGCTTCGGGGCTGAAAACATATCGGCCGAGGAGCAGCTACAGGAGATGCTGGGCATCCCCGAGCACGTCAACATCGAGTGCATCATCACCCTGGGCTACAAGGACGAGCAGCGCAAGCCTCTCGACCCGTCGAAGACCCTGTGGGAGAAGGTGCATATAGAGCGTTGGGACAGCACCGAGGCCTGAAAATGACGCAGCCAACCCGACCACGGATAGTGCTTCTCGGCTCCGGCAACGTGGCTTCGTGTCTCGCGCCGGCTCTGGCCGAAGCCGCCGACATCATCCAGATCTACAGCCCCACCCTGACGCATGCCCGGAGACTGGCCGACAAAACCGGGGCAGCCGCCACCGATGACATCGCCGCCCTCTCGGCTGAGGGCGATTTCTATATCATTGCAGTCAAAGACGATGCCGTGGCTCCGCTCACGGCTGCTGTGCGCACGTGTGCACGCCCCGAGGCGTGGCGCCGCGGGATATGGTGCCATACATCCGGCTCGTCACCGCTGTCGGTGCTCGACGGTCTCGGAGAGGGACGATGCGTGTTCTATCCGTTGCAGACATTTACCGCCGGCGATGCTGTAGACCCGGCATCCGTCACCATGCTGCTGGAGGGCGACTGCGCGGCCACTGTCGGCAAGGCGCGGCGGCTGGCGTCGGCTTTCACCTCGCGCATCCATGAGGCCGACTCTGCGAAAAGGCGGCGCATACATCTCGCAGCCGTGTTTGCGAGCAATTTCGCCAACCACATGTGGTCACAGGCACAGAAGATACTCGCAGCCGACGGTCTCGACTTGTCAATGCTTGAGCCGCTGATAGAGGCTACGCTGCGCAAGGCCGTAGCCATAGGTCCACATGAAGGCCAGACCGGTCCGGCACGCCGAGGCGACACTGCCGTCATGTCTACACACATGGATATGCTCGACCCCCAGGAGGCTTCGCTCTACAGGTGCGTGAGCAGCTCCATCGCTTCAGATTACCGCAACAACCACCCACAGACCACCGAATCATGAGCCGTACAGACTATGACCTGAGGAAGATAAAAGCCGTGATATTTGATGTTGACGGCGTGCTCTCGCCGTCATGTATCCCCATGGACGACAACGGGATGCCGCGCCGCATGGTCAACATCAAGGACGGATACGCCATGCAGCTTGCCGTCAAAAAGGGGCTTCTGCTTGCCATCATCAGCGGAGCCACCGACGAGTCCATACGCCACAGATACAATGCGCTCGGCATCAACGAGATACACCTCGGGGCTTCGATGAAGCTGCCTGTGCTGCGCACCATCATGGAGCGTTACGGTCTGCAATCCGAGGAGATAGCCTATGCCGGCGACGACATACCCGACTATGAGGTGATGGCAGCCGTGGGGCTTTCGGTAGCACCGGCCGACGCAGCCCCCGAAATATGCGCCACAGCCCGATACATCAGCCCTGCCGACGGCGGCCGCGGCGTGGCCCGCGACATCCTCGAGCAGGTACTCAAGGCCCAAGGCCTCTGGATGACCTGCGAGAAAGCCTTCGGCTGGTAACGCCGTGGTGTGTGCCCCTACTACTTGCGGTGTATCAGCGTGTTGCATGGGAGGAGGCACATCGGAGACGTGCCAGCCGTGCGTAGCCCCATGCACGGCGCGTAGCGACGTACATGGGGTAAGGTCCCCACACCCATATAAACCTCGGAGAGATTTCGCTCCACGAACACATACATTCATCCGTCACGCCGCCGATATGCCATGTCACACATAGGAGCCACACGCTGCCGGGATGCTGCCTCCGTGGGAGGCACAGATGTTAGGCCAGGGTCAGACAGGCCGTAGGTCTGGGTGACCCTGGTGAGGTTGGGCTTTCACCCTCCTCCCTATATCCGTGGCGGCGCATTCGATATGCACCGCCTCGGATATTTGTACGCCTCCGCCGGAGGCGATGATAGGAGGGGCGTCAAAAAAACAGTGGTCAGCCAAACCTACGGTTTGTGTGACCACTGCCTAAAAAATCGGTCTCCTACGGAGACCCAGGCATGCACCACCTCTCCCAGCAAGCATAACCGCCCGTCAGCTACCATGTTGTAGGGACATGCCATGGCATGTCCCTAAAGGGATACACACGCACAGATGGCCACGCCGCTGCTACATGCGTTCGGCGACATGCCATGGCATGTCCCTACTACGATGTGTGCACTCCTTAAGTTAGGATTGTGTGTTTTCTTGAATTTGGTTGACTGTCAGTGGGAGTCCCTTCGGGACTGCTTATGTAGCTGATGTCGTGTGGAGGGGGGAGTGTGACAAATTGGTGACAGAGTGTGTGATTTTATGACATTTATTTGTATTTTTACGTGTAGTTTATCTTACGTGACCGAAATTACAGTATATAGTTTCCCTATTTATCATCTGTCACTATGCCGACATCGCTTGTGCCCCAAAACCTTAGGTCATACAACATCAAGTTAGCCAGCGCATCGCCGCGTCGCAAGGAACTGATGCAGTTACTCGGCCTTAAATTCGAGGTGGTCAACACACATGATGTGGAAGAAGTATGCCCGCCGTCACTCCCGGTATTCCGACATCCCGAATACCTGGCAATCCTCAAGGCTACGGCCTATTATGACGAACTGACCGACAACGACCTGCTGATCACAGCCGACACGATGGTCATATGTGACGGCATCGCTTTCGGCAAGCCGCAAAACAGAGAGGAGGCCATCAAGATGCTGCAAACCCTCTCAGGCCGCCTGCACCATGTGGTGACCGGAGTGACAGTATGCTCGGTGAAGCTGCAAATAAGTTTCAGCGTAACCACAGATGTGGAATTTGCCCGGCTGTCGCAATCAGAGATAGAAGCCTATGTGGATACCTGCCGCCCCTATGACAAGGCCGGGGCCTACGGCATACAGGAGTGGATCGGAGCCATAGGCATCAGCGGCATCTACGGCAGCTACTACAATGTCATGGGGCTGCCCGTGCACTATCTCTACGAAGTGCTCAAGCACTTCGCGAGCTTCTAAGAGGGACGGCTGGCGGCTGCTGGCGGTTATAAAATCTTATAAGTCTTATAAGACTTATGAGAATTATACGAAATTATCAAGTCCGCAGCGTGATGATGCGCTGGTTGCTTGAGCCGCGGAAACGCAGGGAGGTATCTCTGAGTGCCTTGACGAAGCGGCCCTCTACGATGGTGTCGGCGTAGTCAAGTATGCGGCTGAGGCTATAGGATGCGCGTATCTCCTCTATGGTATAGCCGGTGTAGACCCAGAGGTTGTAGCCACGCTCCTTGACACGGCGAGCCAGCGGCAACAGAGCGTCAATCTGCATGAGCGGATCGCCGCCGCTAAAGGTCACGTCCATCTCGTTGTCATCTATCACCTCCATAAGCTGCTCCACGCTCATAGGCTTGCCGCCGTCGGCATCCCACGACCCCGGATTGTGGCAACCCTCGCAGTGGTGGCTGCATCCGGCGAAATATATCGACGTGCGCAGACCGGGGCCATCTACGATGGTCCCCTCCACTATATCAAGCACTTGCAGTGTGTCGCCGCCGCCGTCCATATGGGAAAATACGCTTTATTTGTGGACCACGCGGTCATGGAGCTCGGCGAGTTTCGCATGGTTCCACCTGTCGGTAGTTCCCACGAGATAGCCTGTGATGCGCTGCAAGCGGTCAATGTTGTGTCCGTGACATTCAGGACATTCTTTCAGTCCCTCCGAAGCGTCCTCATATCCGCAGTCCATGCAGCGGTTACGGTTGTGGTTGACAGAGCAGTAGCCCATGTTATGCTTATCCATCAAATCCACGATATTCATAATGGCCTCGGGATTGTGTGTGGCATCGCCGTCAATCTCCACATAGAATATGTGGCCGCCGCCGGTCAGTTCGTGATACGGACCTTCCACACGTGCCTTGTGTGTGGGCGAGCAGTGGTAGTAGACCGGGACATGGTTGGAGTTGGTGTAATAGTCGCGGTCAGTGATGCCGGGGAGTATGCCAAAGCTCTTGCGGTCTTTGGCAGTGAATTTGCCCGACAGCCCTTCGGCCGGAGTGGCCAGCACCGAATAATTATGGTGGAACGTCTCGGAATATTCGTTGACACGGCTACGCATGTGGCGCACGATGCGCAGACCCAACGCCTGTGACTCGCTGTCCTCGCCATGGTGCTTGCCGGTGAGGGCCACAAGGCACTCCGCCAGTCCTATGAAGCCGATGCCGAGGGTGCCCTGGTTGATCACCGACTCTATGGTGTCGTTAGGCCCGAGCTTCTCGCTGCCGTTCCACAGGCGCGTCATCAGCAGTGGAAACTGCTTGGCGAGAGCCGTCTTCTGGAAATTGAAGCGGTCATTGAGCTGACGCGCAGCGATGTCAAGCACCGCATCAAGCTTGGAGAAGAACATGGCTATACGCTCCTCACGGTCAACGATATTCATGCACTCTATGGCAAGGCGCACGATATTGACGGTGGTGAAACTCAGATTTCCGCGCCCGATAGAGGTCTTTTCGCCGAAACGGTTTTCAAACACACGTGTGCGGCATCCCATCGTGGCCACCTCCCAGCGGTAACGCTCGGGGTCATCGGGGCTCCAGTTTTCATGCCGGTTATATGTGGCATCGAGATTGACGAAATTGGGGAAGAAACGGCGTGCGGTCACCTTGCATGCGAGCTGATAGAGGTCGTAGTTTGGGTCCTCGGGCAGATAGCTGACTCCGCGCTTCTTCTTCCAGATCTGTATGGGGAAAATGGCAGTGGCGCCATTGCCAACACCGCGGTAGGTGGTGTTGAGTATCTCGCGGATGATGCAGCGGCCCTCGGCCGAGGTGTCGGTGCCGTAGTTGATGGAGCTGAACACTACCTGATTGCCGCCACGCGAGTGTATCGTATTCATATTGTGTATGAATGCCTCCATAGCCTGGTGCACACGAGCCACAGTCTGGTTGATGGCATGCTGGCGATAACGGGCCTCCCCTTCAAGTCCGTCAAGGGGCTCGGCGACGTAATCCTTGATTTCAGCGTCATAGATATGTGACAAATCCATGGCTGTGAGCTTTTCGAGCTTCTGCACCTCCTCAATATACGACGAGCGTACAAACGGGGCCAGATAATAGTCAAACGCCGGGATGGCCTGACCGCCGTGCATCTCATTTTGCGCGGTCTCAAGCGAGATGCAGCCGATGATGCTCGCGGTCTCTATGCGCTTGGCCGGACGCGATTCGCCATGCCCTGCGCTGAAACCGTATTTGAGTATCTTGTCAAGCGGATGCTGCACACATGTCAGGCTCTTTGTGGGGTAATAGTCCTTGTCATGGATGTGTATGTAGCCGTTGCGCACGGCGTCACGTGCCTCGGGCGACAGGAGGTAGTCATCGACAAACGGCTTGGTGGTCTCGCTCGCAAACTTCATCATCATGCCTGCAGGCGAGTCGGTGTTCATGTTGGCGTTTTCTCGCGTTATCTCATTGTTTTTGGCTTCGATGATTTCCAAAAACATGTCGCGTGTCTTGGCGCGACGCGCTATGCTGCGCTGGTCGCGGTAAGCTATATATTTCTTGGCCACCTCCTTGCGCGGCGACTTCATAAGCTCAAATTCAACCAGATCCTGTATCTGCTCCACAGTCATGCGCTCCGAGCCTGTAAAGCCGATGCGGTCGGTGATTTTCTGTATCAGCGACTCATCTTCGCCCAGCTCCGTCTGGAGCATGGCCTTGCGTATCGCGGCCTTGATTTTCTCTTCGTTATAACCGACTACACGGCCATCACGCTTAACTACGACTTGTATCATTTTTCAGGAGTAAGGTTGGTAAAAAAGTTACATGGCAAAGGTATGAAATTTAGCAATAGCAGACAAGAATATGCGACCAAAAGTTTTTATAAATTACCACTTTTAGAAAACTTTTCGCACTGCTTAATTTTGTAAATGCCTGATTATAAATGCAATAAAAATATTTTTGGAAAACTTTATCATCGGTATAAATGATAAAAGCAGCATGATTTATGCAAATCATGCTGCTTTCATATAAGAATATTTTTCCGTATCGGATGACATGCCATGGCACCGACTTAGACAGCACCGGAGGGGCGGAATTATGGCAAAGCATATGGGCTACCATGAATCCGTCCCTCCGGGACTACTGTAGGGATGGCTGTCTTTCCGCCCGTAGACTCGTCATGGCTACGCCATATCCTCATCTACGGTTAAGCATGAGCCCGTCCCTCCGGGACTATCGCTCAATGTCACTAACTTACGGAATGCACTCATCGCAGTAGGGACATGCCATGGCATGTCTGCTGACGCGAGGCCCCTCTTTTGCATGGTTTTAGGCGACATGCCATGGCATGTCCCTACTACCTAACAACGCCATTCAAGCAGTAAAGACTGCTTAAGTTAGTGACAGTGGACTTTAGCTTGCGGTATTACTTGTTGACCTGGAACTTGGTGCAGTTTTCTTTGAAGAAAGCTACAATCTGGTTGGCGGCGGCGATACCTGCATTAATGTTGGCCTCGGCGGTCTGCGCACCCATCTTCTTGGGAGTGAAGAATACGCGGTCACCAAACTCAGCCTTGAGGGCATCGGCCGTGTCAGGCTTGATGTCGGCAAAGTATTTCAGGTCGGGACGTTCGGCAAGAGCCTTGGCCAGACCTTCCTCGTCAATTACCTCTTTGCGTGCGGTATTGAGGAGCACACCACCCTTAGGCATCGACATGATGAGGTCGTAACCGATAGACTTCTTGGTCTCGGGAGTGGCAGGGATGTGGATTGACACGAATTTGTTTTCCTTGTAGAGGTCTTCAACCGAGGGAAGAGCCTTGACTCCGGCACCTTCGATGACTTCAACAGGACAATAGGGGTCAACGGCAGACACCTCCATGCCGAAGCCCTTGGCGACACGAGCCACATTGCGTCCTACCTGGCCGAAAGCCTGGATGCCGAGCTTCTTGCCCTTAAGTTCAGTTCCGGCAGTGCCGTTATAGTTATTGCGCACGGCCATAACCATCATACCGAACACGAGTTCGGCCACGGCATTGGAGTTCTGACCGGGAGTGTTCTCCACCACCACATTGTGGGCTGTAGCCTCGGCAAGATCCACATTGTCATAACCGGCACCGGCGCGGACTACAATCTTGAGATTCTTGGCCGCATCAAACACAGCCTTGTCGACAATGTCGCTGCGGATAATCAGAGCGTCGGCGTCACTGACTGCATTGAGAAGCTCGCTCTTGTCCTGATACTTCTCCAGGAGCTCAAGCTCGTAGCCGGCATCTTCTACTACTTTACGTATGCCATCCACTGCCACAGCAGCAAAAGGCTTTTCGGTAGCTACTAATACTTTCATATGATTGAATATTTTATTTGTCAATTAGTGCTTTGCCTCAAACTCCTTCATGGTGTCGACGAGCACGTTGACACTTTCCATGGGGAGAGCGTTGTAGAGCGAAGCGCGGAATCCGCCTACAGAGCGGTGGCCCTTGATGCCGACGATGCCGCGGCTTGAAGCGAAGTCCACGAAGTCCTTCTCAAGCTCCTTGTATTCGGGAGTCATCACGAAGCATACATTCATGATAGAGCGGTCGGCGGGGTCGGTAACGGTGCCTGTGAACATCTTGCTGGAGTCGATGGCCTCATAGAGGGTCTCGGCCTTCTGGATGTCAACCTTCTCGATGGCCTTGATGCCGCCCAGCTCCTTGTAGTAACGGAGTGTCTGGAGAGCAGAGAAGATAGGAAGCACGGGGGGAGTATTGAACATGGAACCCTTCTTGATGTGGGTGCGGTAGTCAAGCATGGTGGGGATGGCACGGCTTACCTTGCCGAGGGCATCTTCACGCACGATGGCGATAGTCACGCCGGCAGGAGCGAGATTCTTCTGTGCACCTGCATAGATGACATCGTATTTGGCCACGTCGACCGGACGAGAGAAGATGTCGCTTGACATATCGCATACCAGACGAGCCTTTACATCGGGATCCTTGCGGATTTCTGTACCGTAGATAGTGTTGTTGGAGGTGTAGTGGAAGTAATCTACATCTTCGGGCACTGTGAAGCCTTTGGGGATGTAGGAGAAGTTGGCATCCTCTGATGATGCCACAACGTCGACCTCACCGAAGAGACGGGCTTCCTTGATGGCGTTGGTAGCCCATGTACCGGTCTGCAGATAAGCAGCCTTGGTGTTCAACAGATTGTAGGGTACCATGCAGAACTGCATGCTTGCACCTCCGCCGAGGAAGAGCACGTGATAACCCTCGGGAATCTCAAGGAGCTCCTTCACGAGAGCCGAAGCCTCGTCAATGACTGCCTGAAACTCCTTGCTGCGGTGTGACACTTCCAGAATGGAAAGGCCGGTGTTGGCAAAATCGAGAATAGCATCAGCTGTGTTCTTGATCGTGTAGGGGCTCAGAATTGAGGGTCCTGCATAGAAGTTATGTTTCTTCATAACGTTACGGGTTAATGAATGTAGATAAAGTTATATGGTATATTAGTTATTTCATCAAAATAATCATTTCAGATGGTCGGGCACCAGTGTGTCAAACGGCGTATTGGTCATCTTGACAAGGTGGGCCTTGAGGTCATCCCAGCGATAGAACGGGAACATGTCGGTAGCTACCGGCACCCTGACCTCGCGCTCGTTGAGCATCACCTTGGCTATCACCGGGGCTTTGGCATCCGAGGGGTTGCGATAGAGAATTATCTGGATATTGCCGGCCATAGGCGAAACCTTGAAATTGGCCCACGACTTATAGAGGCTGTCAGGACGGTTTTCCATACCGTAGGTGTCCTCTATCATCATCCTTGCAGCCAGCGGTATCAGGTTGCCGTCATGGGCGAAACGCAGAGTGGCACCCTTGCGGTTATTGGCAACGTAGTCCTGTGCGGTCTCGATAATGTTGGTCAACAGACGGTTGGCATTATCGACATGCAGACCGCGGCTCTTGGGATATGAGGTGTTATGGATGTAGAAGTCATAGTTGGGCACCTGCCAGAGATCAAACAGCTCCTGGGGAGTGAAAATATCGTAGAGCGATGTGCCCTGCTCCGTGTTCTGCAAATCAGAGGGCACCCAATAGAGGCCCCACATCAGTTCAGAGGCATCGATATTCTTCTTAAGATACTCCTTGTCGCTAAAAAGGGTATCCATGATCCTGTCAGGCTTCGTCATATTAGCCTTGAAATCATTGAGTGGCTGCTTCAAAGCGGTATTTGAGGGCGAATTGAACTCATTGGACTCAGGCGAATGGTAGTTGAGATACGCAAGATGCCGGTTGCTCGACTCGCGTGGAATCGTCAGACGCGGATTGCGCTCTTTCAGAGCCTCGGTGAAGGCCATCATGCTGTAGGCACACCTCATGACCGGGGTGGAGACAGCGGTAATGACGGCATCATCGACAAAGACACCCGGATTAGCCTCATACATGCGGCCTGCAATGGCACGGTGCTGACGTTCGCCCAGAGGGGTCAGCTCTCCCCCACGGCCGCTCATTTCGGTCTGAAACGACAGCAGTTTGCCCCGGACATCTTCGCCAAGAGGGCTAAGAGCTCCGGCATCATGAGCTTTGGCAAAGACATCGACCACACGGTCAAGGTCTTCATCGGATATGAGATAACGCGATCCATGACGGCTGAAATGGCTTATATAGAAAGGCTCATAGCCCTTCGGGACTGGCGTATTGGCGGCCTCCTTGACAGGATAGGCGAAATATACTCCTCCACTTTTGTCAAGATTGGATGTAACCTCCTCAAAAGTAGTCTGGGCAACCATGAAATTGGCTGCGGCAGCAAGGAGTATGAGCGATATGGGGGTCCGTTTCACTATTCGGCTAAATTTATTGATGATATGATGATTGGCAAGTCATATAAAGGATGTCATAACAGCATGGCCGGAATCACTGGATGCCGCGTTCACGCAGGGCCACCTGCCATTTCCACGCATTGAGCAATGTCTCCGCGAGGGGCACAGTGGCATGCCATCCGAGCACACCGTTGGCTTTGGCCGGGTCGGCCCACACTTTGGCTATGTCACCTGCCCTACGTGGGGCTATGCGGTGGGGCACATTGACGCCTGTGGCCGCCTGGAACGTGTCTATGAGCTCGCGCACCGACACACCGTTGCCTGTACCGATATTGAAAATCTCGACAGGTGTCTCCATTTTGCCGCCAAGCAGACGGTCAACGGCATACACATGAGCCTTGGCAAGGTCGGTTATGTCTATATAATCACGGATACATGTACCGTCAGGAGTGTCATAATCGTCGCCGAACACGCTCAGCTCCTTGCGGATGCCCATGGCGGCCTGTGTCAGATAAGGCACGAGGTTGAGGGGCACACCATTAGGCATCTCCCCTATCAGTGACGACGGATGTGCACCTACAGGATTGAAATAACGCAGTATGACCGCATCAAGCGAAGCACCGGAGGATATGGCATCCATGATTATCTCCTCGGCAATCTGCTTGGTGTTGCCATAGGGCGAGAGGGCTTTCTTGACAGGGGAGTTTTCGGTGACGGGATTTTCATCGGGCTGCCCGTAGACGGTGCATGAGGATGAGAATACGAAACCCTTGACTCCGTGGCGTGTCATGGAGTCAAGCAGATTGAGGATGATGTTGAGATTATTGCGGTAATAGGCCAGAGGACGCTGTACAGACTCCCCTACAGCCTTGAATGCGGCGAAATTGATTACGGCTTTGATGTCAGGATAGTCAGAAAATACCTTATCCACTACATTTATATCCGTGCAGTCGCCCTCTACGAAGTCAGGACGCACGCCTGTTATCTCGGCTATGCCGTCAATGACAGATGCGCTGCTGTTTGACAGATCGTCAACGATGGTAACGTTATAGCCGGCCTGTATCAGTTCTACTGCCGTATGGCTTCCGATGTAACCGGTTCCGCCGGCTACAAATATTCGTGGTTTCAGAGATATATCTTTCATTATACCGCAAAATATTATGCAACCCGGACATCAATACCTGGGCTGCTCCACTGCAAATGTAATGATTTTTCCCCACATTTCCTTCATGCCGGGTATCATTGATGGAAAAAACGGCAGTTTATCGCTCTATCTACGCTTCGGCCTGTAGATGACATTCATGCGGCATGACTTACAGTCAAAATCGAGGTCAAAACGGATGTCACGCCCCTCTATCGCCAAGGGGCCGACAAGCCTGTCAGCGCCCTGCGTCTTCAGACACGCACCGAGCTCTCGGCGAAGGCAGTAGCGCGTGGTCATCACCCTGACAGGAGCCGTAAAGGCGGATTTATCGGCCACCTCAAGAGCCGGGGACTGCGTATGCGCTCCGTGGCGTTGGTAAAAACGCATAGCCAGTCGATTTGCTACATTGTCATCAGCCTCGAGCACCGGTTTGAAACAGGCAGCATGCTTGTCCTGACGGCGATAATCATAGGGATACGTGGCACGGGCACAACCGTCAAGTGCTTCAATCAGGTCTCTGCGCAGCGCACCGAGCACCGAAGCCGCGATGAACATATCGGGGATGCCGTCGGTAAAACCGGCAACCCGGTAGACAGTATCGCCTGTCTTTGACAACTCCGCCTGATGTCGGGCGGCCTGAGGTGTACGCGCAGATTGCAGTTCACAGTCACGGGCCACGCTGACACGGCATCCACGCCCATCGGAGGCGTCGGCCACTACCCTGTCAGTCCCGGCCATGCGCAGACTTATCTGCACATCTATCTTACGGCTCGCCGTGTCTCCGGCAAGCATCCTGTCGTGCTCTATGTCGCGGCTGCGGTAGAGAAGCGTCCCCTTGGGAATCTCCACCGGCGATGCCGCAATTATGGTGGAACCTTCCACACGATTGACGCGGAAGCCCTGCAACTCTCCTTTGCGGTCATAGTAACCGAGGCCGTCGCCATTATGCAGCGGTTTGTCAGCCTTCACGGTGATGCGGTTACCCCTCGATGACACCCCAACGGTAGCGACCGGCTGCCCTATGGATTTCGGAGAGTCCATGTTGACCATGCTTCCCTGTCGGGGCTGAGGCGAGGATATGAAATAGTCAATGAAACCACGATTGAACGCATTGGCAGGGTCGGGCTCAAATTTCAGGTCTACGTTGCCAGAGGATGCCCTTACATATTGCTCAGGGTTATCCCCTACCAGCTTGTCAAGCAGATTGGAATAGTAGGCCACGGTCTCCTTGACATATGCGGCGTCCTTGAGACGTCCTTCTATCTTAAATGACGATATGCCGGCCGCAGCCATCTCTCCCAGATGCAGACTGCGGTTCATGTCACGCAATGACAGCAGATGCTTACCGCGCAAGACGCGCTGTCCGCGGCCATCAATCAGATCATAAGGGAGACGGCACATCTGCGCACACTCGCCCCGGTTGGCACTGCGTCCCGTGGCAAGAAGGCTCGCCCTGCAATCACCGCTGTAGCTCACGCACAAGGCTCCATGCACAAAGGCTTCAAGCGGCACATCTACCGCATCATGTATTGCCTGAATCTCTGCCAAAGTCAGTTCTCTCGGCAACACGAGCTGCGAAAATCCGGCATCGGCGAGAAACCTCGCCTTCTCGGGAGTGCGTATGTCACATTGCGTGCTGGCATGGAGAGGTACGGGCGGAATATCCATCTCTAATAATGACATGTCCTGGACTATAAGCGCATCTACGCCTATGTCATACAAGCGGCACACGAGGTCACGCACCTGAGCCAGCTCCTCGTCATACACGAGTGTATTGAGGGTGACATAGACACGCGCCCTGTAGGGATGTGCAAACGCCACAACCCGCCTGATATCATCAAGCGGGTTGGTGGCATTAGCTCTCGCACCGTGCGACGGTGCTCCTATATACACAGCATCGGCGCCATGCCTGACAGCCTCGATGGCTATCTCAGCATTACGCGCCGGTGCAAGAAGTTCAAGTTTTGTCAACTGTATTTTATCGTATGGTCTTTAAATCAATTTTAGTCAACCTTTACAACGAGGAAGTTGCTCATGCTCCAGAATTTCTCGGGATTAGTGATGTTGAGCACTGCCGCGCCATTGACATTTGTGATGGTATAGCTGTCCTTGGGCTGCTTGGTCATCACTTCACCCTTCTTGGCGTTGAGAGGTATCTGGGTGAGTGTACGCTTGTCAGCCTTGGTGAAATAGCCCTGGTTGAAGTCGCCTTCCATTACCTTGGTCTTGCGGAGGAATCCGGTCTCGAGGATATGGTTGTCTTTAAGCTCGTTCTTGGTGCCGATGGCATAGTAGCAGGTGTTGAGCTGCTCGGCGAGAGCGTTGCTTGTCTCCTGAGCGATTTCACGTTCGCGCTGTTCGGTAGCCACAGTAGTATTGAGTGAATCGACTGTAGTGTTGAGCTCGGCAATCTGTATGTTGGCAGCAGCAAGCTGGTCACGCATAGAAGCTATCTCACGTTCCTGATTTGCAATCTGCTCTTTGAGGGAGCTGATGGTCTTGAGGAGCTTGGAGTTCTGTCCCTTGTTGTTCTGGAGCTGCTGTTCGAGCTCGTCGAGACGCTGGCGGCGTACCTGAAGGGCCTGATGGATGGCCATCATGTCATTGCGGATCTGCTCCTTCTTTGATGAAGACTCGCCTATGGCACCGGGAGTGGATATGATGTTTTCGAGACGCTTGATCTCGTTCATGCCGTCAGTGAGCTCATTGACCAGACCGAGGAGGGTATCCTGTGTGGCAACAAGTCCCTGGACATCACCCTCGAGCTGTTCGTTACGCTCTTTGAGTTTCCCATTTTCACATGAAGCCATGCTCATGACGATAGCGGCGACTGCCGACAGATAACATATCTTTCTCATAAATTTTAATGTTGATTTGTGATTTCTGTATCGATATCTTTATATTTATTGCGATGCACACGCCTCTCATTGGCAGAGTCATCACCTTTGATTATAATAACCATCTCACCGCGGGGTTGGTTCAATGTAAAGTACTCCAGCACCTCGCTCAGGGTGCCACGCACGGTCTGTTCATGCAGTTTTGAAATCTCACGCGAGACCGAGACGGGCCTGTCGCCGCCACACACATCGATAAGGTCTCCGAGGGTCTTAAGCAGCTTCAACGGGGATTCATAGACGATGACCGTGCGCGGTTCGGCGGCAATCTCTTCCAGCCGTGTACGGCGTCCCTTCTTGGGTGGGAGGAAACCCTCGAATGTGAATCGGTCACACGGCAGTCCAGAGTTGACCAATGCCGGCACAAATGCCGTAGGGCCAGGCAATGTTATCACCTCCACTCCGCTCTTACGGGCGGCGCGGCTCAGAAGAAAGCCTGGGTCGCTGATGCCCGGGGTACCGGCATCCGACACAAGAGCCACAGTCTCGCCTCCCATTATGCGACTGATGACACCATCGGTGGTATCATGTTCATTGTATTTATGGTGGGATACGAGTGGAGTCGTTATGCCGAAGTGGTCCATCAGCACCTTGCTTGTGCGCGTGTCCTCCGCAAGAATCACGTCGGCGGTTTTAAGCACTTCGATGGCTCGCGGCGACATATCGGCCAGATTGCCGACAGGGGTAGGTACTATGTAGAGCTTGCCTGACATAGGGTAAGGGGTCACTTATTGAAATAACGGTTGACTACAGCCATAAATTCCTGCACCTCCGATGCCTCGGCATCCCACGCAAGGTCATTGTAGAAATAATCCTCGGCCTCGTTGTAGTTACGCATGGCCTCTACGAGGTTGAGAGTATCGGTAAACTCGGTATCGCTATTGCCAAACAGCTCCCTGCGGAAACGGAATTTGTCATTGACCGTAAACATACGCCTCAGTTCTCCCGGCTCATGCACTGCATGTCGGGGACGGGCGGTCTCTACAGCTTTGACAGGAGCCTCAGGAACTTCAGCAAATAACGAGACTTCCGCATCAACGGTCTGCACCCCTGAATCTACCTCGTGGGCAGGTGATTCAGCCTCTGAAGCTTGCGTATCTTCGTCTTTTGTAGCTACAGGAGTCTCTACAGAGGCATCAACAGGAGTTTCCATGGTGGTATCCATAGGGGTATTCATGGAAGTCTCCACAGGAGTCGCAGCGTCTGTATCATCACTCGCCTCATAGCCGGCCTCATCCTCTGCGACCATTGATACAGGGGCGTTGTCCTCGTCACAGGGTGCAGATTCCTCGGGAGCCGCCTCACTGTCAAACAGACCCGGGAGGCTCGGCAACGATGCCACAAACTCACGCTCTTGAGCAGCACGTGACGATGCCGATGTCACAACAGGACACCCTGCATGGGACACGAGAGCCTGTATGCCCTCTGCAAACCTTACAGTCTTGTCACTGAGAAGTTGAAACACCTCCGAAGGAACCATATCCTCTCGGCGAACTGCCAATGCTAACAGACCCTCAATCTCCAGAGACAGGTCAAAAAGCTCGGTGGCTGACATCGTATTGTCCGTTTCTGCCATAGTTGTTGTTTACGTGGTATGTGTGATGATATGAATATATAATGCGCAAATTTAACAACTTATTTGGAAATATAGTTTGCTCCAGATAAAAAACAAAGCTCCAATAAGCCTAAAATAGGCAAAATCATACCGCAACCGAGATTTTAATGTGTCTGTATCATATCAATTGCTGATGTATATTTCCAAATTTGATTTACAAACATAAACCGAGTTTATCCGTAAAATAACGGCATCTTTACATTCCGAAACGCATCAGACGTTCATTGTTTGGATTCCCACTCCTTAATTCAAGGGTGTTAACCTTAACAGCACGCTATCCTTATTTGCATTCGTAAATAAGGGGATTATGCGTATTACAGCCCTGCCACACATGCACAATCTACATCTGTAACCTTGGATATTTATTCCGTGATTACGTTTGCATATGTGCACTATGCTATCGCTTTATTGTCGCCAATCCGCATTTTTACATGTTTTAACTATCTAATTTATTCGCTAATTATCAGATAATTACATATTTTTATTAAAGTATTCCTATCAAAATATGCGCAATCCTGACCAAAACGCCCTACAAATGCCGCCTTATACTTCATATACATAAGCTAAACAGCAAATAATCAAAGTATTATATACTATATTTAGAGTTTTACTGCATACCACTACCCTATTGGATATGACCCGCAATGGAAATAAATTTCTACTATACAGGCCATATCTCAGCATATCTACATATGTGATTGTGGGATACGTTTGTAAACGCTCCTATCTTGTAAGTTTTGATTTGTGTTTGCAAATTAACAGACTGCATTTGTAATCTCACTTAATTCAAAATCAAATTTGCATTTTTGAAGCATTATAATTACATTTGCACATCATTATTTGAATTTGTAATTGTAACTTTTATGGATATAGTAGGTCGCCTCAAGCTATTTCTTGATTATCTCGGCATCCCTGTCACCCAGTTTGCCGACAATTGTGGTATCCCACGCCCTACTTTGTCCCAGCTCCTTAACGGACGGAACAAGACAGTGCGCGATGAAATAATTGCCAAGATACACGAAGCGTATCCGCAGCTATCCATCATGTGGCTGATGTTTGGCGAAGGAAGCATGGTCGCAGATGACAGTGAGCGGCCGGATCCCAACCCTGCGGGCACTGCCCCGTCATCGTCCGATAACCAGATTCGTGAGAATACAGTTTTTGCGTCCGCCTCATCAGATGACAGCGAAAATCAAAATCTCAGCGACTTAAGCAAAGAGAGCATTGACGGCAATATTTCACTGCCGCTTGACTTCATGCTTGACAATGAACCGATGCATGACAACGGCACTTCATATCCGGCATCGGAATCGGCCAACCGCCCTGACCTTACCGGCCCACTGGAGACAGCCCGAAATACATCGACCGCCGAACGCATCGAGGCCAAGGAATCAGACCGCACAATCACATTTCATCAGGAAGACATACCAGAGTCAGGACACTCTGCGCCCATCCACCCCGAAGGGAAACACGTAGTCAGCATCATCGTATATTACAGCGACAACTCCTATCAATCGTTCATTCCCGACCCCGATGGACGGTTTCCCATGATGCACTGAGAGGTATTTCAATCTATCTTATGACCGTCCTTGTTTCTCTAATGTTTTTAATGTATTCTAATAAAGCAGCGTCTCCATCGGGGAATACCGGGGGTTGATGCCTCCCAAGGAGGCACATATGCCTGACCCTGGTAGTGTGGAGTCCTCGCCATTTCGTTTATCCGTGATGGTGCATTTGATATGTACCGTCACGGATATTTGTGTGCCTACGCTGGAGGCGGTCATAGGGGGGCTTATACTGATACAGTAGTCAGCCAAACTTACGGTTCGTGTGACCCCTGCCTAACAAATCAGTCTCCTACGTAGACTCCGGTATGCACAATCTATGTTCAATACGCCTGATGCATCCAAGAGGCATGACATCTCCAACGCATATAATATCCCAATATTAAGCGAACTGCATCAGGCTGATTGTCATCGCATCTAGTGACATGTCATGGCATGCCGCAATGCTGTTCACTTAAGGAATGTACTCACCGTAGTAGGGACATGCCATGGCATGTCTGCTGACGCAACACTCTCATTAGCATGACTTTAGGCGACATGCCATGGCATGTCCCTACTACATAGGAACGCCATTCGAGCATTTACGCTTGCTTAATTAAACAGCATTGTGGCATGCCGCTACTGTTTTGGGGCGCGTCAGCGTTCGGCACGGACGGGGTTGTTGAGGAAGTCGGCATAGGCGAGGCGGATGCCTTCGGGGAGTTCGGTGGTGTAGGTCCAGCCGAGTGCCGTAGCCTTGCTTACGTCGAGGAGCTTGCGCGGAGTGCCATTAGGCTTGGAAGCATCCCAGACTATGCGGCCCTGGTAGCCGACAGTCGCAGCCACCAGTTCGGCAAGTTCCTTGATGGTCAACTCCTTGCCGGAACCGGCATTGACTGTCTCGTTGCCTGAATAGTTGTTCATAAGGAACACGCACAGGTTTGCGAGGTCATCCACATACAGAAACTCGCGCAGCGGCGAGCCGTCGCCCCAGCACACCACTTCCGGCAGCTGCTGCTCCTTGGCCTCATGGAAACGACGGATAAGAGCCGGCAGCACATGTGAGTGTGTCGGATGGTAATTGTCATTAGGTCCATAGAGGTTGGTAGGCATCACCGAAATATAATCAGTGCCATACTGACGGTTGAGAAATTCGCAATATTTCAAGCCTGAAATCTTGGCCAGAGCATAAGCCTCATTGGTCTTTTCAAGTTCAGATGTCAGCAGACACGACTCCGGCATGGGCTGGGGAGCCATGCGTGGATATATGCACGACGAGCCGAGAAACTCCAGCTTCTTCACACCGTTACGCCAAGCCGCATGGATGACATTCATCTCCAGCATCATGTTGTCATACATGAAGTCGGCCAGAGCCGAGGCGTTTGCCTGGATGCCACCGACCTTTGCCGCTGCCAAAAATACATATTCAGGCTTCTCGGCAGCAAAGAAATCATTGACTGCCTGCTGGTTTATAAGGTCAAGCTCGCTGTGTGTACGGGTGATTATATTGTGATAGCCCTGACGCTGAAGCTCGCGCACTATCGCCGAGCCTACCATGCCGCGATGTCCGGCCACGTATATTTTCGAATCTTTTTCCATGTTGAAATCAGATGGTTGTTATTGTCGGTCAAATGACGGCCAGCGTGCCGCGAGGCAGCTGCATAGTGACACAGTGGAGGGATCCGTGCTGCTTGATAAGCGGCGAGCAGTCAATCTGCACCACCTTATGTCCGGGATAAGCCACCTGCATCATCTGTGCCGCCAGCAGGTCTTTGCGAGGTGAGCGGTACGACGGCATGAGTATCGTGTCGTTGACCACGAGATAGTTGGCATATGTGGCCGGCAATCTGTCGCCATCCTCATCATACCGCGCATCAGCCATAGGGAGCCCGACAAGGTTATAAGGCATACCATCGGCAGTGCGCAGCGTCTTGAGCTGCTCTTCCATACGCTTCAAAGCCTCGTAGTGTTCATCGGCCTCATCATCCGGGGCAGCGACATAGACTATGGTATCGTCGGGCGCCAGGCGAGCCAGCGTATCTATATGGCTGTCGGTATCGTCTCCGGCAAGATAGCCATGGTCAATCCAGAGCATCCTGTCCGCGCCAAAAGCATCCAGCAAATACCGCTCGAGATTCTCTTTGGTCATCCATGGATTGCGGTTAGGCGACAGCAGACACTCCGAAGTGGTCATAATGGTGCCCTTGCCGTCACTTTCTATCGAACCACCTTCAAGCACCACCATACGGCGGCACTCGGGACGGTTGCTGAAGATGCCCATATCAGCGGCTGCTGATGTAATCAGATTATCCTTGTCAGCGGCAAATTTCATGCCCCAGCCGTTGAATGTAAAATCCAGAGGAAGTTTCCCGACTCCGTCCACCTCTACCGTGATCGGTCCGAAATCCCGTGCCCACGTATCGTTGGTCGGAATCTCACAATATATTATGGGACGATGCGGCCTGTCGTACTTGTCAAGATAACGCTTGGGGAGCGAGACATCGGGGGCAACGACCACAAGAGTCACGCCGCTGGCTATGATGCTCCGGGCTATCTCCACATATGTTTCCGTAACCTCCGCAAGCATATAGGCCCAGTCGGTATCAGCATGGGGCCATGCTATCATAACCGCCTCCGAGTCCTCCCATTCGGCCGGGAGACGGCGCGCATGATTGCCGGGCGTGGCTTCATTCATTGTCATAGTCATTGAGGGTCTGCCAGATGTCATCCTGCGAGTCAAGGTATTCGTCGCAATAGTCCAAAAAACCGCGCTTCTCGCTGCTGCCGACCTCGCGGCACCATTCGCGGTATCTCTCCTTGAGGGCTGCATCCTCGTTGATCTGTCGCTTGAACTCGGCCTCGGCGATATCTACGCTTCCGGCCTGTCGCAGTATCTCGTTGAAAATATCAGTCAGTTCGTCCATAGTATCATGATTGTCTCTGAGGGGATATTTATTCGCTGTAATAACACCGACATATCCGATTTTGTTAACACGTTATGTTAACGCTGTTAAACCCACTGCGAAGATAACACTTATCCCCTACACCTCCAAATAATTTCGCTGTGCCCTCATCTTCACCCTCTACAAGCCGTCAAACGGCAATAAAAACGGCCACGTCAACGTTAAATTAATGTCATGGAGCATATCGCTCACGGCATCACACCCCTACCGATCTGTCACATCTCCCCCCGACACATGCGCATCATAATCTCCATCATAGTCCTCGGACTGCTGCTGACAGGGTGCTCGCCGTCCCCTACCGGCTATAATCAGGCTCTGCTACGCGCCGAAGGTCTGATCAAAAGTCAGAGGGGTGGATGATGGAGGGGAGGCAGGAAGTTATTAACATCGCCGGCGGTTTTCTTTTTGGAAATTTTGAGGATAAGGAAATAATTTGAAAATTTGCACTTTCAGAAAACTTTTACCTTTTTCCTTACTTGAAAACTTACCAGATGGAGACACCACAGCAACGCAAGACCTACACATATGACGAGGCTCTTGAAGCATCAAAGGAGTACTTTAAGGACGATGACCTCGCAGCTACAGTGTGGGTCAACAAATACGCCCTGAAAGACAGTGCCGGCAACCTGTATGAAAAAGACCCATCGGACATGCACCACCGCATCGCATCGGAGATAGCCCGCATCGAGCGCAACTATCCCAATCCGATGAGCGAAGAAGAAGTGTATGGTCTGCTTGACAATTTCCGCTACATAGTGCCGCAGGGCAGCCCTATGAGCGGCATAGGCAACACATTTCAGGTAGGATCGCTGAGCAACTGCTTCGTGATAGGCCTTGACGGCACCCCCGACAGCTACGGCGGCATCATCAAGATAGACGAGGAGCAGGTGCAGCTGATGAAGCGGCGCGGCGGCGTGGGCCATGACCTGAGCCACATCCGTCCCAAAGGCACCGCCGTCAAGAACTCGGCACTGACATCTACAGGCATAGTGCCCTTTATGGAGCGTTACAGCAACTCCACACGCGAGGTAGCACAGGACGGACGCCGCGGAGCACTGATGCTCTCAGTGTCAATCAAGCACCCCGAAAGCGAGGACTTCATCGACGCCAAGATGGAGACCGGCAAAATCACCGGAGCCAACGTATCGGTGCGCATCGACGACAAATTCATGCAGGCGGCCATGGACGGCGGCAAATACGTGCAGCAGTTTCCCGTAGATTCCGACGACCCCAAGATGATCAAAGAGATAGACGCACGCCGCCTCTGGGAAAAGATAATCCACAACGCATGGCAGAGCGCAGAGCCCGGTGTGCTCTTTTGGGACACCATAACGCGCGAATCAGTACCCGACTGCTACGCCGACCTCGGCTTCCGCACCATATCCACCAATCCGTGCGGCGAGATACCCCTCTGCCCCTATGACAGCTGCCGTCTGCTCGCCATCAATCTCTACAGCTACGTCAAGAATCCTTTCACCGCCCAGGCCGAGTTTAATTTTGACCTTTTCAAGCAGCACGTGGGCAAGGCGCAGCGCATCATGGACGACATCATCGACCTGGAGATGGAGAAAATCGATGCCATCCTCGCCAAGATAGAGACCGACCCCGAGACCGAGGAGGTCAAGCAGACCGAAAAACATCTATGGCAGAAGATACGCACCAAGACCCTCAAAGGCCGACGCACAGGCGTAGGCACCACCGGCGAGGGCGACATGCTCGCCGCCATGGGGCTGCGTTACGGCACCGAAGATGCCACATCGTTCTCCGAATCAGTGCACCGCACCCTGACTCTCGCGGCCTACAGCTCGTCAGTCGACCTTGCAGCCGAGCGCGGAGCCTTTGAGATATACGATGCCGGCCGCGAAGCAGCCAATCCGTTTATCAACCGCATACGCGAGGCCGACCCGTCCATCTATGACCGCATGATGCAGCACGGCCGCCGCAACATAGCCTGTCTGACCATAGCCCCCACCGGCACCGTCAGCCTGATGACCCGCACCACCTCCGGCATCGAGCCGGTGTTCATGCCCGTCTACAAACGCCGTCGCAAAGTCAACCCCAGCGATGTCAATGCCCGTGTGGACTATACCGACGAAACAGGCGACGCATTTGAGGAATACATCGTGTACCATCCGAAATTCGTTGACTGGATGCGCATCAACGGCATAGAAGTCAAGCAGGACTACACACAGGAGGAAATCGACAACCTCGTCAAGCAGTCGCCCTACTACAAGGCCACAGCCAACGATGTGGACTGGCTCGAGAAGGTCAGGATGCAGGGACGTGTGCAGAAGTGGGTCGACCACTCCATCTCCGTCACCATCAACCTCCCGGCCGATGTGTCGGAAGAACTCGTGGCCAACCTCTATCTTGAGGCATGGAAATGCGGCTGCAAGGGCTGTACAGTCTATCGCGACGGATGCCGCTCAGGCGTGCTCGTGGCCATGGAAAAGAAGCCCGAGCCACAGGCCCAGACCCTCGTGCCCCACGCCCACAAGCGTCCGGCCGAACTCGAGGCCGACGTGGTCCGCTTCCAGAACAACAAAGAGAAATGGATCGCCTTCGTAGGTCTCATGGACGGAAAGCCCTATGAAATCTTCACCGGTCTGGCCGATGACGAAGACGGCATATTCTGCCCCAAATCGGTCACACGAGGCAAAATCATACGCGCCGTGGACGAAAACGGTGTCAAGCGCTACGACTTCCAGTTTATCAACAAACGAGGCTACAAGACCACCATCGAAGGCCTTAGCGACAAGTTCAACCCCGAGTACTGGAACTACGCCAAGCTCATCTCGGGAGTGCTCCGCTACGGCATGCCCATCGACCAGGTGCTCAAACTCGTCGGAGGTCTCGAGCTGAATTCCCAGAGCATCAACACATGGAAGATGGGAGTGGAACGCGCCCTCAAACGCTATCTGCCCGACGGCACCAAGGCATCCGGACAGAAATGCCCCCACTGCGGCAACGAGACCCTCGTATATCAGGAAGGATGCCTGATATGCACCTCGTGCGGCACCTCAAAATGCGGCTAAACGCTGACCGAAACGTCGCCGACCGTCTAAAACCGCGGTTTTGACCTGATTCTGACACCCTGTTGTGCTTTTTTTGGCACGGCAGGGTGTCTCATTTGCGGAAATATTATTAACTTTAGCCCATTAAACAGAAAATTTACTCAAACCATAAAAAACTTATATTCAATTACCACATGAAGCTTTCGTTCAATATCGACTATCGTACCAATTGGGGCGAGTCAGTGTATCTGTGCGGAGACATTGAAGCCCTCGGTGCCAATGACGAGGCCAAAGCAGTGAAGCTTGACCTTGAAGGAGCCGAACACTGGTCGACAGTAATCGAAGTTGAAGACGCTACTCCGTCGTTCAACTACTTCTACATCGTGCGCCATGAAAACGGATACACCAGACACGAATGGGGTACAAAGCACCGCTTCGTACGTGGCCGCGCAGCCAAGACATTCGAGATTTTTGATCGCTGGCAGGATCAGCCCTGGGACAAGCCCTACTATTCCCAGGCGTTTACCAACTGTATCTGCAAGCGCCATGAGCTCGAGCAGCCTCTCACACCCAAGACCGGCATAGTCAACATACGTGTCTCTGCCCCCATGGTACAGGAAGACGAAGTGCTCGCCATAGGCGGAGCATGCGAAGGACTCGGCAACTGGGACGTATCGAAAGCCATCGTGATGAACGATGCAAATTTCCCCGAATGGGAAGCAAACATCGAAATCAAGGCTCTCGACATCCCCTCTGAATATAAGTTTGTCATCCTCAAAAAAGACAGCCATGAACTTGTGGCATGGGAAGGCGGCGACAACCGCCGTTTCGACATCGTACCGGCGCAGAAAAACGAAGTGCTGGTAGTGTCGGGCATGCGCTTTGTCAATCCCCTCGCCCCCTGGCGCGGAGCCGGCGTAGCCATCCCCGTGTTCTCCCTGCGCACCAACGACGACTTCGGTGTCGGCGAGTTCCTTGACCTCAAGAAGATGGTAGACTGGGCAGTGGAGACAGGCCAGAAGTTCATCCAGCTCCTCCCCATCAACGACACCACGATGACATGGACATGGGTCGACTCTTATCCCTATAAAGCCAACTCATCATTTGCCCTCCATCCGATGTATCTGCATCTGCCGGCTATGGGCCGTCTCAATGATCAGAACCGTCAGGAATACTTTGACAACCTCGGACGCGAGCTCAACCAGCTGCCGGAGGTAGACTACGAGCGTGTCAACAATGCAAAAATCGAATTCACCCACGAACTCTTTGCCCAAGACGGAGCTGCGGTGATGGAACGTGACGATTTCAAGGAATTTGTCGGTCGCAATGAACATTGGCTCAAGCCTTATGCTGCATTCTGCGCTTTGCGTGACATCAACGGCACAGGTGACATGTCAAAATGGGGTGAATATGCCGAATACACTCAGGAAAAGCTTGACCGCTTTGTAGCCGAGAATCCCGACCGCATCAACTATGTATATTACATCCAGTACTTCCTTGACAAACAGATGCATGAAGTCATTGACTATGCCCATGACCGCGGCGTGGCTCTCAAGGGCGACGTGCCCATCGGCATCTCACGCATAAGTGCTGATGCGTGGTCTAACCATCGTCTGTTTAACCTTGACTGTCAAGCAGGTGCTCCGCCGGATGACTTCTCCGTGCTCGGCCAGAACTGGGGTCTGCCCACCTACAATTGGGAAGAGATGAACCTTGACGGTTTTGCATGGTGGAAAGCCCGTTTCGGCAAGATGGCTGAGTATTTCGACGCATACCGCATAGACCATGTGCTCGGCTTCTTCCGCATATGGCAGATACCCATGGATGCCATACATGGTCTGCTCGGCTATTTCAATCCGGCACTCCCATTCAGCCCCGATGAGCTGAAATACAACTACGACTTCTGGCTTGATGTAGACCTCCAGACCACTCCGTATATCATGGACTATTTCATTGGCGACTTCTTCGGTGAATACACTGACGAAGCCCGTGAACGCTTCCTCGTGGATGCCGGCTACGGACGCTACAAACTCAAACCAGAGTTTGATACACAAAGAAAAGTCGCCGAATATTTCGCCACCCAGGACAAGAACGACAAAAACGACAAGCTCTGCAACGCGCTTCTCGGCCTTATCGACGAAGTCCTCTTCATCGAAGATCCCTACGAAAAGGGCAAGTACCATCCGCGCATCTCGGCACACTTCACTTATATCTACCGCTCACTGACCGACTATGAGAAGTGGTGCTTCAACCGCCTCTACAACGATTTCTACTACCACCGTCACAATGACTTCTGGTATGGCAAAGCGATGTGGAAACTGCCTCCGCTGGTCAATGCAACAAGCATGCTCTGCTGCGCCGAAGACCTCGGCATGGTGCCTGACTGTGTATCAGCTGTAATGAGCCAGCTCGAGATACTTACTCTGGAGATACAGCGCATGTCCAAAGACCCGAAGACCAAATTCGGCAACACATGGAGCTATCCCTACTACTCTGTCTGCACCACATCCACCCACGATATGGGAGGCATACGCCAGTGGTGGGAAGAAGACCGTGAGAAGACCCAGGACTACTTCAACCACGTGCTCGGCGAACCCGGTCTCGCACCGTATTATGCCGAACCTTGGGTATGCGACAAAATCGTCACCAACCACCTGGCATCACCCTCAATGCTCTGCATACTGCCTCTGCAGGACTGGCTGTCGATTGACGGCGACATCCGCCGCGACAATCCCCGCGACGAGCAAATCAACGTGCCGGCCAATCCACGTCACTACTGGCGTTACCGCATGCACCTGACACTCGAAGACCTGATGGGTAAAAACGACTTCAACCAGCGCATGCGTGACAAGATCCGCACATCTGGCCGTTAAACGCCTCAGATAAACGAACTTTACCCGACACCGCCGGAAACCATGATGAAATTTCCGGCGGTGTCTTTTTGTTATCTGCACGGAGATTTGTAAATTTGTATTATATACAATTTCTACTGAAGCACAATGCACATCAACCTGAAACGCCCCATGATACTTGCGGCAGCCATAGCCGCCTTGATTTCCTGCATGAATCCTGCCGTGCATGCGGCACCACCGTTCCCCTATCCTACGGTGCCCGACACAATATCCTCGCTGACAGGGCGCGCCGACTACTATGTCACACACTTCTGGGACAAAGCTGACATGAAACGCATATTCAGCAACCGCCAGAATGTCAAGGCAGCTCTCGGTGACTATTTCGCCATGATGCCCCACGCCAAGCGTGAGGTAGCGGCACAATCAATAGAGTCCCTGTTAGGACGCCTCGCCAAGCAGCCTAAAGACCTGGCATTTATGGCCGAGACAGCTCAAGCGATGCTCTACAGCGACTCGGCAGCTTTCTGGAGCGATGAACTGATGCTGCCCTTTGCTGCCGCAGCCGGTAAGAACAAGAAAGTAGAGGAAGGCACACGGCTGAGAATGCAGCGCATAGCGTCAATACTGCAAAACAACCGTCCCGGCGCCATCGCACCCAATCCGGAGATGACGCTGACCGACGGCTCAACGTCCACCGTTTACACCCCTGATGAAAACCTGACATATCAGGTATTGTTTTTCAACGACCCCGATTGCACAGGGTGTAACGCCGCACGCATGAAACTTGACGCCGATTACCTGACCTCACGCCTCATCAACGCCGGCATAGTCAAAATCATAAGCGTATATCCGGGCGAGATGGACGACGACTTCAAGCGTATGTCCTCCCGTTTTCCCACGACATGGAGCATCGGAGCCAATCCTGATGCAGACCTGATATATGACCTGCGCACACAGCCATGTTTCTACCTTCTTACCGGCCAGGGATATATCATAGACAAGAACATGCCTGTCGACGAGATTCTCGCCATATTCTCCAGGCTTCGCAATCTCAAAGCCGCCCAGGAAGTCTCCACCGAACCATATAAGGCCGCAACCACCACAGACAGCACCAACAACACCCAGCAATGAAAATAGCCGCACTCATATCAGGAGGAGTAGACTCTGCTGTGGCAGTACACTGTCTGCGTGAGCAGGGACATGACCTGCACCTGTTCTACATAAAGATAGGCAATGATAACGGAGAAGGTGACTGCTCGGCCGAAGAGGACATAGAGATGTGTACTCTGATAGCCCGTCGTTACGGTCTGCCGCTGGAAGTCGTATCTCTCCATGACGAATATTGGGAGAACGTCATGCAGTATGCACTTGATACGGTCAAGAAGGGATTGACCCCCAACCCCGACATGATGTGCAACCGCATGATAAAATTCGGATATTTCGAGCAGCGTTACGGACATGAATTCGATCTGACAGCTACAGGACATTACGCCGGCACGACCGAGATTGACGGTCTGAAATACCTGACCACGGCAGTGGATCCGGTCAAAGACCAGACTGATTTTCTGGCCCGCATCACCTATGACCAGCTCAGGCATCTGACCTTCCCATTGGGGTCTATGCCCAAGGCACGTGTCCGGGAAATCGCCATCGAACAAAAGCTCCCCAACGCCTACCGTCCTGACAGCCAGGGCATATGCTTCCTCGGCAAAATAAACTACAACGACTTTATACGCCGTCACCTCGGCGAGAAGAAAGGCGCTATCATCGACATCAGCAACGGCCACAAAATCGGCGAGCACCACGGCTACTGGTTCCACACCATAGGTCAGCGCAAAGGACTCGGACTGAGCGGAGGCCCATGGTATGTGGTGAAGAAGAATGTGCGTGACAACGTCATCTATGTGTCACGCGGATATGACACCCCACTCCAATACGGCAACACGCTACATGTCGACGAGATGCACTGGATAACGCGCGACCCGTGGCCCGACCGGTGTGACGCAGTGGATATAATGTTTAAAAACAGGCATTCACCAGAGCGATTCAATGCCAAACTGACGCGCCTCTCGCCAGGAGAATATATCATCGAGAGCGACACGCCCGTTCAAGGAATAGCCCCCGGACAGTTTGCAGTGATATATGATTCCAATGGAGACCTGTGTTACGGAAGTGCCATAATAACAGGACGCAAGATATAAATATAGACTGGATATGAGCAAACGAGTAGCAATGCGCGTAATGGGCCTGTCATACAGCCAGATACAGACCGGAGCCTATGCCTTGATTCTGTCGGAGGTCAACGGACCTGTCAAGCTTCCGATTATCATAGGAGCTCCGGAAGCACAGTCCGTCGCCATGAAGATGGAGGGTGCCATACCGCCACGACCATTGACCCATGACCTGTTTGTGAGTTTCGCACACGGATTCGGAATCACGCTCAAAGAGGTGTATATCAACAGATTTGAGGACGGACTGTTTTCAAGCGAACTTACATTTACCGACGGAGAGCGCGAGATAGTGCTTGAAGCGCGTACCAGCGATGCCATAGCCATAGCTATGCGCACCAAGTCGCCCATATATACCACCCGTGAAATCCTCGAGGAAGCCGGCTTCGTCATGGAAAACGATCCCATGCGCCAAGACACCGATGACGGCGCGGCAAACGATACCGAGACTGTAGAACCCGAGGAGGACATGACCCCTCTGACACATCCTACAAATCCCAAGATTGAAAATTACGCCATAGAAGAGCTTGAAAAAATGCTTGCCGACCTGATAAGCAAGGAGGCTTACGAGGAGGCCGCGAAAATCAGTGCCATCATAAAGCGTAAGAAATCCAATGAATAATCATCACCTTCATCAGACTATAATAATCTAATCCATATACCTTAACGAAACATGAAGAACATAAAACTGCGACTTATCGTTATGAACTTCCTGCAATTTGCTGTGTGGGGAGCTTACCTGACCAGTGTCGGCAATTATCTCGGAAGTGCCGGCATGGGACATCTTATAGCCTGGTTTTATGCCATACAAGGCATAGTATCCATATTCATGCCGACGCTTATGGGCATCGTCGCCGACCGCTGGATACAGCCTCAGCGTCTGCTCGGCATCTGCCAGATTGTGGCCGGAGCGTTCATGCTGTCATGCTGGTGGCTCGGACATTGCGCCATGGAAAGGGGCACATACCCCGATGCTTCGCTCTTCGTCACGATGTACACGTTAAGTGTTGCGTTCTACATGCCGACGATTGCCCTAAGCAACACGGTAGCGTTCTCGGTGCTGAAAAGCCACGGCTATGACACCATCAAGGATTTTCCGCCGATACGTGTCTTCGGCACTGTAGGTTTCATAGCCACCATGTGGTTTGTCAACTGTGCCACATGGACTCCCGGCGAAGGGCTGTCGTTCTCGCTGTCGGCCCATCCTCTCAGATTCCAATACACGTATATGCAGCTGTTTGTGTCCGGCGGATTGGGCTTGATTTTGGGAGCATACTGCTTCTCTCTGCCCGAATGCCTGATTTCCAAGGGGGCAGCCACCAACCGCAGCATTGCCGAGACACTTGGTCTGAATGCCTTCAAGCTGTTTAAAGTCAAGAAGATGGCCATATTCTTCATATTTTCCATGCTCTTGGGCATGTGTCTGCAAGTCACAAACGGATATGCAGGGCCATTCATCACAAGCTTCAAGGGGTCGGGATTTGCTGACACCTTTGCCGCCAACAATGCCACCCTGCTGACATCGCTGTCGCAGATAAGCGAGGCTCTGTGCATATTGATGATACCGTTTTTCTTGAAACGATTCGGCATCAAGAAAGTTATGCTTATCGCCATGTTGGCATGGGTATTGAGATTCGGATTCTTCGGTCTGGGCAACCCGGATATGCCGGGCGTCATGCTTTTCATACTCTCGATGATTGTCTACGGTGTGGCATTTGACTTCTTTAATGTCTCCGGGGCCCTGTTTGTCGAGCAAGAGACTGACAAGTCTATCCAGGCCTCGGCGCAGGGACTGTTCATGCTTATGACCAACGGTATCGGAGCTACGGTGGGAACACTTAGCGCCGGAGCCGTAGTAGACCATTTCTGCAAATGGACAGAAGTTGACGGTGTCAGCTACCTCTTGGGCGACTGGACAGCAACATGGCTTATATTCTCAGGCTTCGCACTGGCCGTGGCTGTGGCATTTGTGTTGATATTCAAGGACCACAGCAAAACAGCGAATGCGACCCCCGCAACACGACTGACCGAAAGCGCGCCTGACGGTTATGTAGAAGAAGCTTAGTTCATACCACCAATCAAAGATGATACAGTTCTATTGTCCGGATATAGAATCGCTCCCGGTGCTTCCCGAGAGCGATTCCAATCATGCCGTCAGAGTTCTGCGTATGCATGAAGGCGACACACTGCAGGTCATTGACGGCCGCGGACACGCTTTTGACTGCCGACTCGTAGCAGCGCATCCCAAGAAGGCCGCTCTGGAAATCATAGAGAAGCGTGAGATGCCATTGCCATGGAGCTATGATATAACTGTGGCTGTGGCCCCTACCAAATCTATGGACCGTATGGAATGGATGGTAGAGAAGCTGACCGAAATCGGCATCAACCGCATCGTGCCACTACGTTGTGAGCACTCCGAACGAAAAGAAATCAAGACCGAGCGCCTTGAAAAAGTTGCAATCGCTGCCATGAAGCAATCGCTGAAAGCTGTATTGCCTCGCATTGACGAAATCACTCCCATATCGGATTTTTTGGCGCAACAACTTGACGGCCAGAAATTCATAGCCTACTGCGATGACATATATCATCGTCTGGAGCTTGCATGCCGCTATACACCTCTCGGGTCTGCCACGATACTCATAGGTCCGGAAGGCGATTTCTCACCCAAAGAAATCACCGCTGCCGTAGAATCCGGTTTTCTCCCGATAACTCTCGGACCCAACCGCCTACGCACAGAGACGGCCGCAATAGCGGCTGTACAGACCTGCCACATACTGTCATTGGCCGCTCAGTGCGACCGATAGACAGGATATGACTGACGCATATAAGTGACACGACGTGCCGCGTGGACATACCGGATTACCGGTTGTTCCACG
>UQDU01000009.1 GCA_900539915.1 uncultured Bacteroidales bacterium | reverse complement strand
AGCAGACATGCCATGGCATGTCCCTACTACGATGTGTGCATTCCTTAAGTTAGTGGCATATTCCTACATTTTCAACGTGAATTTAGGAAAATTCTGCGACACTATCCCAATTTTTTTCGATACATCTTTATGGCCTATTTGAGAATCGTTTTGAGGGCAGAGCCTCCGGCGCGTATGACGTACATGCCGGCCGGGAGATTGCCGACATCGGCTAAGCGTCCGCTGCCTGAAGCCACTGACCCACCTTGGAGAGTGTAGACCGTCCATGCTGTGTCTGTGCCGAAGTCGGCTGTGCGACCATTGAGGGTGATTGAAACCGCTGAGTCATCTGACATAGTCATGTCATCGGTAGATGCCGCGGAATATACTTCGGTATATGTGGTCTGCATCTTGGCTCCGTTGACGGTGTAATCGATGGTGACGTTCATCTTGTCCTTGCCACTGATGACTGCCTTGGGTGCGCTCCACACGTTGCCGTTCTGTGTGGCTGCAACTTCCTCGATGGTCACTCCCTTGATTGAGACGAGTGAATTGAGAGAGATGACGGTCGCTGTTTTCTTGGCCGGGTCGTTGTAGTAACTGAACATCTCAGCGACCGGCTTGACGGAGTATTTCTCATAATAAGCGGATGCGTGTGCCGGCACGTTGACTGACCGCCAGTTGCTCCGCCTCCTCTCGTCGCTGCTTACGGCGGCATCAAATACGTAGGGGAGAAATGCTTCATACTCGTCGTTGACCGAGGTGTAGGCATCGACATTGCCGAATTTCATCGGGTCACCGCTTTGCGCCGCATGGGAGAGCGGCGTATTGATGATGAGCTGTGTCCCCGCGACATCGCATGAGAATGCGCCTGCGATGCTGACGAGTTCGGGATTGGCAGGAATCACAATCTTGCGTAGTTGCAAGCAGTCGGTAAATGATGAGTCGCAGGCGAGTCTGGTTCCTGCCAGATTGAGTGTCTCGATGGCTGTGTTGTGGAACGCATACAGCCCTATCACGTCGGTTGTCTCCTTGAGATTGACCTCCTTAAGCGATGTGCAGACCTTGAAACACCCTTCGGGGATGTCGATGAGTGACGATGGCCAGTTGACTTTGGTCAGACCTGTCCCGGCAAACTGGTAACCTTCGCGTGACATCTCCTTTACGTTAAGGAGCGAAAATTTACCGAGAGCTTTACATCCGGCGAATGCGTATTTCCCGATTTCCGGTATCTTGGTTCCGTCGGGGATTGAGACTTCCGAGAGGACCGGGCAGTCTGTAAACGCATATCGCGAGATGGTCAGAGGGTTCTTTGACTCGACTGTGACTTTGGCCAACCTGTCGCATTTGCTGAATGCGTACGGCGAGATTTCGGTCGCGTCCGCAGTATGAGCCTTGAGGGTCACGGATGTGAGGGTTTTGCAGCCTCTGAATGCTCCGAAACCTATGTCGTGACTCATAGTCGCAGGGATGGTTATAGTTTGTATGTCCGCACCCTGAAAGAGGGCCGCAAGTATACCCGAATTCAGATTGTCACCGAGGATGACATGTCTGATTGACGAATTGGCGAATGCGCCGTCGACAATGCTGTTTATGTCCGTAGGCATCGTGTATGATTCCATCGCCACGCCCGGGGCGACGCTCATCAGTGCCTGTATTGATGAGCCGTTATGAAACAGAAACCCGTTTTTACTCCGCTTAGTGTCATAGCGTGTGCTCTTTGAAACATCTATGTCAGTGATGGACTTGTTGCCGAGCTGCCAGCACGCGCCTAAGCCCTGCTCCCCCTCAAGAATGACGGTCTTAAGGGTCGTGTTGCCGGCAAACGCATATTCCTGCACCCCTCTGATGTCTGACGGCAGCGCGAATGATGTCAGCTTCATGGCCGGCGGGATGCGCACCAGATACAGCTGTGTATTGTCACGGCCATAGAGTATGCCGTCACGTGAGAAGTATGCAGGGTTGCGCTTGTCGACCCTGAACGAGCCGAGGGCGGGACAGTTTTCAAACTCGTTGGGTGAATACCGGGTCATCTCTTTCGGGAAGATGACGGAGGTAAGTCCCGGCCGATCTGAAAATACAGGAGGAAAGTCGGGGAGAGTGTTGTAGTAGTTGAAATAGTCGCCAAGATGTGTCACCTGGTAGGTCTTGCCGTCGATGGTGACAGTCCCGGGGATGACGATTTCGCCTGAAGGATTAAAGCCGGGAGCGCGGGCCATGATTATGGCTTCCTCTTCGTCGTGGTCGTAGTATTTGACAATCTCGTACACGTAATTGCCGTTTGTTACATATCTGTCAGCATAGGTCGCCCCTGTCGTCGACAGGATGATGACAAGCAGAGCCAGTAGTCTTTTATATGTTGTCATTGTTATGTGTCCTTGGTTGATATGAGACTTCCGATGCGTTTATTGCTGACGGTGGATTTTGAGGGACGATGCTCCGGCGCGGATGATATACATACCCGTGGGCAGAGTGCTGAGGTCGGCTGAGTGGCTGTGGCCACTCATGACTGCAGTGCCTTGGAGATTAAACACGCTCCACGATGCCTCGGATGAGAAGGTGGCCTGCGTGCCGTCCCAATTGATTGTGGCGGCTGATGAGTCATCGGCTACATCATACGATGCCGCAGCGGTGTAGATGTCGGTGTAGCTTGTCTGCATCTTGGCTCCGTTGACGGTGTATTCTATGGTGACGTTCATCTTGTTTTTGCTCTTTATGTCAGCTTTGGGCGCGCTCCACACATTGCCGTTTCTGATGGCGGCGACTCCCTCTATCGTCACTCCGGTTATCACGACCAGAGGGTCAAGCGACTTCACGGTCGCTGTCTTGTCGGTTGGATTGTTATAGTATGAAAACATCTCCTTGGGAGTCTGTTTAGAGAATTCGTCATACAGCCGTACTGCGTGTGCAGGTACATTGACGGATTTCCAGTTTGATTTATATTCTTCGCGGGATGGAAGCGAGTGGTCTACCTTGTAGGGCAGGAACACGTCGTCGGGGTTATTGACGGAGCAATATACGTCTACATTGCTGAATTTGGCTGTTTCCCAGTTGACGGCAGACCATTTCAGCGGAGTGTTGATGATGAGCTGTGTGCCGTAGACATCAAAAGTAAAAGCAGCGTTAATGTTCACCTTTTCCGGATTGGCCGGTATTATGACTTTGCGCAGTTTCGCACAGTTGTTGAAAGAGTAGCCCCAGGCATTTTGGATTCCGACGGTGTTGAGTGTCTCTATGCCGGTATTATAGAATGCGTAGGAACATACAGTTTGGGTCGTCTCTTTGAAGTTGACGCTTGTGAGCGACGTGCAGTCCTTAAAACATCCTTCGGGCACTTTGGTCAGGCTTGACGGCCAGTTGACGCTGGTAAGGCCAGACCCGGCGAACTGGTAACCATACAGGTCGGAGCCATTGGTTTTGAATGCGCTTATCGGCAGCAGGGAGAACGATGTCAGAGCCTTGCATCCGGCAAAGGCATATTCGCCCATTGTGGGGATGGTGGCTCCCGAGGGCAGACTGAAGGTTGAGAGCGACTTGCAGCCTTCGAAGGCATGGCCCTCGATGGTCACCGAGCGGATACCTGACACGAAGATTACCTTGGCCAGTTTAGTGCTGTTATAGAAAGCGTTGTCCATGATTGTCACCTCGCCTGATTCGGGCTGTTTGACCGAAACGTAGGTGAGCTTCTTGCACTCACGGAATGCCGATTGGGATATCTCTCTACTGAGCGATGATGGTATGCTTATCTGCTCGATGTCAGAGTTGCGAAACAGGTTCTCGGGGATTACCTCGTTTGGTCCGTATTTGCCTGATGTGAGATTGACGTTGGCGATTGATGAATTGCAGAAGGCACCCCGATAGATTCTTGCGACTTCGGAGGGTATGGTGAAGGCATCAAGCTTCACGCCGGGGCAGACGGATTGCAGCCCAATCAGGGGGACGGTGCTCCATGATGCGAAGAAGTAGACGTAGAGAAATCCGTTTTTGCAGCGGTCGCGGTCATAATATTCTGATGCGGAGAGGTCGATGTCGCTGATGGTCTTGTTATAAAGCTGCCAGCAAGCATCCACTCTCTGCATACCTGAGAGGACTATGGTCTTGAGGGTCTTGTTGTCGGCGAATGCAGCCTCTCTGATTGTCAATACGTCGGTCGGCAGGGTAAACCGGGTCGCCTTCTTGGCCGGGGCGTAGCGGAATAGACTGGGTGTGACCTGGCTGGAGGCATTGTCGGCCTCGTTTTCATACAGATTGCCGTTGTTGGCATAGAAACGCTTGTTGCCGCTCTTGACCTTAAATTCTGCGATGTTCGGGCAGCCGATAAATTCGTTGAGCGACAGATGCTCAAGCTCATTGGAAATGACCACCGATGTCAGCTCTGGAAGATTGGAGAATACCGGCTCGGTCAGGTCGTCGCCGGTGAGGTCGTATTTGCCGATTCGGTTTATAATATATGTGGTACCGTCGATGGTGACAGTCCCCGGGATGACAAGTTCGCCGGTCGGATTGAACCCCGGAGCGCGTGCCACGATAGTGGCGGTCGGCGGCTCCCACCAGGATTTGAGTTCAAACACGTAATTTCCTCGGGTGACATAATCGCCGGCATAGATGTTGACCATTCCCAGCAGGAGGGTGAATATGGCGGCAAGAAATGTGCGCTTATATGATGTCATGATGATGTCCTTTGTGATGTGATGTTTGATTCTGCGGTCCATTTTTTAGTCAAGTCTGACTTTGAGGACGGACCCTGCCGCACGGATGATGTAAAGTCCCGAGGGCAGTTGGCTGCAATCGGCCGAGACACCGCGGCCTGTCGCCACTGCAGACCCTTGCAGGTTATAGATGCTCCAAGGGGTATCTGCGCCAAATTCGGCTGTACGACCGTTGAGTGTGATCGATACGGATGCGCCGTCGGTCATCATGATGTCGTCAGTGGCGGCGGCAGAGTACAGTTTGGTGTATGATGTCTGCATCTTGGCCCCGTTGACAGTGTAGTCGATGGTGACGTTCATCTTGTCCTTGCTGCTGATGACGGCCTTGGGTGCGCTCCACACATTGCCGTTTTTAGTCGCTGCTACTCCCTCTATAGTGACTCCCTTGATTGATACAATCGGGTTGAGAGAGGTGACGGTAGCCGTTTTCTGGTTGGAATCGTTGTAGTAGCTGAACATTTCCTTTACCGGCTTGACCGAGTATATCTGGTAGTCGGAAGCTGCATGGGCCGGAACATTGGCCGATTTCCAGTCGGTTTTTTCGTTGTCAAATGGATACGGAAGGAATATGTCCCATTTGTTATCCTCTCCGTTGACTGAAGTGTACACGTCCACGTTGCTGTAATTCATAGGATCGTCAATCGTGGTATAATGTCGCAGCGGTGTGTTGATAATCAGTTGAGTGCCGTCCACGTCGCCCGAGAAAGCTCCGATAAATCCCACAGGTTCCTGATTCCGGGGTATGACTATCTTGCGGAGATTCTTGCAGTCAAGAAATGAGTCGAAGTTTATCACAGTGGCACCGGCAGTGTTGAGGGTCTCTATGGCTGTGTTGCGGAAAGCTCCCGTGTCTATTTTTCGGGTCGTTTCCTTGAGGTTGATTTCTTTGAGCGACTGACAGTCCTTAAAGCACCCTTTGGGAATTTCGTTGCCCTTCTCGACCTTGAATTCCTTCAGAGCCGGGCAGTTCTCGAACTCATTGGGAGAAACGTAGGTCAGTGTGGCTGGAAGCACTATGGATGTAAGTCCGGGGAGGTCGGCAAACACAGGTGGATAGTCTGCCGGCTCGTTGTAGTAGTTGAAGTATTTGCCGAGTTCCGTGACGGGATAGGTCTTGCCTTCGTAGGTGACAGATGACGGGATTACTACTTCGCCGGTGGGATTGAATCCCGGAGCACGTGCCACAATTTCAGCCACCGGTTCATCGGTCCAGTATCCGACGATGTCAAACACATAGTCGCCTTGTGTTATCTCCCAGGCCGAGAGTGACATGCACGCCGACAGGCAGGTAGTGGAGAGTAATAGCTTTCGTAGCATAATAAGTAATGAAAGTTAGAAAAAATCAACTGATTGCAAAGATAAGGTATAAATCTTTGACAATCAGTTGATTTCTCGGTAGTTATGCTCGTAAAAGGCTATTTGTAGAGAAGATGTAGATGCTGGTAGACCGAAGTATGACCGGCGGAATTACGCGCCGGCATAGAGCTTTTCGCGAGTAGCGGCTACGCGCTCGTCGGTGATGTAGTCGTCATAGTCCATCATCTTGTCGATTATGCCTCCTGGTGTAAGCTCGATGATGCGGTTGGCCACGGTCTGGATAAACTCGTGGTCATGGCTTGCCATGATGATGTTGCCTTTGAAAGTCTTGAGGGTATTGTTGAATGCCTGGATGGACTCAAGGTCGAGGTGGTTGGTGGGGCTGTCGAGGATGAGGGTGTTGGCATCCTTCATCATCATGCGTGCTATCATGCAGCGCATCTTCTCGCCTCCTGAGAGCACCGATGCTTTCTTCTGGGTATCCTCTCCGGTGAAGAGCATCTTGCCGAGGAAGCCCTTTAGGTAGATTTCGCTTGAGTCGTTGGAGAACTGGCAGAGCCAGTCCACGAGGTTGAGGTCGGTGTTGAAAAACTGGCTGTTGTCAAGGGGCAGATAGGCGGTGGTGATGGTCTGGCCCCATTCATATGTGCCGCTGTCGGGCTTGCGGTTGTCGGATATTATTTCAAACAGGGCCGTCATGGCTCTCGGGTCGTGGCTGAGGAATGCCACCTTGTCGCCCTTCTCGATCTGGAAGTTGACATCTTTGAAGAGCAGTGTGCCGTCATCAGCGGTGGCGGTCAGGCCCTTGACCTCGAGAATCTTGTTGCCCGGCTCACGCTGGGGGGTGAAGATGATGCCCGGGTATCGGCGTGACGACGGCTGGATTTCCTCGATGTTGAGTTTTTCAAGCATCTTCTTGCGCGAGGTGGTCTGCTTTGACTTGGCCACGTTGGCGCTGAATCGCTGTATGAATTCCATAAGTTCCTTGCGCTTCTCCTCAGCCTTCTTGTTCTGTTGCTGCTGCTGGCGCAGGGCGAGCTGGCTTGACTCGTACCAGTAGGAATAGTTTCCGGCAAACAGCGACATCTTGTTGTAGTCGATGTCTATGGTATGTGTGCACACCGAGTCAAGGAAGTGGCGGTCGTGGCTCACCACGAGCACGGTGTTCTCGAAGTTTGACAGATAATCTTCAAGCCATGCCACGGTGTCAAGGTCAAGGTCATTGGTAGGCTCGTCGAGCAGCAGGTTGTCAGGATTGCCGAAGAGGGCTTTGGCAAGCAGCACGCGCACCTTCTCCTTACCGCTGAGGTCCTTCATCAGCGAGTAGTGCTTGTCCTCCTTGATGCCCAGACCGCTCAGCAGGGTGGCGGCATCGCTTTCGGCGTTCCAGCCTTCGAGTTCGGCAAACTTCTCCTCAAGTTCCGAGGCGCGGATACCGTCGGCATCCGAGAAATCCTCTTTGGCATAGAGGGCATCTTTTTCCTGCATGATGTCCCAGAGCACGGTGTGGCCCTGGAGGACGGTCTGCATGACGGTGAACTCGTCATACTTGAAGTGGTCCTGTTCGAGCACGCTCATACGTTCGCCCGGACCCTGCGTGATGGTGCCGTGAGTAGGTGAGAGCTGGTCGCTCAGTATGCGCATCAGAGTGGATTTCCCGGCACCGTTGGCACCGATTATACCGTAGCAGTTGCCCGGCGTAAACTTCATGTTCACGTCCTGAAACAACACTTTCTTACCAAATTGCATTCCGAGATTGTTAACCGCTATCATATTATATATTTGAGAGTTAGTGTACCTTAGAAATGGCCGTAGCCCTGAAAAACGACTGCAAAGTTACCCATAATAATCCACATCCGCAATTATTTCCCCCATCACTCGATATTAGTCATGGTATATGTTGTTGTGGATAAAACACCAAAAGCAACATACAACCGTTGTAATAGCATGAAAGATGACTTGTATGTGGCCGGATTAAATAGTTATACTCTCTTAGATAAGCCTTTCTTTAAGTCTTTTGAGTACTCGAAAGATATGGTCTTTGGGATGATGATTCTCTACAAAATGTTTATGTTCGTCCGTCCATAAGTAATCAATAACAGTTTTGATGTCTTTCGCGATGGAAACCGTTAACATTGGTCGAACAATTGTATTGTCTATGACGAATCCAGCTTTTCGGATACAGTCGTGTTGCTCAAATAACCTATTTGCAGCATCTCTCTCTGAGAGACCTTCAATGAAGCCTAAAACTTGGCAATTCTCAATATCGTAATCTGAATTTGGTCCAGATGTGCAACCTTCTGTTGTATATACGATATATTCATTCATAATTCACCAGGTAAAATGTACTTGTTGCGAAAGGTTCGAGTGCAGAGAAGCGACCTTATCATAGGTAATAAACTTGACACGACTTTTTATCGGGGAGAAAATTGATGCATTTATTTTGTCATTGAATTCATTTTCTCGATGTCCGTTGGCAACAATATAGAAAGAGGAAAAGAAATCTTGAAGTTCGTAGAATTTTGATAAAGAATTTTTGATGTCAGTGGTATGCTCTACCTCGTAGAAATGGGTGGGCATATTTCTTTCGTTGAACCATATTACATCGACAGTCCTCGCCTTACGCAATAATTCTTCAAACGTAAATTGAGGAATAAGTTTATGGTCGGATATATCTCCCAATTCCTTATCAAGGAACAATCTGTGTTGATCTTGTGGAGGCACGTATGTTGAAGAATTTCGATAATGCCCAATTTCTATGAGTAGACCTTGATAATAAGCATGATTGAACTGCTCAATGCTTTTTGAGTCGCTTTCCGTGATATTGAATTTTTTCAAAACCTTATCCCGCGATTCTTCAAGAGCCCATAAGCCTGGCTGTATTCGGAAAATAGCATCGCTAATCTGCACAATCCTTCTTACGCTGGCTTCCGGAGTTTTGGTTTTCCATGTAGAGAAATCCATAACTTCGTTAAGCCGACGCAGAGTGGCGTAACCTCCTTGATTGCGTAATGTATCAATAACCTGTTGCTCTTGGGTCATATTTAAACGGAAAACTCCAATGTAGCATCTGAAGGCTGACCAAAGCCCGTAACGACTACAGTGGAGTTCTCAAAGTTTGTTCGGCTCTCGCTGTATGTTTTTGTTTGGGATTAGCTGGTCATTTTCAGATTAGCGTTATTTTTCCTAAATACAAAATTACAAAGAATCTCCGAGACAGCAATTGATTATAGTCACAAACCTAACTTTACTTTAGATTTTGTCATGTGGCAATAGCCATAAGACCCGCTATTTGTGCCCAACTTATTGGAAGCCGAACGAACTTATTGATGCATTCATTCTATATTGTGCTGCAGATAGAATTATTTCTCATTTAGATTTAATAAAAGACATACTTAAAGATGTAACAGAGAAATATGAATGTGTGAAGCAAAGTAGAAACAAGTAGATGTAAGCCGACATCTTTTGCTCCCTGCCAAGTTAACTTAGATATACAAATAAAGCGCTGAGGCAAGCTGCAAGTTGCTTGCTGTCAACGCTTTAACTTTGGTGATCCGGCCGCGACTCGAACGCGGGACCGTCTGCTTAGAAGGCAGATGCTCTATCCAGCTGAGCTACCGGACCTACCTTTTTGACACTGACAGCCCGGAATGGGGCTGTCGGTGTGTTATTACGGGTGCAAATGTACGGTTTTAAAATGTCATCTGCAACTTTGGGGCGGTTTCTGTTATCATCCGATGAGGCTCTTGCCGGTCATTTCGGCAGGCTGCTTCTCGCCGAGGATGCTGAGCATGGTGGGAGCCACGTCGGCAAGACGGCCATCGGCCACGTGTGCATCCTTGTTGTCAGTCACATAGATGCAGGGCACGGGATTGAGTGAGTGGGCTGTGTTGGGAGTGCCGTCGGCGTTGATGGCGTTGTCGGCGTTGCCGTGGTCGGCGATGATGATAGCCTCGTAGCCTGACTCCTTGGCGGCCTCCACGGTGTCTTTGAGACATGCGTCTACTGCCTTGACTGCCTTTTCGATGGCTTCGTACACGCCTGTATGGCCTACCATGTCGCCGTTGGCGTAGTTGACAACGATGAAGTCGTATTCCTGTGACTTGATTGCATCGACGAGTTTGTCCTTGACTTCATATGCGCTCATCTCGGGCTTGAGGTCGTAGGTGGCTACCTTGGGTGATGCCACGAGGATACGTTCCTCGCCCTCAAAGGGCTGTTCGCGTCCTCCGTTGAAGAAGAATGTCACATGGGCATATTTCTCGGTCTCGGCAATGTGGAGCTGGGTCTTGTCAAGTTTTGAAAGATATTCGGCGAGAGTGTTGCTGACGTTCTCTTTGTCAAATATGATATGCACGCCTGTAAATGATGCGTCATAGGGAGTCATGCAGTAATATTGCAGACCGGGGATTGTGGTCATGCCGGCTTCGGGCATGTCGTGCTGTGTAAGCACCACGGTCAGCTCTTTGGCGCGGTCGTTGCGATAGTTGAAGAAGATTACCACATCTCCCTCCTTGATTGTGCCGTCGATGGCTGAGTTGCTGATAGGCTTGATGAACTCGTCGGTCACGTCAGCGTCATAGCTTGCCTGGACGGCTGCGGCCATGTCGGTCGCTTTGGCGCCTTCGCCTTTGACCAGAAGGTCATAAGCCACTTTGACGCGTTCCCAGCGTTTGTCGCGGTCCATGGCGTAGTAGCGTCCTATTATTGATGCGATGGCAGCCGGAGTGCCTTCACACTTCTTGGTGAGCTCTTCGATGAAGCCCTTGCCGCTGCGCGGGTCGGTGTCACGGCCGTCCATGAAGCAGTGTATGTAGGCGTTGCTTACGCCTTTCTGCTTGACTATGTCTATGAGGGCATAGAGATGGTCGAGTGATGAGTGTACGCCGCCGTTGCTCGTCAGGCCCATGAAGTGCATGGCCTTGCCTGTGCGCTTGGCATAGTCAAATGCCTCTACGATCTGCGGATTGTTGAGTATGGAGCCGTCCTCTATGGCCTTGTTGATTTTCACGAGGTCCTGATACACCACGCGGCCTGCGCCGATATTGAGGTGCCCTACCTCCGAGTTGCCCATCTGTCCGTCGGGCAGACCTACGTTTTCGCCACTTGCCTGAAGCTGTGAATGGGGATATGTATTGAGAAGATAGTCCCAGTAGGGGGTGGGGGTGTTGAAAATCACGTCGCCTTTCGAATGGTTGCCGATGCCCCATCCGTCGAGGATGATAAGTAGAGCCTTGTGTGCCATAATGTCTGATTATGAATATATAGCTGTTATGATATTGAATTTTGTACCTTAATCTGTGTATTCCGATGCAAAATTACACATAATTATTTACAAGCGTCTTATAATTAGTCATAAAATTGTATCTTTGTAGGCATGAAGGGTAAGCTTGACAACCTGACAGCCGCAACTCTGCTGCGCGGATATATGAGCAGCAGGGGCATGAGGTGTACAGGCGAGCGTCTGAGGATTCTTGATGCTGCGTTTGCGGCCCGCAAGCGGTTCTCGGCTCCTGAGCTTGCCGCGATGCTGGAGACCGACGGTTTCCATGTGAGCCGCACGACGGTTTACGGCACTTTGAAGCTGCTGGTCGATTCCGGCATCCTCCGCAAGAGTGCCGCCCCCGACGGCATCGCCGCCTATGCGGTCAACCGTCCGGCCGACCATAAGGTCCAGCTCCACTGCCGCTGCTGCGGAAAGACCAAGGAGGTGTCGGTGCCCGAAATAGGCCGCGAGATAATGAATCGGCGTTACTGGGGTTTCAGTGCCGAGAGCTATCAGCTCTGCATTGACGGCATATGTTCGCGCTGCAAGAGAGCGGCCAAGGACAAGGACGCCACCCATAAGAATAATTCAATATCACAATCTCATAAATGACCCTGCCACATAGCGGACAGGATTAAAAAACAACCCAAACAATCATTGGATAAAATGAAAGTTGACGTTTTGTTAGGGCTCCAGTGGGGCGACGAAGGCAAAGGAAAAGTAGTGGACGTGCTGACACCGCGTTACGACGCTGTAGCACGTTTCCAGGGCGGACCCAATGCCGGTCACACCCTTGAATTTGAGGGTAAAAAGTATGTATTGCGCTCCATCCCTTCGGGTATCTTCCAGAATGGGCAGACCAATATCATAGGCAACGGAGTGGTGCTTGACCCGGTCCTCTTCCGTGAAGAGGCCGAGGCTCTCGAAGCGAGCGGTGTTGACCTGCGCAAGGTGCTCAAAGTATCTAAGAAAGCCCACCTCATCATGCCTACCCATCGTCTGCTCGACGCAGCCAACGAGAAAGCCAAAGGCGCCGGCAAAATAGGCACCACAGGCAAAGGCATCGGCCCGACATACACCGACAAAATCTCGCGCAACGGACTGCGCCTCGGCGACACCCTGCATGACTTTGACCGCAAGTATGCCGCAGCCAAGGAGCGACACATGTCGCGTCTGGCTATGCTTGACGCTACTCCCGATGCTGACCAGCTGGCAGCTCTGGAGCAGAAATGGATGGATGCCATCGAATACATCAAGACCTACGAGCTGATAGACAGCGAACATGTCATCAACCACATGCTGCGTGAGGGCAAAAGCATCCTCTGCGAGGGCGCACAGGGCACCCTGCTCGATGTGGATTTCGGCAGCTATCCATTCGTGACATCGTCCAACACTGTGTGTGCCGGCGCATGTACAGGTCTCGGCATCGCCCCCAACAAAATCGGTGAGGTGTTTGGCATCTTCAAGGCTTATTGCACACGTGTAGGCAGCGGCCCGTTCCCCACAGAGCTGCATGACGAGACTGGTGCCCGCATACGTGATCTCGGTCACGAATACGGTGCAGTCACCGGACGCGAACGCCGTTGCGGCTGGATTGACCTCGTGGCTCTGAAATATGCCATCATGATCAACGGTGTGACTCAGCTTATCATGATGAAGAGCGATGTGCTCGACGACTTTGACGAAATCAAGGCTTGCGTGGCCTATGAAATCAATGGCGAGAGGATAGAGCAGTTCCCCTTCTCTGTCGAGGAAGATGAAATCAAGCCAGTCTACGTAACTCTCCCCGGCTGGAAGACCGATATGACCAAGATGCAGAGTGAATCCGAGTTCCCCAAGAATTTCAAGGACTACATCGACTTCCTTGAAAAAGAGCTCGAGACTCCGATAACCATAGTTTCCATCGGTCCTGACCGAAGCCAGACCATCGAACGCAAAAAATAAATCACCATTATGGCAAAAGTAAAACCATTTAAGGGCGTACGTCCGCCCCGCGAACTCGTCGAGGAGGTTGCATCGCGTCCATATGACGTGCTCAACAGCGAGGAGGCCCGAGCTGAGGCCGAAGGCAATCCGCGCTCGCTCTATCATATCATCAAGCCTGAGATCGATTTCGCCCCGGGCACCGATGAGCATGACCCCCGGGTGTATGACAAGGCGGTCGAGAACTTCAACGCTTTCCAGTCTAACGGCTGGCTCGTCGCTGACGACAAGGAGCACTATTATATATATGCGCAGACCATGGACGGTCGCACACAATATGGCATCGTTGTAGCCGCCAATGTGGATGACTACATGGAAGGGCGCATCAAGAAGCACGAACTGACGCGCCGTGACAAGGAGGAGGACCGCATGAAGCATGTGCGTGTCAACAATGCCAACATCGAGCCGGTATTTTTCGCTTTCCCCGACAATGAGGCTCTGCAAGCTGTCATTGACAAGGTGACTGCCGGCAAACCTGAGTATGACTTCACTGCTCCTGACGGCTTCGGACACCATTTCTGGGTGATTGACGACCCCGAAATGATAGCTACCGTCACCGAGGAGTTTGACAAGATTCCGTATCTCTACATCGCTGACGGACACCACCGCACGGCTGCCGCAGCCCTCGTTGGCAACGAGAAAGCCAAGGCCAATCCGTCACACAAAGGCGACGAGGAATATAACTATTTCCTTGCAGTGGCTTTCCCTGCTTCTCATCTCAAGATTATCGACTACAACCGTGTGGTCAAGGACCTCAACGGCATGTCTCCGGCTGAGTTCCTCAAGGCCCTTGACAAGGATTTTATCGTGGAGGACAAGGGGACGGAGGAATACCGCCCCACGGCTCTCCATAACTTCTCGCTCTATCTCGACGGTCGTTGGTACTCGCTGACGGCACGTGAAGGTCGCTACAACGACGCTGACCCTATCGGAGTGCTTGACGTGACCATTTCGAGCGACCTGATACTCCGCGACCTGCTCGGCATCACCGACCTCCGCAGCGACAAGCGTATCGACTTCGTAGGCGGCATCCGCGGTCTCGGCGAACTGAAACGCCGCGTTGACAGCGGAGAGATGGCAGTAGCCCTCGCCCTGTATCCTGTTTCCATGGATCAGCTAATGGCCATAGCCGACAGCGGCAACATCATGCCTCCTAAGACCACCTGGTTTGAGCCGAAGCTCCGCTCGGGACTCGTGATCCACAAGCTCGACGATTAATCCGTAACAGAGACCATCTCTTTGTATATGACAAGAGCGGTGCCTGATGGCATCGCTCTTTTTTAGTATAGCTCATTTCGTCGGTTTGCCGTATCCATATAGCCAGTGTCGGCGTTCGTCCTCCTCCATGCGCTCTATGGCGTAGCGGAGTGATGTGCGTGGCAGCTCGCTGTAATGTTCGGACAGATAACGCCGCAGGGTGTCTATGTCGCGTTTGCCTATTTCGCGCAGCATCCAGCCGATGGCCTTGTGGATGAGCGGATGTGGGTGGGAGAGGAGGGTTGTGGCGATGCGCAGCGTGTCGGCATACTGACCCTTGCGTATCAGGGCGAGTGTGGAAACTACGGCTATGCGCTGCTCCCACAAGTCGGTGCTTGCAGCCAGCGAATCAAGCAGGTCGCGCCGGGGCATGCTGCCGTCGGGCATCGGCGTGAGCAGCCATTCGCCTACGATGCCCGGGCATGACAGATCCACCAGATCCCAGTTGTTGGCCTGACGCGCATGCCGTAGATAATGCTCTGCGATGTCCCGGCGATGCCGATGCAGAGCCTCGCTCCCTTTGGGGCGCAGTTGGCGGTGGGGCTTCATCTCCTCCACGAGCAGCAGCAGTCCGCAGAGCCTCGCCTCGTGCCACTCGCTGTGGAGCAGCCGCGTTATCTCGTCAAGCGGCACCGACAGCCGCGCCTCGCGTACCACCGCACGGGTCTGCGGCACCTTGATGCCGAGAAACCTGTCGCCTTCGCCGTATTCACCGGGGCCGGTCTTGAAAAAACGCATCAGCACCTTGCGCTGCTCATCATCCTCAAGCATCATAAGTGTCGCCATTATATCGTCAGCCGTAGTCATAATTTATTCGGTTTGAAATAGCAGGTGAGTTGATAGTAATCCGTCGGTTACACGTTAGCAATGTAAAGGTAGCGAATTTATCCGTAGATTGCCTTGTTATTGGGAAATTTTACGTTATATAACGTCTTTGGTGATACAGTTGATTTTCATAATTCCCATCATTAACGTGGCCTTATTTCCCGTTGCCTAATGTCGTAAGAAATAATTTCTAATTGTTTTTTTTGCCAATTAGTAATTGTTTATTAACTTTGTGGCATAATAATTCAATTATGAAAATCCAAACAATAGCTTTCAATCCTAAATCCCGAAACCAAAGCGAAATCTTGATTTCTTGGGAGTCGGGGGAGACTACAAGTATGATCTTTAATAGCATTTATCCTCTGCAAGTTAAAGGATACTATAAACGAGCGATTTATGATTTATTTAAGGAGAAATATGATATAGTTTCTTTTGACGAACTTTTTGGATTATTTTCTTGGTGGTTTGTAAAACATAATCTAATTATGCCACTTATGGTTGCGACTTTCAGCAACGAAGATCGCAAAAGGATAGGCGCAAGAATTAAGGAAATAAGGACCGAAATGAAATTAGAGGCAAAACAACTTTCCATAATAACCGGGATAGATGCAGCTAATATCTCTCGCATTGAACAAGGAAAATGTTCGGCCGGTATAGATACTCTTGCTAAAATAGCGAATGCACTTGGATATAAAATTGACTTTGTTAAACCTGATAATAATGTTATGAATCAATTATCAATTCATCTTGGTAAACATAGCGATAGCTTTGAAGACCTACAGTCGCTTTCTGAAAAAGAAGCGAAATCTCTGTGTTCAACTCTTAATCTCTCAGTTGGAGAGAAGAAAGAAGTGTCATTTTGGACAGGCGGAATCCCAGAACTGATAGCAGTAGCATCATTTGAAAAGAAACTAAACGGAGAGGTAATCTATGAAATAGACTATTCCCAGTCAACGCTTTGAAATGAAAAGCTATACTCATTTGATCTCTCAGGAGTGGTATGCAAGAGCCTTGATGTCAGCGGCTCGTCTGTAACGCTTAATGTCGGCAATCTCGTGCCTGGCCATTACTTCGTCCGGGCAGAAGGTGCCGGAGGCATAGCCAATGGCCGCTTCGTCAAGAAGTAACCACGGCACTAAATACACTAAAGCAGCGGAGCGGCTCAGTCAGAGTCGCTCCGCTTCATTTGTGGTGTCAGGGTCGGGAGGCTTTGAGGTCGCGGCGCGTTTTGAAGAAGATTTGGCCGGAGTTGATGGTGTTTTGCCACACTATGTAGGCTGCCGGGGCTACGGAGGTGATGGGGTTGAAGAAGGTCATGGCCATCCATACGGCCAGGACGGTGTTTTTCTGCCCGAGGCTCTGTGCGCCGGCTATGCGGTCGCCGCAATGCGCCCCGATGCGCCGTCCTACCATAAACTGTGCTATGCACGCCACTCCGGCTATGAGGGCAAGTGCTACCATCTCGCCGATTTTCGATGAAGGAGCGGTCACTACGTATGACACGGCGCGTCCCACCACGATAAACAGCGCGACAGCCCAGATGTAGAACGAGAGGGACTGGTGTGTGGCAATGGTGCGGTGAATGCGCGGAGCTTTCCACATCAGCAGAAATGCACCTGGCAGCGGCAATATAATCAGCGGAACTACCTTGTAGGCAATCTGTAACATCGCATCAAACATGTCGATGTCGCGCCCACCGGCGGCATCCATCTGCGCAAACAACACTGGAGCCAGCAACGCCACGCTGATATTGCTGATGATGGAATACGTAGCCACTTTGGAGATGCTTCCTCCGAGCATGTTGGTCACCACCGGAGCGGAGGTGGCGGTAGGGCAGAACACGCAGATGAACGCTCCTAAAGCGAAGTCGCCCCCGAGGGGAAGCAGAGCGAAATAGAGGGCAAGCGATCCGGCCAACTGCACCGCGAGCAGCAGCCATGAAAACCGTGTGACGCGAAATTCTCCCGGCCTTACCTTGCAGAATGTAATAAGAAGCATGATGAAGATAAGGTAGGGGGCGAGGAATGTGATGTACCCGATATATTCGTGGAGTAGCCATCCTGCCAGCATCGCTATGGGCATGATCCACGGCTTGATGCGCTGGAGCGTTGTGTGTGCTGTCATTTGTAATGTTGGAAACCTTATAAATCCGGGCACAAAATTACTGCAAATTAACGCGCAGTCAAAGCATGAGGGCAAAATAAATTTCCGGCAGATGCCCCGGACCCGATGCACGTGGCAGCAGCCAAAGTCACATTTATTTGGCGGTGCTGTCAACTTTTTCGTATATTTGTGTATTCAACTTACTTATTATATTTATAACCATGAACAAGAGACAACTGAAAAAACAGATCCACGGTCTGTGTGGCGGACTCGCCTGTGACTGTGTGGTAGCTACTATGGATATGCCCTGTGATGTCAAAGACAAGACCACCGACCTGGTGGTGCGCGTTGCCCATGCCCAGGCATCGGCTCTCAGCAAGGTCAGCGTGTCGTTTGACAAGTCTCCCCGTGACTTCGCCAACCGTCACGAATACAATGTAGAGCGTCGCAAATACTTCAAGAAGGCTCTCGGTGCACTCTCAAGCGAGCTCAACAACGAGATTATCTCCATAGTCAACGAAATCAACGAGATGCTCACTCCCGAGCAGAAGGAGGCCAATAAAGCCAAAGCTGCCGCCAAGTAAATAGCATCATAGAAAATATGCCAAAGTGTCGCACGGGCCATGCCCGATGCGATGCCGCTAACTTAAGCAGTCATTAGTGCCCTCATTGTGTAGGGACATGCCATGGCATGTCGCCTGAAGCCATGCAAATGAGGAGTGTTGCGTCAGCAGACATGCCATGGCATGCCCCTACTGCGATGAGTGCATTCCTTTAGTTGGTGACATTGTGCCATGGCATGTCCCTACTGCGATATTTGTCCTTAACCGTTTATTCCCTTGAATCTCAGCGGACTGATATTGAAGTTGATAGGATGGGAGGTCAGCATCACTGTTCCTGACTTCCCCCGGTGTATCATATGCGTGGCTCCGCATACGAGCAACTGGGATTTCATACTTGGCAAACTGGCCTATGCCTCCGTGGGCCGGCGAGCCGGATTCCTGATGAAATCCTCGTGGTTTTTCTTTCCGTTGGGCTGTGTCCTGCGAGCTATCGGAGGCGTGCCGGTGGAGCGTAAAAACAAATCAGTATCGCTTGTTGAGGTGCTGACCGATCGGTTCCGCTCCTCCGAGCGTCTGGTGCTCGCCATCACTCCCGAGGGCACTCGCAGCCGCACTGACCGCTGGCACACGGGATTTCTCGCCATAGCCCGTAATGCCGATGTGCCTGTGGTGCTCGGCGTACTTGACTACGGAACGAAACGGATTCTTATCGAGGACGTTTTCAACCCCACCGGCGACACACAGGCCGATATCCGGGCCATCAAGGACTATTACAAGCCTTTCACGGCTCGTTATCCCGATAAATTTTCAACTGACGACCCCACTACATTATGAAAATAGCCATCCTCCCCATGGATATGAAGTGGGGGCAGAAAGAGGAAAATCTCATATCTACAGCCGAAAAGCTCCGTTATGTGCATCCTGACACCGATGTGGTTGTGCTCCCCGAGACATTTACCACCGGCTTTGTGCGCAAGAAGGAGCAACTGATGGATTTGGCCGAGACCAATGACGGCCATACGATGGATGACGTGCACCGATGGACCAAATTTTTCAAATTCGCCATTGCCGGTTCGTTCATAGCCTGTGACACGGCGCGGACCCGGTTCTATAACCGTGCTTTTTTCATAGAGCCGTCAGGCGACGAGACTTTCTATGACAAGCACCATCTGTTTATCCCCAGCGGCGAGGGCGAGGCATATACGGCCGGCGACAAGCTCCCCCCGGTGATACGCTACATGGGATGGGATTTCGCGCTTGCCATCTGCTATGACATGCGGTTTCCCGAGTGGCTGCGTAACCGTGACGGCAAATATGAGGTGTTGTTGCTGCCGGCGTCATGGCCTGAGGCACGGCGTCTGGCGTGGGATATATTGCTGAGAGCCAGAGCCGTAGAAAATCAGGCATATGCTGTCGGAGCCAACCGTAGCGGCTCTGATCCGGGCGGTGAGTATCTTGTGGACAGTTCGATGGTGATAGACTACATGGGGCGGTGCATATCCACCATCGACAACCAACACGGCATAGTGTATGCCACGCTTGACCACGAGGCTCTGCGCGAAGCCCGCCGCCGATTGCCAGTCCTTGAGCACCAGGACCCGTTTACGCTTGACCTTTAACTGTGTTGCAGTGCCACGCCGTGTCGCTGCTATCTGATAATACCTACTTGTGGGTATTGCCTAATGGCTATATAGGTGGTAAATTTGTAGTGTAATTACAGATATACCACATGATATTAACAGACCTCCCTACCGGCCACAGTGCCGTAATAGTCAAAATAAAGGGTCACGGAGCGTTTCGCAAACGCATGATGGAGATGGGCTTTGTCAAGGGGCGTGTAATCACGCCTGTGCTTCAGGCACCCATGCGTGACCCTATCAAGTATAAGATAATGAATTATGAGGTGTCGTTGCGCCGCAGCGAGGCCTCTATGGTCGAAGTAGAGCCTATGGAGGCATCGGGTACTTCGGCATCATCGGCTGACAGTGACGTTTTCGCCCACAGCGCAGATAGTGTCATGGCTCCGCATCCGGGCCAGAATGTCATCAATGTGGCCCTTGTGGGCAATCCTAACTGTGGCAAGACATCGCTGTTTAATGTAGCTTCCGGCGCCCACGAGCATGTGGGCAATTACAGCGGAGTGACCGTTGACCTCAAACGTGGCCATTTTGACTATAAAGGTTACAAAATCAATATCATAGACCTTCCGGGCACCTATTCTCTCGCGTCATATTCGCCCGAGGAGCTTTGTGTGCGCAATTATCTGCGTGACCAGACGCCTGATGTCATAGTCAATGTGGTCGTGGCCAGCAATCTTGAGCGAAACCTCTATCTGACCACCGAACTGATAGACATGGACCGCTCAATGGTCATAGCTCTCAACATGTATGACGAGCTTGAGCGCAGCGGTGACAAGCTCAACTACAAGATGCTCGGCGAAATGATAGGCGTCCCCATCGTGCCTACCATATCGCGCACAGGCGACGGCCTTGACAATCTGTTTGATACCGTGATTTCGGTATTTGAAGGCTATAACAAGGATGTACGCCATGTCCACGTGACTCTCAACAAGCATCTGGAGGCTGCCATCAAGGCTATAACCGCCGTGCTCAAGCAAGACGCCAATATCTCGCGCAGCGTCTCCCCACGTTACATGGCCATCAAGTTGCTTGAGGACGATGCCAGTGCCAATGAGACCATCAAGGCTCTTCCTGACGGCGACAAGATAATCAAGCTCCGCGATGACCAGATAGCAGAGATAGCCAAGTATTCCGACGAGGACATATCCACTATGATTGCCGATGAGAAATATGGATTCATAGAGGGAGCGTTGGCGGAGACTTTGGTCAAGGGGGAGCGTGAAAACGCCAGGTCTACCGAGCTTATAGATGCTTTCGTGACCAACAAGCTGTTTGGCTTTCCGCTCTTCTTGCTGCTGATGTTCGTCATGTTCTGGCTGACATTTACCATAGGGCAGTATCCTATGGACTGGCTTGAAGGAGGAGTAGGGTGGCTGTCGGGTCTGCTCAACACATATATGCCCGACGGTGCGCTTAAAGACCTTATTGCCGACGGCATAGTCGGCGGTGTCGGCAGCGTGATAGTGTTCTTGCCCCAGATACTGATTCTCTATATGTGCATATCATTTATGGAGGATAGCGGTTATATGGCTCGCGCAGCCTTCATCATGGACCATATGATGCACAAGATAGGGCTGCATGGCAAGTCGTTCATACCTATGATTATGGGTTTCGGCTGCAACGTCCCTGCTATCATGGCCACACGCTCCATTGAGAGCCGTTCGAGCCGCCTGATTACCATATTGATTAATCCATTTATGTCATGTTCGGCTCGTGTGCCTATCTATGTGTTGCTCATAGGCGCATTTTTCAGCGCACACGCGGCCTGGATATTCCTGCTGGTCTACTGCATCGGTGTGGCTGTCGCCATGTTGACGGCTAAGCTCCTCCGCAAGTTCTATTTCAAGGAGGACGAGACCCCCTTTGTGATGGAACTTCCTCCTTACCGCATGCCCACAGGTAAAGCCATCTGGCGGCACACATGGGCCAAGGGCCAGCAATATCTCCGCAAGATGGGCGGCATCATCCTGCTGGCCAGTATAGTGGTATGGGCCCTCAATTATTTCCCTCTCAAATCACAGGATTCGTCGGCTGACAATCAGGACAGCTACCTTGAGATGATAGGCAAGGCGGTCAATCCGGTGTTTGAGCCTCTCGGCTGGCCTTGGAGAGCCACTGTGGCTGTCGTGGCCGGTATCCCTGCCAAGGAGGTCGTGGTGTCAACGCTGGGAGTCCTCTATACCGGCGATGAAGAGGCCGACGAAGTGTCCTTGTCACAGAAACTGACCACTCCTGAGGCTGATGGCTCAGTTCCGTTTACTCCGGCAGTCGCTCTGGGCTTCATGGTATTCGTGCTGCTCTACTGTCCCTGCCTTGCCACGATAGTGGCTATAGTCAAGGAGTCAGGAAGCTGGAAATACGGAGCCTTCTCCATCGTCTACAATACGGCGGTCGCATGGCTGGTGGCCTTTATCGTCTACAGGGCCGTGCTGCTGTTTTCCTGACGAATATTTAAACAGAGAGGGTCTGCAACCGGATTGCAGACCCTCTCTGTTTTATCGTCTTGTGGTCAGACTGCCATTATCAGAGGTTGATTTTGAAACCTACCTGTACCAGACCCTGGCATCCGAAACCTACTTCGCCGAAGAGTCCGAAGTTGCGGTTGAGGTCCACAGTAGCTCCGATTGGTGATACCTGCCATCCGAAATAGGCCTTGTTGTAGCTGTCGGCAAACTTGGGTGAGATGTGTGTGATTTCTACGCCGAGACCAACGTGTGCATAGAGTTTCACAGTAGAGTTGCGGAAATACTGATACTTGCCATTGAGGAGGATGGTGTTGTAGAGCAGGTGGGTTGCATTAGAGCCTCCTTTGGTGCTGGCCGAAGAGATGGTGTATGACGGACCGATCATCATGTTCTTGGCCACAGGCACATATACGGTGGCGCTTACAGCACCCCATGCAGTGTTGACACCGTGCCAGTTGTCTTTATAGTATCCGCAGGCGTCCATGGCTGTATATCCGCCGTAGCTGAATGTAAGCTCCACTGCTTCAGACTTCTGTGTGCCGGCGATAGCAGCGATGGCGAGGATGAGAGAGACTACAATCTTTTTCATAATGTGTAACTTGAATAATAATGATGAGAAAATAAGTAATTATTGGAAGGTTAAAAACTATATCTATTAACAATAATTAGACTGTTTTTGTTGTCACAGACATCAGTTTGCGTTAAAAATGGTTGTAACGTGTATTATTATGATGCCGCAAATTTAACTGTCTTTTTGAAATGCGTGTGCAGTTATATTTGATTTGCCACCATATTGAGCTAAATTGGAGATAAATAGCTAACTTTGGACTAATATTTATAATATCCATCTGCCGATGCGCACACTTATCAGGCTTTTTGTCACATGGCTGGTCTATGTGCTCATATTCATGCTTGCCAAGCCGCTGTTCATGCTGCTCAATGCCCCGGTCTACGGCTGGGCATCGTGGCGTGACTATGTGGATGTCATGTGGCATGGCCTGAGATTGGATATGGGAGTAGCCGGCTACCTGACGGCACTGCCGGCTGTGATTTCACTTGTGGGTATATGGCTCCGTACCGGGTGCCGCATCATACGGTATTCCTATCAGGTCTATTTCCTTGTCACGTCGCTGGTTATATCATCCGTGCTGACACTCAATACGGCTCTCTACGGGTTCTGGAAGTTCCCCCTTGACATGACACCGTTGTTTTATTTCTCCACCTCCCCGGCCTCTGCGGTAGCCTCTGTGTCGTGGCTGTTTATATTGATCGGTGTGGCTGTCATGTTTTCCCTGACACTGATAATCTATCTGATATTCAGGGAAATATATCAAGAGCAAAACGGTCAGCCTGTATCCACAAAAAGTAAGACATGGCTCACGGTGGGTGTGCTTCTGTTCATGGGGCTTCTTGTTATACCTATACGTGGAGGATTCACCGTATCTACGCTTAATCCGAGTGCCGCTTACTACAGTCCGCACCAGTCGCTTAATCATGCGGCTATCAATCCTGCCTTCAGCCTGTTGTATTCAGCCACTCATCAGGTGGATTTCGACAGCATGGGGCGTTATTTTGACGACCGGCAAGCTGCATCTCTGTTTGATGAGCTGCATGTGCGCTCGGCGTCTGATTCACTGACTGATGTCATGGCTTCACATCATCCTGATATCTATGTCATCATAATGGAAAGCTTTTCGTCGCAACTGATGCCGTCGCTCGGAGGCGATTCCATAGCCATGGGTATAGATTCCATAGCACGCAGCGGATTGTCGTTTACCAACTTCTTTGCTAACGGATTCCGCACTGACCGTGGATTGCCGGCCATACTCAACGGACTTCCTTCGCCCCCCAATACCGGCGTGATGAAGCACCCTGACTTCATAGAGCGTATGCCCTCCATAGCACATGAGCTGTGTCATGTGGGCTATCACACATCATATTATTATGGCGGCGATATCAATTTCGCCAACATGAATGCCTTCGTTGTCGGCTCTGGATTCCAGCATGTCGTCAGCGACAGGGATTTCCCGATATCGCAGCGGTTGAGCAAATGGGGCGTCCACGACGGGCCGCTTTTTGACCGTGTGAAATCCGATATAAAGACTTTCCCTGACACGTTGCGGCATTTCACCGTCATACAGACCTCGAGCAGCCACGAGCCATTTGAGGTTCCTGACAGCTATGCGCGTTTTGCCGGGTGGCCTGCGTCTGTCAATGCTTTTGCATATGCCGATAGCGTGATTACGTCATTTGTCAACCATCTGAGGGATTCGGGTGATTGGCATAATACTCTGGTCATCATGGTGGCCGACCATTGGGGTGCTTATCCTGCGGAGCTTGATGATATGCGCGCCCGTCACCACGTACCGCTCATAATGACCGGCGGAGTGCTTAAGGGAACTCCCCGTATGATTGATGTCTACGGCTCACAGGTTGATATAGCGCCTACGCTTATGGCTATGATGGGGCTTGAGTCGCGAGGTTTCCATTTCGGCAATAACCTTTTCGATGCCGGGGCTCCGCATTATGGCATATATTTCGACAGTGACAATGTAGGTATGTATGAGGCTTCGCCGTCGGGCGAAGAAACCCATACAGTGTTCAATACCGATATCGGGCAGAGTGTGTCGGCATGCGGCTCAAGGGATTTGACGCCGTATATCAAGGCCTATTTGCAGACACTTTATGACCATATGGCGGCTAAAAGAGGCCGATAGATTCATTTGTTAATCAGAAAAATTGACTGATCTAAAATGCTTACGTGTACAATAGACATATTGCAGCAGCTCCTCGTTTTGGATGACAGGGTTTTCCTGTTTTTCAATGGATTCCATTCTTCATATTTCGATGCGTTGATGATGATGCTTACCGGCAAGTTCATATGGGTTCCGCTTTATGCGGCCATGGCAGCGGCATTGTTTATGTCACGGCGAGCGGCTGCCGCATTGATGCTGCTCGTGGGTGTCGGTTTGGTGATAGCCATCACCGACTATTCCATCGCATCGTGTATACGTCCCTATTTCTGCCGTCTGCGTCCGAGCAATCCCGACAATCCGGTGTCGGTGATGGGTCATGTGGTGGACGGTTATCGTGGAGGTGACTATGGATTCCCGTCATGCCATGCCGCCAACTCGTTTGCTCTCGCTGTGTTCATGTCACTTGTCGCCCGTCGCAGGTTGTTCACATGGTTTATATTCCTATGGGCGGTATTGCACAGTTACACGCGGCTTTACCTCGGAGTCCACTATCCGGGCGACCTCATTGTGGGTACTCTATACGGGTCGTTGATAGGAGCGGTTATCTATATGCTGCTCAGACTGGTGCCGTTTGGAGGCAAACAGTTGACCCATAATGATAGGAGCGAGACCATATGGATTGTGAGGCCGTGGACATGGCCGGTGGTGACAGGAGTGGCCACTGTAGCAGTGGCGGCTATTGTCGCGGTATTTATAATGTAGCCCCTGATAAATTGGATTATTCAGCGAGGTTTATTAAATTTGTCATTACTCAACAATATAGCCATTGCATACCATGAAACATACATCGCTTATCGTATCCGTATTAGCTTATGCCGCGCTGATGCTTATGCCGGCTTCAGCCTTGAGGGCTGAGAAGCTCGTATTGCTCCATACCAATGACACGCATTCGCAGATTGACCCGACATCCAAGAATCTGGGCGGCGTGGAAAGACGCAAGGCTCTCATTGACAGTATCCGTGCGGCAGAGCCTGACGTATTGCTGATAGATGCCGGCGACATGGTGCAGGGGACACTTTTTTTCTCCCTGTATGGTGGAGAAGTGGAGCAAAAAGTGATGAACGCCCTCGGTTATGACATTCAGATCATGGGCAACCATGAGTTTGACAACGGCATAGATTCCCTGGCCCATGTGTACCGCGGGCTGAAAGCGGAGAAAATATCCACCAACTACGATTTGCGCCATACCCCTCTTGACGGCCTTGTGAAACCCTATGTCATAAAGCAGGTAGGCGACAAGCGTGTAGGATTCATAGGCATCAATCTTGACCCTAAAGGCATGATTGCCGACCATAACTATACAGGTCTGAAATATCTTGACGCCGTGAAGGCTGCAAATTCCACCGCGTGGCATCTGAAACATAACGAGCGCGTGGACAAGGTGGTAGCAATCACCCACATAGGCTATATGGCCGATCAGGGTGTCACTGACCCTGAGCTGGTGAAATCATCCGAGGATATTGACCTGATAATCGGAGGCCACAGCCACACTGTCATTGATGAAAACAATCCCAAGTCAGTCCCGGCACGTCTTGTCAATGCCATTGGCGATACCGTCCTGGTGACCCAGACAGGCAAATCGGGTATAAATCTCGGTCAGATAGATTTTGACCTTGACACGGGGCATGCGGTAGAGAAGCTGTATCCTGTCACCGGTAGGCTTGATGCGAAGATTGACGGCACTATGACCGAATTGTTGCGGCCATACCGCCAAGGTGTGGACTCGTTGATGAACGTGCGCATCGGCACTGTCGCATCCTCGTTTGACATCAACCGTAACGGTCTGAGAAACCTTTCGGCTGACATTGTAAAAGCCATCGGCGCAAAATTCAGCCCTAAACCGGTGGAGCTGTCGGTGATAAATGTCGGCGGCATACGGTCAGGATGGGACAAAGGCCCATTGACCAAGGGGGAGGTGATGAACTCGTTCCCGTTTGACAATCGTGTCAGCATCCTGGAAATATCAGGAAAGGACTTGCGCGAGGCGTTTGACATCATTGCTCCGCGAGGTGACGGCATAAGCGACAATGTCCGCGTGCAGTATGACCCTGCATCAGGCAAATGCACCACCGTAACCATAGATGGCAAGCCGCTTGATGATGACCGTCTGTACATATTGTCTACCATCGACTATCTGGCACAGGGTGGCGATTACCTCAAGTCATTCACCCGGGCGAAGCATATCGGTGAGAGCGAGAGGGTGCTCTATGATGATTTCATCAGCTATATATCAGAGGGTCCGCTGAAGGGCAAGAAACTGCGTCCTGACGAGACTCCGCGCATCACTGCCGCCCCTTGATAAACTGATAATGTTGATATAAATTTGCTTAATCTGCATCTATGAAACATATCGCATCTCTTTTATCGCTGATTATTCTGGCGATGGTTACATCTCATGTCGGTGCCGCTGACATGAAGTACGGTCATTTCTCCGTATCACGTTACGCGGCTGCCGAAGCATGGGCCGACTCGGTCATCAATACGCTTGATCTGCGCCAGCAGGTGGCACAGTTGGTGTTTCCGCGCCTTGACATAAAGAATGACGAAGCCGGGCGCCGTCAGCTTGCGTCGCTTGTCAAGAACCAGGGGATAGGCGGCTTCCTCCTCGGTAAAGGTACTCTCGCTGACTATAAGGGGCTTATAGACTATGCTCAGAGTCTGACACATGTGCCTCTGATGGTGACTCTCGATGGCGAGTGGGGTCTTGCGATGCGCGTGACCGATGCACCGCGTTTTCCCCACAATATGGCTCTCGGAGCGGTGACGGATACCAAGCTGATTGAAGAGTATGGACGCGAAGTGGCTCGGGAGTGCCGTGCTATGGGTATCCACGTCAACTTTGCCCCGGTGCTTGATGTGAACTCTAACCCGGCAAACCCCGTGATAGGCTACCGTTCGTTTGGTGACAATCCCCGGCGCGTGGCGGAGTTGGGACTTGCCTATGCGCGTGGTCTTGAATCTGGCGGAGTGATGTCGGTTGCCAAGCATTTCCCGGGGCATGGCGACACTTCGGTTGACTCGCATAAGGCTCTCCCTGTGCTTGACCGTTCGCGCCAGCAGCTTGACGAGACGGAGCTTGTGCCTTTCCGCGAATATATCAAGGCCGGGATGAGCGGTGTGATGGTAGGCCATCTTGACGTGCCTGTGCTTGACAAATCGGGTATGCCGGCTTCGCTGTCACATGCTGTCACGTCTGATCTTCTTAAAGGTCGCCTGAAGTTCGGCGGCATTGTCTGGACTGACGCTTTGGCCATGAAGGGAGCCGGAGGCAAGGAAAACAACTGCGTGGCTGCATTGAAGGCCGGTGCCGACGTATTGTTGCAGCCGCTCCATCCGGCTCAGGATATTGATGCAGTGATGGCTGCGATAAAGTCGGGCAAACTTAAGGCCGACATGATACGTGAACGATGCCACAAGCTGTTGATATACAAATATCTGTTTGTCGTGGCTCCCGGTGCACCCGAGAGCGGCACTGAAGGCATCTCCCGAATCATAAATTCGCCTGAAGCATTGGCTGTAAACACGCGCCTGTCATCGGCAGTTATCACGGTGCTTAAAGATGATGACGGAGTGATACCCTGGGGACAGCTTAGCGGCTCGGATATAGCGGTGGTGTCATTGGGAGCGAAGGCGGAAAATGCTTTTTCGCGCATGTGCCGTAAATATGCGCCCTGCACCCTCTATGGTGGCGCCGACGGTCACCTGAGTGTGGCGGAGTTGGCCAAGATACGCCGTCACAAGAAGGTGATAGTGACGGTGTTCAAGCAAAACGAGGCAGTTGCATCAACTCTCCATAAATTGGGCGAACTGCCCGGTGCGATGGCTGTATGCTTCGTCAATCCCTACAAGATGGCCAAGATGCAGCGTCAGCTGTCGCCATTCAGCGTCATAATCGGAGGATTTGATGATACCAAACTGATCAACGAGGCAGCGGCGCAGGTTATTTTCGGCGGTCTGGCTGCCAAGGGGCGTCTCCCGGTTGCGCTCAAGGGGTGGATGCCTGAGGGCACCGGCATATCTACCGAGAAGACCCGTCTGGGGTTTTCTACTCCGATTGCCGAAGGTTTTCCTCCGGATCTGGCGGCGAGAATTGATTCAGTTACTATGGCGGCACTTGGCAGTGGGGCTTTCCCCGGATGCCAGGTGCTTGTTGCTAAGAACGGAAATATAGTGATTGACCGCAGCTTCGGCACCCTGACCAAGGGAGGCACATCGCCTGTAACCGCTGAGACTGTCTATGATATAGCATCGGTATCCAAAGCGGCCGGTGTGGTGAGTGCTTTGATGAAAGCCTATGATAGCGGATTGTTTAAGCTTAATGACACTATAGGCGGTTACATACCGGCTCTTAAGGGCACGCCCAAGGGGCGCTTGACGTTCAGGCAGCTGTTGTTGCATCAGAGCGGTATGCCGTCGATGCTCAGCATGTATAAGACGCTTATAGATACTGCATCGTACCAGGGCCCCCTGTTCCGTTCGAGACGTGACGCTACCTACCGTGTTAAAGTGGATAAGAACACCTATATCAACGGCAACGCACGTCTGCGCAGCGACCTTGTGTCAGACCGTCCATCGCATAAGTTCCCTATACAGGTGGCCGACAATGTGTATGTGGGAGAGGCTACTGTAGATACCATAATGAAGCGCATATATGACATCGAACTGAAGTCTCCGGTCTACCGTTACAGCGATCTCAATTTCGTTTTGCTGATGGATGCTCTTGAAGGCATGACCGGCAAACGCCTCGATGACTATGTCGAGACCGGGGTCTTTGAGCCGATAGGGGCTTATAATACGATGTACACCCCGAAGGAAAAGGGTGTCGCAGAATCACGGATAGCTCCTACCGAGCGCGATCCGATGCTGCGCCGTCAGTTGCTCCGTGGATTCGTCCACGATGAGCTGGCTGCTTTTTCAGGGGGCGTCCAGGGCAATGCCGGGCTGTTTTCTACGGCTGAAGACCTTGCCAAATTGGCTCAGACATGGCTCCAGGGTGGCAATTATGGCGGTGTCGAGATTTTCCGCAAGCCCACCGTGGCCCTGTTTACCCGGCCGTCAAGCAAAGATGGCAAAGGTGCGCTCGGTTTTGACACATCTCCTGCCAAGTGCGGTCTTGGCTCTGAACGCACTTACGGACACACTGGCTTTACAGGCACCCAGATGAAGATAGATCCCGACAACGGCCTGATATTTATCTTCCTGAGCAATCGCGTCAGCCCTACGCGCGACAATCCGGCCTTCACACGCTCCGACATCCGCAACAAACTCTGGGCTGAGCTATACAAATAGCCGCCTCGTTATTTGTAGGAACAAATATAAATGCGACCGCCGGCACTCGTTGCCCGCGGTCGCATATGTTTGTGATGTAAGTCGGCTTACTTGATGAGGTATTGGCTGGAGATGGATTGGCAGTCGTGTACTCGACGGATGGTGTCGGCAAAAAGGTGTGCGATACTGATGATGGTGCACTTGGGGCAATCCTTGGTGTAAGGGATGCTGTTGGTGAAAATCATCTCTGTGAGGCCGGAATCGTTGACACGCTGTGTAGCCGGGTCGCTCATGATGGCGTGGCTGGCGAGTGCGCGTACTGACTTTGCGCCTGCTTTGAGCATGATGTCGGCAGCCTTGGTGATAGTGCCGGCTGTGTCGACCATGTCGTCGATGAGCACAACATTCTTGTCTTTGACATCGCCTATGACTGTCATTGACTCCACTACATTGGCCTTGGCGCGCTGCTTGTGGCACAGCACGAGAGGCACGTTGAGATATTTGGCGTAGTTGTTGGCTCGTTTTGCACCGCCTACGTCAGGTGTGGCCATCACGAGGTCGGGGAGATTGAGGCTCTGGATGTAGGGGATGAATACCGATGAAGCGTAGAGATGGTCCACGGGTACATCAAAGAATCCCTGGATCTGGTCAGCATGGAGGTCCATGGTGATGACGCGGTCAACTCCGGCTGCCATGAGAAGGTCAGCGACGAGTTTGGCTGCGATGCTCACACGGGGCTTGTCTTTGCGGTCCTGACGTGCCCATCCGAAATAAGGCATCACGGCTGCGATGCTTTTGGCCGATGCACGTTTCGCAGCGTCAATCATGAGCAGGAGCTCCATCAGATTGTCGCTGTTAGGGAAAGTTGACTGCACGAGATAAACCTCGCATCCGCGGATGGATTCCTCGAAGGATACTTCAAATTCACCATCGGCAAATCGCTGGATGTTCATTTCTCCAAGCTTCACGCCGAGATCCTTGCAGATTTCCTCGGCCATGTAACGCGAGTTAGTGCCCGAAAAGATTTTGTAGGGTGTCATTTTTAATAACTGTTACAGGAAGTTGTATAGTGTTGTACGTAATAATCTGTGTGATGGATTACTTAGCCGTCTTTTTATGGCGCATGGCTCTCGATGGAGCGGCCTTGTGGTCATTGCCTATGATATTGCGGTGCTTGATTTTCCACACTACGACATCATATGGCGGTATGAAGGTCTCAAACTGGCGGTGTGGGCTGAAAATCTTGCGCATAGTGTCGCCTGTCAGAAGGTCTGTGGCCACACATTCGCCCTGCGGCAGGTTGAGCATGTCAAAGGCATGGTCGGGTATGTTGATGAACAGGTCGCATGACTCGCTGCCGAAATTGGCGGCGATGACAAGTGTCTCTCCCTCGGTGGCTCTCAGGAACACGTATTGACGGTGGGGATTGAGCGACGGATTGTCATAGTTGACATACATCAGGTCAAAGAAGCGGCCTTCACGTATGGCTTTCTCCTGGTTACATGCGGTCAGTATGGTCTTGTACTTGCTGCGCAGCCATTTCTCACGGCCTGTAAGAGTGGCTTCGCCGGTCTCTACTTCGGTGAGCCAGCGGCGCAGTGTCTGCAAGCTCCAGTAGTCGAAGATGGTGGTGCGTCCGTCGTATCCGCTGTATCCTTCGGCATCGCGGGCCTGTTCGCCGAGTTCTTGGGCCATGTATATCATCATCGGGCCGGTGGAAATCATCGAGCTGACCACGAGCGAGGGGATGACTTTGGCAGGGTCGCCGGCATATTGTTCGGAGCCGAATCGCTGCTCGTCATGGTTCTCAAGGAAATTGAGCATGCGTGGGGCTATCCCTTCCACTGTCTGCCAGCAGTTTGTGATAGTGGCGGCACTGTGGCTGTGGCACTGCACGTCACGCAGGGTATCGTAAAGATTCACCTTGTCATAGAGGTAGTCAAAACCGCCGTAGTCGATAAACGGACGGTACAGGCCCACATCATATATCTCTGCTATGAACTTGATGTTCGGGAAGCTCTCCTTGACATTCGCGATGGCCCAGTGCCAGAATTCCAGAGGCACCATGTGGACCATGTCGCAGCGGAAACCGTCTATGCCCTTGGCTGCCCAGTAGCGCAGTATGTGGAGCATCTTGAACCATGTGTCGGGTATCGGGTCAAAATGGCGTGTGTGGTCGCCATAATCCACTCCATAGTTGAGCTTTATGGTCTCGTACCAGTCATAAGGGCCGGGAAACGCCGAGAAACAATCATTGCCTGTAGCTTTGGCAGGAAATTCCACATATGCGTCGTTGCCCGAACCCATGTCGATGCTGGGTGCGAAAAGCTGACGCGGTATGTAGTAGAAGTTATTGTCGCGGTCAAAAAATTTGGTCGTGTCGTCGCCGGTGCCGAGGTCTTCGATGCCTCGCGGAGCCTTGTCGCTGTGGTACTGGCGTCCTACGTGGCTAGGCACGAAATCCATTATCACGTCCATGCCGCATTTGTGCGTGCGCTCTATGAGGGCTTCAAACTCCTCGATGCGCTTGTCTACATCTACGGCTATGTCGGGGTCCACGTCATAATAATCGGTGATGGCATAGGGCGAGCCGGCTTTACCTTTGATGATGTGGGGATTGTGGCGCGGTATGCCGTAGCGTGTATAGTCGGCTGTGTGTGCATGCTCAATGATGCCGGTGTACCATACGGCGGTCACTCCGAGGTCCTTGATGGCCTGGAGCACTGTCGGGGTTATGTCGTTCATCTTGCCGGAGCCGTTCTGTGATATGGATCCGTTGGGGATACAGTGGCTGTTCATGTTGGTGAACAGGCGGGGCAAGAGTTGATAGATGATTGGTTTGGTCTTCATGATTTGGTGATTGCACGCTTGGTGGTTTCGTAGCCGGCTTTGTAGATGGATTTAATCTCGTTAAGGTTGAAAATGTTGTAATGGGCTATGTCTGACAGCTCTATTACATGGTCACAAATCTGCATGTCATGTATGGCATTGTTTTTTGCCATAAGCTTAAACGATTTGGTGGCTATGTCGATAAGAGTCCCCTTGCTCTTCTGCCGGACCATAGGGCTGACATTGATGCCGTAGAGGGTGCGGCAGCGCGAGCGTATGGCCCACGCCGGTAAATTATGGGTGAGGCCGCCGTCGACATATTTGACTCCGTTGATGACGGCTGGCTTGAATACTATCGGGATGCTGCAAGAGGCGGCTACACACTCTGGCAGAGGCCCTTCTTCAAATGCCACCGATTCACCGCTGTCTATGTCTGTGGCACATATGACAGTCTTGACAGGCAGGTCTTCTATGCGTTTATATGGTATGGTGTCACGGAGAAATTTGCGGAAACGGTCAAGCTTGAAAAAACCGTCTTTAGGGACGCTCAACTCTGCGAAATCGTTGAATTTCAATGAGTCGAATGCTTTGAGCATCTGGTCAAACGGTATGCCCGAGGCATAGAACACGGCTGCGACGGCTCCGGCACTGACACCTGCCACTATGTCGGGGTGTATCCGCGCTTCGTGTAGCGCCTGTAACACTCCTACATGGGCAAAACCGCGGGCTCCGCCTCCGCTGAGTGCCACTCCTGTGGCATATGGCGGACGGGCGAATAGTTCGGCCAGCCTGGCTTTGGTGTAAGAAACGAGAGGGTATTTCATCCGTTATTTCTTCTTTTGACTGCCTGATGGTTCGTCGGCGAAGCGGTTGGGGAAAGTGAGATGCTGACGGGGGTTCTTGAGCGCATATATCACAAGGCCGATGCCTATGGCGATAAACGGCAGACTCAGCCATTGCCCCATATTGAGCGTCATGTCGGCTTCAAAGGCCACTTGGTCGTTCTTTATAAATTCTATGAGGAAACGGGAGAGGAATATGCCTATGAAGAATACCCCGAATATCAGGCCGGGACGTTCCTCGGCGTTCTTCTTCCAGTACATCCACATCAACAGCCCGAACAGGGCAAAGTAGACCAGGGCCTCGTAAATCTGCGTAGGGTGGCATGCAAGCCCTTCGTACAACTGGTGCCATTCGGCACTTTTGACGAACTTGAATCCCCAGGGGAGGGTAGTGGGGCAGCCGTAGATTTCGGAGTTCATCAGATTGCCAAGACGTATCAGGCCTCCTGTCAGGGCTATCGGTATGACCAGGCGGTCAAATGTCCAGAGTGGGCTGCGCTTGGTGGTAATCATGGAGAACGCTATGACGGCGAGGATGATGCCTATGGTGCCTCCATGGCTTGCCAGACCCCCCTCCCATATATACAGAATCTTCATGGGATGCTGGCTGTAATAGCTCCATTCGTAGAAAAAAACGTGGCCGAGACGTGCACCGATGACGGTACCTGCCACGGTCCAGAGCAGCAGATAGCCGAGCCAGCTTTCCGGAGCTCCTTCGTGTTTAAACATACGCGCTACAATCTCATATCCTACTGCAAACCCTATGGCAAACATCAGGGAGTACCAACGGACTGAAACCGGGCCTATCTGGAATAGTATCGGGCTCGCGGCCCATGTGATGTAATCAAGCATTATGGCGGTGACTTTTCAAGTCAGGAAGGGATGTATCAGTCAACCGCAAAATTACGAAAAAAAATCCGTTTAGAGGCAGCTTGAAGCAAAAACCTTCCGACGGATTGTGTGACGCAGTGTGAATTTGTGGAGTCAGGCTCTCGGCGACAATTGATGCGTATGACCGCGCTTGACTGCGGCACGCACGGGGCGCAATTTGTCTATTGCAGTGCCGGCAAGAGCAAACAGCCCTACTGAAGCTCCGACTATCAGCCAGGCGAGGAGATGCATATGTAGAGATAGGGTAAGCATGACGGTTGATGGGGGGGGTAAGGCGTTGTAAGATTATATATTAAGTCGTTTTACACTATTACAACAAGCTCATGCCACGTTTGGTTTGGCAACAAGCCGGACATAATCAGCGGGCATAGGTATCCGCCCTCTCCATACAGCTCAATGCCACTACTCGAGCAGTCGTAAAAACTTGAATGACGTTCATATGTAGTAGGGGACATGCCATGACACAATGTCACTGACTTAAGCTGTTGTTAATGCTTGAATGTCGACCTCATGTAGTAGGCGACATGCCATGGCATGTCGCCTAAAGCCTTGTAAATGAGGGACGTTGCGTCCGCAGACATGCCATGGCATGTCCCTACTACGGGGTGTGCTGTCTTTAAGTTATTGACATTGTGTCATGGCATGTCCCTGCTGCGATGAGTGCATGCCTTATGTTCGTGGCTTTGCCATACAGGTGGCGATGCCGTGGATGAGACAGACTCGCTGCAGAGGCCGCGGTAGATACGAAAAGCCGATGGTGTGTATGCCACGCCATCGGCTTTATAGTGCATGTGTTGCGAAATGTCGCAGTTAGGTTTGTGCAGTCTGAGTTTATTCGGCTGCAGGTGCCTCTTCAGCAGCAGGTGCTTCTTCGGCAGGTGCTGCGGCAGCAGCGGCTTCAGCCTCAGCGGCAGCCTTGGCTGCTTCGAGTTCGGCTTTCTTCTTGGCTACTTCCTCAGCCTTGGCCTTGTTTACGGCCTGCTCGGCTTCAAAACGCTTCTTGATGTCAAGCTCTTTCTTGCTGGCCATGTCAGCCTTCAGAGAGTCAACCTGAGCCTGTTTCTTGGCTTTCCAAGCCTCGAAACGCTTCTGTGCTTCGGCTTCGTCAAAAGCGCCTTTCTTTACACCGCCCTGGAGGTGCTTCATAAGCATCACACCTTCCTTGGAGAGGATTGAACGCACTGTATCGGTGGGTTCAGCACCGACATTTACCCAATACAAGGCCCGCTCGAAGTTTAAAGTTATTGTAGCAGGATTAGTGTTCGGATTATAAGAACCTATCCTTTCAATAAATTTACCATCTCGTGGTGCCCTGCTATCGGCGATAACAATAGGATAGAACGCATAGTTCTTACGACCATGACGTTGCAGTCTGATTTTTGTTGCCATTAATAATGTTGTTTAATAATAAGTGGTCTTGTATTGCACAGCGGCAATCGGCTGCAAAGGTAATGATTTTTGTCTGCCTGTGCAAGTCCACCATTGATATAATCGGCAATAATCAGCAAAATTGCGTAACAAAAAGCCGGATTATTAGCGGATATTGAGGATGTCGGGGGCGGTTTGCATAGAATGCTCCAGATTCAGGAGGTATTCCTTGGCATGCAGCCCTCCGGCATAACCGGTAAGCGAGCCGTCACTTCCTATGACACGGTGGCATGGCATGAAAATAGAGATGGCATTCGCACCGTTGGCATTCGCGACGGCTCTCACTGCTTTGGGCTTCCCGATATTACGTGCCATCTCTCCATAAGATATAGTGGCACCGTAGGGGATTGGCAGCAGTTCGTGCCACACCCGTTTCTGGAACTCTGTGCCTACCAACAGCAACGGCACATCAAAGCTTCTCCGCACCCCGGCAAAATATTCATCAAGTTGCTTTATCGCGGTTTCAATGACAGATGAAGTGCCTTCGGCAAACTCGGCACCTAACATGCGTATCAGCCTGTCGTCCACAACTTTGCGATGCCCCCCTTCCGCCATCCAGTCACATAGGCACAGCCTGTCGCTATACGACCCAAGCACCAACTCGCCACACGGCGCACAATATCTCCGCTCTGTTATCCAATCACTCATAAATAATACCTTCTATATAAGAGAGTGCTGGACATTGAGTTACATCATAATAGATAGCCTCAGCTCCCTGATGCTGCTCAAGGTGCTCTACGTGGTCACCATATATATCAATAAGATATTGCGCGGCCTCCATGATTTTTATAGATACTTCCATCAATGGCAAATATATGATTTAATTTTGGATGCCAGATGCTCCCCTTACAAAATTCGTCTGCAAAATCTGCATTGGCATCGCGTAGTTGCTGACTTAAATGGTTCCGGATGGATGGACTTATGCTTACCAGTAGATAGGTGATGGCGTAGCCATGACAAATATAGAGGAAAAAGGGGGGAGGCGAGTTTTTAATCGGAGAAATTGCGTAATTTTGGTGCATCGGAAAGAATAATTTTATAATTTATGGATAACAGATATTTTTATGACAGGCGCACTCATCGCGCTTTCAGTCAGCGCGAGGTCTCTGACGAACTGCTTGAGAGCCTCTTGGATGCCGCTGCCCATGCTCCCACTACAGGAAATATGCAGCTCTACTCCGTGATAGTCACACGCGACGCCGAGGCACGCAAAGCATTGGCACAGACGCATTTCAATCAGCCGGCATCGGTCAATGCTCCTGTACTGCTTACTTTTTGCGCCGATTTCAACCGCTTTACGGAGTGGTGCCGTCAGTCGGACGCTGCCCCGGGATATGACAACCTGCAAGGCTTCACCACAGCCATGCTTGATGCCGTGATTTTTGCCCAGCAGTTTAACACGGTGGCTGAGATGAACGGTCTCGGATGCTGTTATCTCGGCACCACCACCTACAATGCCCCTGACATCGCCCGGCTGCTGCAACTGCCATCGCTTGTAGTCCCTGTAGTCACCCTTGCCGTAGGCTATCCGTCAGGTGATGTGGATGATTGCGGACGCCTCCCTATCCGTTCTCTGATTCACCACGAGACCTATCACCAACCCACAGCTTCAGAAATCGCTGAAATATATGCCGAAAAAGAGGCTCGTGATGACTCCAAGCGTTTTGTGGCCGAAAACGGCAAGGAAAACCTTGCACAGGTCTTCACCGATGTACGCTATACCCGGCAGATGATGGAATCCTTCTCCACGATATGGCGCGACTTCATAATCGCCCAAGGCTTCAAACTCTGACGCCGCCACCATTGTGAGGGCGTTGCAAAACTTGTATTCAGCCACTCAAACTTGTAAGGATGCGCCACAGTGCAATGTCGCTAACTTAAGGAATGTACACATTGTAGTAGGGACATGCCATGGCATGTCTGCTAACGCAACACCCCTCATTTGCATGGCTTTAGGCGACATGCCATGGCATGTCCCTACTACATAAGAACTCCAGTCAAGCATTACGACTGATTAAGTTAGTGACATTGTGCCATGGCATGTCCCTACTACGATGAGAGCATTCAATAAATGGAAACAGACCGCATATGCCTTTAAGGACATGCGGTCTGTTTTTATGATGGGAGATATACGTCAATATAATCAGAGGTCGCGTGGGTCGGGAGCTGTTGCTTCGTCCTCTACAGGGATGTCGGTGTTGACGTTTCTGCTGCCTGACACTGCGTAGAACAGGAGGTAGATCAATATGGCTACTACAATCCAGTAGCTTCCCATGTATGACCAGTCTTTAGCCAGCAGGTTCATCAGGAAGGGGATGACGCCGCCGCCTACCACCATCATCATAAAGATGCCCGATGCTTTGGCTGTGTATTTGCCGAGACCTTCAACTGCGAGATTGAAGATAGCTCCCCACATCACTGATGTGCAGAGACCGCAAAGCACCAAGAAGAGGGCAGCGATAGGTACGTTGGCGGTAGTGAAGCCTTCTTCGACGCTCCATGCCGGTACGAGGATTGATACGCTGTCGCCTGTGAATATGGCTGCCAGTACGAGGCAGAGGCCTACTGCGCTGACTGTGATAAGCTGCACGCGGCTCGACACTGCTCCGGAGATAAATGATGATGCAAATCGTCCGGCAAGCATGAGCAGCCAGTAGATGGCTACGACTCCGCCGGCGATGGCCACGCCGTTTTGAGTGATGCCGGAGGCTACGGGGTCTGACAGATAGAAAATCAGCACGCCGGGGATGCCCACTTCCATACCTACATAGCAGAAGATGCCTATCACGCCAAGCACGGTGTGGCGGAAGCTCCAGGGACTGTGGGTATCGTTGTGGGAGCTGTGTTGTGCGGTCTGCGGTTCGTAGAGTTTGAGCGACCCGATGATGAAGAACGCTACCACGAATATGGCCATGGCGATAAGCAGCAGAGGAGTGACATCGGCTATGGAAGTCGATTTGGTAACTTGGCCGACGAGCATGCCGACGAGCAGCGGAGCCACAGTGCCGGCAAGCGAGTTACATGATGAGCCTATCTGTATCAGCTGGTTTCCGCGCTTGCCTCCGTGTCCTATAAGATTGAGCATAGGGTTGACCACGGTATTGAGGATACATACGCAGAAACCCGATATGAAAGCACCGATGAGATATACGGTCATGGCTCCGATGCCCTGGCCGCCCCCAACCATGCTGGAGGCATACTGGCATGCTACGCCCACGAAACCGATGGCGAGAGCCACAAGGGCTGTCTTCTTATAGCCGATGCGCGAGAGCATCATGCCGGCCGGGATGCCCATGAACAGGTAGGCGAGGAAGTTGGCAAGGTTTCCGAGCATGCCTGCCCAGTCATACTGGTAGGCCCATATGGTGCCTACGGGGGCTGCGAGGTTGGTCACAAAAGCAATCATCGCAAAGAGGAAGCACATCGTGATTATCGCGATGACATTGCTCTGCGATGATGTTGCAGATTGCTGTTTCATAGTCTAATATCGGATTTTAAGGTGTTAAGTGATTTGTTTCTGTGATGATTTGATGTTTTGTCAGTATTGCCTTTCGCCGAATATGTCTGTGCCGATGCGCACCATGGTGGCTCCGTGGCTCATGGCGAGATGATAGTCATGGCTCATGCCCATGCTGAGCTGGCTGAAATCATCGCTGCTGGCCATGACTCCTTGCTTGAGCCGTCGCCACACTGCGGCGAGAGCCTCAAAATCGGCTTCGACTCTGTCGGTGTCATCGGTATTGGAAGCCATGCCCATTATGCCGGTGATGGTGACATTGTGCAGCTGGTCCAGCAGCTCGGGGGTGAGTGCGTCAAGAAGTTCCTCCGGGGCGAACCCGAACTTGGTTTCTTCACGGGCCACATGCACCTGCATCATGACATTGACAGTGCGGCCAATGCGTGCGGCCTCGCTGTCAATCAGTCGGAGCAGACGCACTGAGTCGACGCTCTGTATGGTGTCGACATGCGGTATGAGCTGGCGTACCTTGTTGGTCTGCAGGTGGCCGATGAAATGCCAGTGTATGTCATCGGGCAGCGCAGGGGCTTTGGCTGACAGCTCTTGCACGCGGCTTTCGCCAAAATCCCGTTGGCCTGCGGCATAGGCTTCCATCACGGCTTCGGCCGGGTGGAATTTCGACACGGCGATCAGGCTTACACTGTCAAGCAGTGTGGCTCGTATGGCTGATATGTTTTCAGCGATGCCCATATCAGTCGGCTTTGTCGCCCCCTATGGTGACTTTCATTTTGTAGACGTCCAGAATCGGGGTCTCGGTAATCGATGCTATCTCGTAGTCGGCCATGGTGCCTTTCATGCCTTCGGTAAATTTGTCAAAGGCATCCTTGAAACTGCCGGCCTGTACGAGTATGAGTGAGTATGATTTCTTCTCCACGGCGCTTTTTTCGTCGATGGTGATGAAACCTACCTTGACGAGATACCACTTGTCGGCGGTGTCATCCACATCGTCAAAGAAGATTTCGGCGATTTTGGTGCGTTTCACTGCCGAAATGGAAAATTCAGAGGCCATGTGGCACACTTCTTCCGTGATGCGGCTCTCTGCCTCAGTGAAGTTTATCGCGTCAACGAGAAATGTATCGGTTACTTTCTTCTGTGCGCCGTTTTCCATGACCTTGTCATAGCGCACCTTGGTTTCAAACCAGTTTGCCATTGTGTTTTTATTGTGTAGGATGGGTTATTCGTAATGCTTTAGCAAAGTTAACGTTTTTTGCTGCCTAATCTCACACAATCGGCAAAAAAATATGCTATGACGCCTCGTAAATCAGTCTTGGATGCCGTCAAAATCAGAGGTAGGTGTCGGAGAGGGGTACGAGACGGTCATCGAGTGTGAAAAGTCGCGGAGTGCCTGTGGGGATTTCCTCTTTTACTATCTCCTCGGGGGTGAGTTTCTTGAGCATCATCACCAGTGCGCGGAGACTGTTGCCGTGGGCGGCCACTATGACGGTATGATAGAGACGCAGAGCCGGGATTATCAGTTCTTCCCAGCATGGACGCACTCGGTCTATGGTCATGGCGAGCGACTCGGTCAGAGGAAGCTCCTCGGCTGACAGGGTGGCATACCGTGGGTCGTGTCCGGGGTAGCGGTCATCGTCAGGGGTGAGTTGCGGGGGCGCGATGTCATATGAGCGTCGCCATATATGCACCTGCTCGTCACCGTATTTTGCGGCAGTATCGGCTTTGTTGAGCCCTTGCAGGGCTCCGTAATGGCGTTCGTTGAGATGCCAGTCTTTGACTACGGGGAGCCATACGCGGTCCATGGCGTCAAGAGCGAGCTGCAGGGTGTGTATGGCGCGTTTCTGATATGACGTGAAGCAGTAACGGGGTTCAAGACCAGCCTTGGCTATCTTCTGACCGGCTTCTGTGGCTTCCTGTCGGCCTCGGTCTGTGAGGTCTACGTCTGTCCATCCGGTGAATCGGTTTTCAAGATTCCAGGCACTTTGTCCGTGACGTATGAGTATCAGATTATACATGATAGAGTGTCGTATTAAGTGGATTATTTATGTTAAAAACATAGTAATATGGTGTCATGTTCATATTTATGCGATGATTAATTAGTAGATTTGCACCCTGTAAATTGGAAAAACAGTTAAGGATATGCAATACGGATTCCACATATTATACAGGTCTGTCACTATATGTATTTTGTTGCTGTCGCTGGCGGCATGCAGTCGCAAGGATGCTGCCGTTGCCGATGGCTACGGCACGCCTCTGACCGATACGGCGAAATTGTTGAGCATCACCGATAACGGCGGTTACTATCTGGTCAGAATCACTGATCCGTGGGATACGACCAGGATTCTCCACAGCTATCAGTTAGTGCCCCGGGGCGAGGAGGTGCCACGCATAGCCGGAACGACCAAAGTGGAGATACCGTTGGCTAAGAGCCTCGTGTACTCTGCGGTATATGCAGGTGTCATTGATGAGATAGGCGCAGCCAAAGCGATAACAGCTGTGGCAGATGCGGAGTATATCAATAATCCTTATGTCAGAAACGGGGTGGCTGAGGGCCGCATCACGGATGTAGGGAGCACTATGGCTCCTGTGGTTGAGAAGGTCGTGGCTGCTTCGCCTGATGCCATACTGGCCTCGCCTTTTCAAAATGCAGGTTACGGTGCTGTCGGGCAGCTCAATATCCCCATCATAGAGATGGCTGACTATATGGAGACCACTCCATTGGGCAGGGCCGAGTGGATAAAGCTCATAGGTCTCCTTTATGGACGATATAATGTGGCCGACAGCATCTATCAGGCTGTTTCTGCGGCTTACAATGATATGAAGGGGCGTGTGGTGGATGTGGCGTCGCGTCCTAAAGTGCTGACTGAAACCCTGATTAACGGCGTGTGGAATGTCCCCGGAGGCAGAAGCTACAAGGTGCGCATGCTTCAGGATGCCGGTGCGTCATATCCATGGGCTGACGATACATCGGCCGGCTCTCTTGACATGGATTTCTCGCGTGTGTATGACCGCGCTTCTGATGCGGACTATTGGATTGCCACCTCTTACGGTTATCCGATGACCAGGGCGACTCTTGCTGCCGACTACCGCCCCAATGAGCGGTTCAAGGCGTTCCAGACAGGCAATGTATATACGTGTGACACGTCGGTGACTCCGCTGTTTGATGAGTTTCCGTTTCATCCGGAGCGGTTGCTTAACGATTATGTGGTTATATTCCATCCTGAAGCAGCTGACGGCCTTACGTTGAATTATTTCCATAAGATGGAGTGAGATATACTCATGGAGGTTGAAAGGACTATTTCTGACAGATACCGTGCGGTGCTGATGATTGCACTGGGAGTGCTTACGGTCGTGCTGTGGCTTGCGTGCATGCTGTTTGGCTCGGTTGATATTCCCTGTGGCAGGGTCGTGGCGATACTGTCGGGCCAGAGCAACGATGCCTCCGAGGCGACATGGCGCACCATCATACTGATGTCACGGTTGCCTTCTGCCACCACGGCCATGCTTGCCGGAATGGCTCTCTCCTTGGCCGGCTTGCAGATGCAGACCACATTTAACAATCCGCTTGCCGGCCCGTCTATCCTCGGCGTGTCTACAGGTGCAAGTCTTGGTGTGGCCATCGTGATGCTGGCCTTAGGCGGTGCGGTGATGGGGCAGTTGGGAGTGGCTACGGCCTCCATCATAGGGGCTTTTCTCGGAGCCGGGGTTATCTTGCTGTTGCTGCTTGGCTTTTCCAGGATAGTCAAGTCTACAGCCATGTTGCTGATAGTGGGTATCATCATCGGCTATCTTGCATCGTCGCTCATATCGCTCCTTAATTTCTTTGCCACGCAAGAGGGGGTTCACTCTTTCGTTATCTGGGGAATGGGCAGCTTCGGAGGGATGACATTGGAGCGTCTGGGAGTCATGGCTCCGCTGTGTGTCGTTGGCATCATCGTTTCGTTTATGTACGTCAAGCCGCTTGACGCGATGCTGCTCGGCGAGAACTATGCAAGGAATCTCGGAGTCAATGTCAGCCGCACGCGCAATGGTCTGCTGCTGCTGTCGGGAGCATTGACGGCTGTAGTGACGGCTTTCTGCGGTCCGATAGGTTTTGTCGGGCTTATCGTGCCTCATATAGCCCGACTGCTCCTGCGCACATCTTCGCATATATGGATTGTCGGCGGCACCGCATTGTGTGGCAGCGCGGTAATGCTGTTGTGCCAGCTCATAAGCGTCATGCCGCAGAGCAGTATCATACCCATCAATGCCATCACTCCGGTCATCGGTGCACCTATAATAATATATATCATTGTCAACCGCAATAAAATCTTCTACTTGCGATGATGAATCTTGAAAATCTTACTGTAGGTTACAGATCGGCCGACAGGACAAGGGTGCTTATGTCGCATCTTGACCTCGGTCTTGCACCGGGGAAGGTCACGGCCTTGTTGGGGGCTAACGGACGGGGGAAAAGCACCCTGCTACGCACGATGTCGGCATTGCAGCCTTCGCTGGATGGCAGGGTGACGGTGGATGGACTGGATATATCGAAGTGCCAGCCGTCACAACTGGCACGTCTGCTGACCATCGTGACAGGACATGCCTCGGGTGCCGGTGCGTTCACTGTCGAAGAATTGGTCAGGCTGGGACGCCAGCCTTATACCGGGTTTTTCGGACGTCTTTCTGCACGTGACAAGGCGATAGTATCCGAAGCGATGGAGATGGTCGGCGTGGGCCATCTCGGCTCGCGCCATGTGGCCACACTGAGCGACGGCGAACGTCAGAAGGTGATGATAGCCAAAGCTATAGCGCAGCAGACCCCGGTAATCATCCTTGACGAGCCTACGGCGTTTCTTGATGTGGCAAACCGTCTGGAGCTGCTGATGCTGTTGCGCGACATAAGCCACAGCCGGAACAAATCGGTGATGATGTCGATACACGATGTGTCGTCTGTAATACCCGTGGCGGATGAGCTGTGGCTTGTGGTGCCATCAAGCCACGAAGATGCCGAATCAGAGGTGCTGAGCGGCACTTCCGCAGAACTTACAGCTTCCGGAGCGATGCAACGCCTCTTCCCCGACCGCAATATCACCTTCGACCCCCTCCGAGGCGACTTTATACTCAACCCATGACCAAGGTCAGCTGATATGCAACGGAGAAAACGAGGAAATCACAATCGACCCTCTATCTGATGTTTCGTTCTCTGACATATTCTTAATTTCTTGAACATGCGGCTGAAGTGTTGGGGATATTCAAATCCGATGTCGTAGGCCAATGTTAATAATGTTACTAACTTAAGGAATGCACCCATCGTAGTAGGGACATGCCATGGCATGTCTGCTGACGCAACACCCCTCATTAGCATGGTTTTAGGCGATATGCCATGGCATGTCCCTACTACATAAGGGCGCCATTAAAGCATTAAGACCGTTTAAGATTCCACTTATTCCCGGTTTCAGTGAAATTGGTATGTATAGACGGAATTTATATACGTCAAATCCACCACTTTGGTGTATTTTTGCAATCAAGTTGATTCTAATTTCGCATGTGCCGATGCTTAATATGAAACTGGAATTAATAAAATTAGTCAAGACAACTTATATAACTCACAGATGAGCCGCATAATAACCGCTATCGTTTTTAGCATGATAACATTTGCACCGATTATGGCACAACAGAAAATAGTTCAGACGGCAGGTCGCCAGCAGCTCGGTTACTTCGCTCCGGAGTTCGCTCACCTCAACGATGACATCCTCTTTGGCGAAGTTTGGAGCCGCAACGACCTCCTTTCGCTGCGCGATCGCAGCCTCGTGACAATTACATCGCTCATCTCTCAGGGCATCACCGACAATTCACTGAAATACCATCTATCGACAGCGAAACAAAACGGCATTACACGTACCGAGATAGCCGAGATCATAACACACATAGCTTTCTATGCCGGTTGGCCCAAGGCATGGGCCGCGTTCAACCTCGCCAAAGAGGTGTGGAACGACGATATCAAGGGCGAGGATGCCAAGGCCGCTTTTGCTCGCTCGATGATATTTCCTATCGGCGAACCTAACACCGCATACGCCAAGTATTTTACCGGCAAGAGTTACCTCGCTCCCATATCCACGGAGCAGATACCCTTCTTCAACGTCACTTTTGAGCCGGGTTGCCGCAACAATTGGCACATCCACAAGGCTGAAAAAGGCGGAGGCCAGATGCTTGTAGGCGTTGCAGGTAGCGGATGGTATCAGGAAGAAGGCAAACCTGCAGTTGAGATACTTCCGGGTACCGTAGTCCACATTCCGGCCAACGTGAAGCACTGGCATGGAGCGGCCCAGGATTCATGGTTTGCCCATCTCGCCTTTGAAGTCCCCGGCGAAAAGACCGAAACCGTATGGCTCGAACCGGTCAGCGGTGCGGAATACAACCAACTTGAATCATGATGAACAGACTTATCTGCGCTTTACTGATGCTTAATCCTCAGTTCATGCGCCCAAAACAAAAACATATCTGATATGAATAAAGAAAGCAATAATGCGGCAGTTATATATTTCACAAATACCGGAACAACAGAAGCCGTTGCAAAAAATATCGCTGAAGTGACCGGAGCCGGACTCTACAGCATCGAGCCGGAACAATCCTATACTTCGGCCGATCTCGACTGGCAGGATAATAATTCCCGTACAACCAAAGAGATGAACGACCGTGTGTGTCGTCCGGCAATAAAAAACGCCAAGGTAAATCTTGACGGTATTGACACTGTCTATCTCGGCTATCCTATTTGGTGGGACCAAGCCCCTCGTGTCATCAACACTTTCATAGAATCTAACGACCTGTCGGGCAAAATAATCATAACATTCTGCACATCAGGCGAAACCTCTATCGACGGAAGCGTCCGACAGCTCAAGGCCGAATATCCTACCCTCGACTTCGTTAAAGGCCGACGCCTTAACGGTGTATCCGTCAACGAGCTCGAAAAGTGGATTTCATCCTTAAAGAAATGACGAAATAAAGGAAACTCCATAACGAGAGAACGCCGACAACCGCTATAAGATCGTGCCGGCCAGGATGATTTTCTTGAAACAAATCCATATGGCGCAGCTCATCGCCGAACGCAACGGCATACCCCTTATCAACTACGCCGAAAGTCTTAGCCTCGCCATCTTGTAGGAAACTTACGGTCCTCAATGGATTTTGGAGGAAATCAATGAATGTCTATTAGCCTACAGATAAAACCATGAAACTTCATCACGGCAGCATTGAATGCGATTCGGTTTGTTGATGCGGAAAGGATAACTAAATGACAGACCTTAAGTTCACATCCAAGAATTTGTATCTTTTGCTCCCGGGAAAGATCAGCAAAATGGCTGTGACGAATCACTGAGAAAGGGTCATCGACTGCGCATCTTAAGTTTGAGGGTCATCAGCAGCATGAAAGTCATTATGATGCTGACTGTCACCCACAGGAGCTGGTGGGCGGAAACGGCGGTGCCTATCTCGTTGAGACCGCCCGACGTTGCCGAGCCTCTGGCTGTCATCCATGTAACTGTGGCTACGATGCTGTTGTTGAAGATGTGACAGACGATGGAGACCCAAAGGTTTTTTGTCCAGTAGAGCAGATAGCCGAAAAATGCACCTAAAAGCAGTCGGGGGAAAAATCCGAAAAACTGCAGATGTATGGCACTGAACAGGAAGGCTGTCACCCATATCGCCACATGCGGATTGACGCGCCCTGACACGAGCAGACGCTGGATGCCACCACGGAAAAACAGCTCCTCGCTAAACCCTGCCAGCACTCCGACTATAAGGATTGACAATGTCAGACTGCCGGCCGAGCTGCCTCCCATGAGTGTGTTGACGGTATCTCCGGCTCGCTGTTCGGCTTCACGCATCCATGATTCCATCGCGGCAAAAGAAGATGGCAGCGATAGCCCTTCGTTCCACTCGATAATCATGTTCATCATCGGGATGGAGCATATCATCGTCCCTACGGCCAATATAAGAGGTGTGAGGCCGGGTGCCGACGCAACACGCAGATATTCCGCCGGACGGTAGGAGTAAATCACCGCGCATATCACCGGTGGCATCACGAACATGATGATGTCATTGATCAGTGTAGCGATGCGCAGGGTAGTTGCTGTCTGGCCACGCATCATTATTATGGTGCTTAAAACCGCAGCGATAAACAGTCCGATCATGGATACGGATATGAACATGATGACGCGCTGCGAAAATTTCATTTTCATTTCAGCCATAGATAGAAATCATTGACGAGGTTGAGATACTGTGGGGTATATTGTCCGGCGGTGTTGCGGATGTCAAGGGTATCATATTTGGCCGACACCTCAGCCGGGGTAAACTGCCAGAGTGTACGTGACGGTTGTTTGTCATGCTTGGTGCAGACATGGGTCTGATGCAGCAGGTTAAGCCGGCAGAGTGATGCCGTAAACCCCACTTCTTCATCGAGCGATGCCGGTGTGATGAGGGCAATAGAGCCATCGGCGGTCACTGACTCCGATGCTTTGCGGAGCAGAGTTATCGGATTGAGGGTCTCGCCGTGGCGTGCCAATGCACGGCGGCTGTCGGGAGAGTGGAGGTCTTCGGTGAAGAAGGGTGGATTGCTGACTATGAGGTCATACTTTGTATCTGCGGTTTCCGAGATGAAATCGCCGCATATGACCGAGACCCTTTCATGCCATGGCGATTGCTGCACATTGGCTCGGGCTTCAGCTGCCGCTGCGGTGTCTATCTCTATGCCGGTGATATGTGCCGATGAGCTGCGCTGGGCCATCATCAGCGCGATAAGTCCCGAGCCTGTGCCCACGTCAAGTATAGATGCTGCATGTGGAGGGATTTCGGCCCATGCACCCAAGAGCACTCCGTCAGTCCCTACTTTCATGGCTGAGGCGGTGTGCTCTATGTCAAACTGCTTGAATCTGAATATGCTGCCCATTACTTTCGGTTGCGCTTCGGGGTCTTGTGGTTCGTGGGCTTGAGATTGCTGTAGTTGTCGCGACGGTATGAGGACTGTATGCCATGGGGAAAGAGGCGCGAAATCAGGTCGTCGCGATGAAGCCGTTTCAGTGATGCCACGATTGACTGCTGACGTTCGCGGTCATACCAGAAGAAGAATTGTCGCTGGGCCTCCTTTTCCTCCTTGGTCCGTGCGGTGTACACTTTTTCAAGCGTGTAGGGGTGGTATCCTGTGTAGTATATTTCCGTCGCAACGGTCATGGGTGTGGGAGTGAAATCCTGTACCTGCTCGAGGTGGAAGTCCAGTTCCTTGGTCTTTATGGCAAGATTGGCCATGTCAGTCTCATGGCAGCCGGGATGCGAGGATATGAAGTAGGGGATGAGCTGCTGCTTCATGCCATACTTGCGGTTAGTCCTGTCAAAAACTTCCTTGAACTGCTGGAAAAGTTTGAACGACGGTTTGCGCATCACGTCAAGCACTCCGTCCTCGGTATGCTCGGGAGCTACTTTGAGTCGTCCTGACACATGTCGCGCTATCAGTTCTTCATTGTAACGGCGGTTGACGGCATCTATGCGAGGGTCGCCGTTCTGGTGCATTGACAGGTCGTAACGGACACCGCTGCCTATGAAACTTTTCTTGACCCCCGGGATGGCATCGGCAGCCTGATATATGTCAAGCAGTTGGCTGTGGTCATTGTTGAGGTTGGGACACGGTTTGGGATGCAGACACGAAGGGCGCAGACATTTTTTGCATATCTCTATGTCCTTGCCGTGCATGCCGTACATGTTGGCCGACGGTCCGCCGAGATCGCTGATGTAGCCTTTGAAATCCTCCATCCGGGTCACTTGCTTCACCTCGCGAAGTATCGATTCCTTGCTGCGTGACGCTATGAATTTGCCCTGATGGGCCGAAATGGTGCAGAATGCGCAGCCTCCGAAGCATCCGCGGTGCATATTGACCGAATGGCGTATCATCTCGTAGGCCGGGATGACCTTGCCGCGGTATCGGGGATGGGGCAGACGTGTGTAAGGGAGGTCAAACGAAGCATCTATTTCCTCGGTGGTCATCGGCGGATACATAGGGTTGACTTTCACCACTTTGTCACCGCATGCCTGCCACAGCGTGGCTCCGTGGTAGCGGTTGCTCTGCTGCTCTATATGCTTGAAATTCTCGGCCTGACACTTCTTTGATGCGAGGCACTCCTCCATGGAGTGGAGTATGATATTGTCGGCATCGGATTGTGTGGGCATCGCTTCCTTGGGCAGCAGCAGGGTGGTCTGCTCAAGGTCTGTCAGTTCTGACAGCTGTTTGCCTTTGTCAAGATGCTCTGCTATGGCGCATGTGGTCTTCTCACCCATGCCGTAGACGAGTATGTCGGCCGGGGAGTCTAAGAGTATCGACGGACGCAGACGGTCTTGCCAATAATCGTAGTGCGAGAGTCGGCGCAGTGACGGCTCTATGCCTCCGAGCACCACCGGCACATCGGGATACAGCTCCTTGAGAATCCTGGTGTAGACGATAGAGGGATAATCGGGACGTGCGCCGTGACGCCCTCCGGGGGTGTAGGCATCGTCGTGTCGCAGACGCCGGGCGGCTGTGTAGTGGTTGACCATGGAGTCCATGGCTCCCGGTGACACACCGAAAAACAGGCGCGGACGGCCTAATTTCTTGAAGTCACGCAGATCGTCCTGCCAGTTGGGCTGTGGGACTATGGCCACTTTATATCCGCGGCTCTCAAGCATGCGGCCTATTACGGCTGCCCCGAAAGCAGGGTGGTCGACGTAGGCATCGCCCGAAAACAGTATGATGTCACACTGCTCCCATCCGAGCCGTTGTATCTCTTTGGCGGTGGTAGGCAGCCATAGCTGGCCGCCGTTTGATTGGGTCGTAGGGTATGAGGAGGACGTAGGCATGTAGTAAGGTTATTGCATCTGACGCTCCTTGAGGAGTGTCTCCATCTTCATCAACTCGTCACGCATACGCGCTGCCTCCATGAAATCCATGTTTTTGGCTGCCTGTACCATATCGGAGCGTAGGCGGTTGATGGCGCGTTGCATCTCTTCGTCGTTCATATACGGTATGACCGGGTCAGCGGCTATGTCAACCGAGTGCATATATTCACGCTCATATATGTCAGGTTTGGCTTTGCCTGTCTTGGCCGTCTTGGCGCCACGCGCACCCATTGATTTCTTGGGTTCCTCGTCGTCGAGGTCAAGGCCTATGATTTTATTGCGGGCCTTGACTATGGCTTGCGGAGTGATGCCGTGTTCCTCGTTGTAGGCGAGCTGCAAAGCGCGTCGGCGGCTTGTCTCGTCGATGGTAAGCTGCATCGAGTCGGTGATTTTGTCGGCATACATGATTACTGTGCCGTTGAGGTTACGTGCTGCGCGTCCTACGGTCTGTGTCAGCGAGCGATGGGAGCGTAGGAAGCCCTCTTTGTCGGCATCAAGTATGGCTACGAGCGATACTTCGGGCAGGTCAAGACCCTCACGGAGCAAGTTGACTCCGATAAGCACGTCAAATGTGCCGTCACGCAGACCGTCAAGTATCTTGATGCGGTCAAGTGTGTCGACATCGCTGTGTATGTATGCCGCTTTCATGCGGAGCTTGAGCAGATAATCGTTGAGTTCCTCGGCCATGCGCTTGGTCAGGGTGGTGACAAGCACTCTCTCGCCACGGTCTATGCGTAGGTTGATTTCCTCAAGCAGGTCATCAATCTGGTTGAGCGACGGGCGCACCTCTATGACAGGGTCAAGCAGACCGGTAGGACGTATCAGCTGCTCCACGATGACGCCTTGGCTCCGTTCAAGCTCATAGTCGGCAGGGGTCGCGGAGACATAGACGGTCTGATGAGTGAGACGCTCAAATTCCTCAAATTTCAGCGGACGGTTGTCAAGTGCAGCCGGCAGCCGGAAACCGTAGTTGACAAGATTCATCTTACGGGCAAGGTCTCCGCCATACATGGCACGTATCTGCGGCACGGTGACATGGCTCTCGTCTATGATGGTGAGGAAGTCCTTGGGAAAATAGTCAAGCAGACAGAAGGGGCGCATCCCGGGCTCGCGCCCGTCGAAGTAGCGGCTGTAGTTCTCTATGCCGGAGCAGTGACCCACTTCGCGCATCATTTCGATGTCATAGGTCACGCGCTCCTGCAGACGGCGCGACTCCAGTTCGCGTCCCTCTTTGAAGAAGTATCCTACCTGTTCGCCGAGGTCAAGTTCTATCTGTGCCAACGCCGAGGTCATGCGTGCCGGGGAGGTGACAAAGATATTGGCCGGGAACATCTTGAATGATTCGTGAGATCCGAGATTCACGTTGTCATCAGGATGATAGGTGGATATGGACTCGATTTCATCGCCCCAGAACACCACGCGGATGATGATGTCCTCGTAGGCGAGGCGTATGTCGACGGTATCGCCCTTGACGCGGAAATTGCCGCGTCCAAGCTCCATCTCGTTGCGTGAATAGAGCGAGTTGACGAGGCTGCGCAGAAAAGCGTTGCGTGTGATTTTCTGGCCGACCTTGATTTCTATGACGCTTTGATGGAAATCCTCTGGGTTGCCCATGCCGAACAGGCATGACACTGATGACACCACGATTACGTCATTGCGCCCTGACAGCAGTGCCGATGTCGTGGCGAGGCGCAGTTTGTCTATCTCGTCGTTGATCATCAGATCCTTCTCGATATACTTGTCTACCGTAGGTATGTAGGCCTCGGGCTGGTAGTAATCGTAGTAGGATACGAAATATTGGACGGAGTTGTTGGGGAAAAACTGCTTGAACTCGCTGTAGAGCTGGGCGGCGAGGGTCTTGTTGTGGCTGAGGATGAGGGTGGGTTTGTTGACACGCTCGATGACGTTGGCCATCGTGAATGTCTTGCCCGAACCGGTCACACCGAGCAATGTCTGGGCCGGATTGCCCATATTGATGCCCTCCACAAGCTGGTCTATGGCCTGTGGCTGGTCGCCTGTCGGTTTGTATGCCGATTCGAGATGGAATTTCATTGTTTGGATTTATCCGTTTATTGTGGTTATAACCTCGTCAATGGTCAGAAGGTTCTGCTCGCCTGTCACCATGTTTTTGAGGGTGACTTTGCCTTCCGACAACTCGGTTTCGCCGATGATGGCTACGTAGGGGATGGAGAGGGAGTTGGCATAGCCGAGCTGCTTCTTCATCTTGCCGCCGTCGGCATATATCTCGGCAGAGATGCCGGCTTCACGCAGACGGTGTATCATCTTGAGCGAGGCTGCCGCTTCCTCTTTGCCGAGGTTGGCAAACAGCACGGTGGTGGTGCGACGCGCTTCGGCAGGGTAGAGGTCGAGGGCATTGAGCACGTCGTAGATGCGGTCGGCGCCAAATGATATACCCACGCCGCTTACTCCGGGCAGTCCGAAGATGCCGGTGAGGTTGTCGTAGCGTCCGCCGCCCGTAATGCTGCCTATCTCCACATCGCGTGCCTTGACTTCGATGATGGTGCCGGTGTAGTAGTTGAGTCCTCGGGCGAGGCTGACATCAAGGTCAAGCATCGCATTGATGCCCACACCTCTGACTCCGGATATTACTTCGCGAAGCTCCTCTACACCTTTGAGGCCTGTCTCGGAGCCATTGAGTATCTCCTGGAGGTTGTCGAGACAGTCTTCGATAGGTCCTGTCATCTGGAGAATCGGACGCAGCTTTGCTATGGCGTCGTCTGTCAGGCCACGTTCCGACAGCTCTTTTTCTACGTTCTCTATGCCTATTTTGTCTATTTTGTCTATGGCTACGGTGATGTCGACGATTTTGTCGGCGGCATCAAGTATCTCGGCTATGCCGGCAAGCACTTTACGGTTGTTGACCTTGATGATTACTCTTACTCCGAGGCGGCGGAACACCTCGTCAATCATTGAAATCAGCTCAACCTCGTTGAGCAGCGAATCGCTGCCTACGACATCGGCGTCACACTGGTAAAATTCGCGGTAACGTCCCTTCTGCGGTCGGTCGGCACGCCATACAGGCTGTATCTGACTGCGCTTGAACGGGAATGTGAGCTGGTCACGGTGCTGCACGACGAAACGGGCAAACGGGACCGTCAGGTCGTAACGCAGACCTTTCTCGCTGATTTGCGGAGTCAGATGCACATAGTCGCCATCTTCCACCATCTTCATGTCTATGCCGCGGAGGTAATCGCCCGAGTTGAGAATCTTGAAGAGCAATTTGTCGCCCTCGGCACCGTATTTGCCCATGAGTGTCGAGAGGTTTTCCATTGCCGGGGTTTCTATGGGGGCATAGCCGTAGAGGCGCATCACCTCGCGTATTGTATCAAAGATATAGTTGCGGCGACCCATCTCGGCTGGAGTGAAGTCGCGGGTCCCTTTGGGGATGGATGGTTTCTGAGCCATGATATATTTTAAAAATAAGCGGTTTTCAAATCCGTTTCAACCTACAAATTTACGAAAATCTTCCCAATCATCCTATTGCATTCTGAAAGTTGAGGATAATGTGGGGGCTGCCGCCGTGGCTCAGACAGTAAGCAGGGCAAAGCCTCCTCCCGGAGCGAGATGTATGCGCAGCTTGCCGTCAGGGGCTGTTTTGACCTTGGTGTGGGTATAGTCTCGGGCGTTGCGGTCGGCATTGATGCCGTCGGCAAACAGTTCTAACGTCTGTTCGCCCGGGGCGATGAAGCTGAGGTCTATCTCTATGTCGCGTGGAGTCCAGTCGGTTATGCCGCCTATATACCATCGGTCACCTTTGCGGCGTGCCGTGACGATGTATTCGCCGAGCGAGGCCTTCAGGATGCGAGTCTCGTCCCAGACAGTGGGCACCGACACGATGAATTCCTTGCATTCCGGCTCGTCATCATAGTTCATTGGGGTGTCACACAGCATGTTGAAAGGGGAGTCGAATACCATATACAGTGCGAGCTGGCGGCAACGTGTACCCTGGCTCATTGGGTCGTTGTAGACAGGCTGGTAGTTTCCTCGGGAGGCATTGCGCATGGCTCCCTGTGTGTAGTCCATGGGGCCGGCGGCTTGGCGCAGAAATGGTATCTGTACGTCATAAGTGACCTGGTCAACTGTCGGGAGTGCCCATTTCATCTGTTCAAGTCCGTGTACACCCTCGAAATTGAGCACGTTGGGCCATGTGCGGTTGAGTCCGGCAGGTTTGCTCGTGCCGTGGAGGTCGAGTATCAGTTTGTGGCGTGCGGCGGTCTCGGCGGCGCGATAGTTGAAGTCTGTCATCAGCTGGTCGTCATGGTCCATGAAGTCCACCTTGAAACCTTTGATGCCCATGTCGGCATAGTGCTTGCACACATGCTCCATGTCACGGTCAAAGGCATGGTAGCCGGCCCAGAGTATCAGTCCTACATCTGCCTTGTCGGCATACTCCACGAGCATGGGCAGGTCTATTTCGGGCACTACTTTCATCAGGTCTGCCTCGCCGTTGACGGCCCAGCCCTCGTCAAGGATTACATATTCTATGCCGTTGCGTGACGCGAAATCTATATAAGCTTTGTAGGTGTCATTGTTGACGCCGGTCTTGAAATCTACTCCGCGCAGATTCCAGTCGTTCCACCAGTCCCATGCCACTTTGCCGGGCTTTATCCATGATATGTCATCAAGGCGCGACGGCTCGCCGAGCAGATAGCTGAGATTTGTGGATGCAAGCACCGAATCATTGTCGGCGACTACGGCTATGCGCCATGGGAAAGCTCTGGGGGCACTGACTGACGCTATGTAGTCCTCGCGCTCGTCTACAAGCATCTGTAGATTGTTGTGTCCGCCCTGATGGCGTTTGCTCGGACGTGGGGCAAATACGGCGTTCAGAGTCCCCGGAGTTGCTGCTGTGTTGACAAACATGCCCGGATAGTTTTCCAGTGCCGACTCTGTGATGAGCACTTTTACCGCTGAGTCAGGCTCTACGGCCATAGGCAGAAATATAAGCCGACGGCTGTCAAGGCTGTCAAGTGGAGCAGAGTGGTAGGTGTTCTCGAAACTGTTGTTGAACTGCTGCTCGAAGGTTGAACCGGCTGCCACATTGGCATACGGAGCCCAGGCCTTGGCATCGGCAGGGAAACGGAAACGCGCTGTCTCATCTTTTATTTCAAATGGGTTTTTGCAGCGAGTGACAAATCTGTATGCTATGCCGTCATTGTACGCACGAAATATCACATCCCAGTCTTTTGACAGACGTAGTGTAAGCTCGTTGTATCTGTCGGGCACCGATGTGTGCCTGTAAAAAGGAGTCGCTACCGTGTCGTCGACTTTGCGCCGTGACACGGTTTTTGCTTTTCCATTACCGATATGTCGGCCATCGGCCAGCGTCAGACCTATGGTCGACGGTTGCATGACGGTGCGTCCATCTATGGCGATGCTGTACGTCAGGCTGTCGCCGGATTGTATGTTTGCTGCGATGCGCCCGTCCGGCGAAGTTACAGATACCGTGGCTGCCGACGATGTCCCGGCACCGATTGCCCAGGCAAGTATGGGCAGTAAGATATGTTTCATGACTGGTTATTTGGTAGGATGTGTATGTGCTGATAAATGAAATAGGTTACAATGCTATGGATGCAAAATTAAGCAAAATCCCGAAATAATCCCTTTATAGATGCTATGAGGATTATAGCATGCAACTAGGCTCCGCGATTCCGTAACCACGGAGTAAAGTGCATAACAATTAAAGTGGTCCATACATGTCGGCATGCATGGACCACTTCGCTATAATGAGGGTGTGTAATCAGACTATCTCGCAGTGGACTGCTGTCTGGTCAGGATTGAGGGTGACGTTGATGGTCTTATGCTCATCCTTGGATTTCGGCTCTACTATGATCAGTTCGGCCAAGGGGTCCTCAAGGTATTTCTGTATTGACCGCTTGAGGGGACGGGCACCGTACTGTGCGTCATAGCCCTTGTCAGCGATGAAGTTCTTGGCTTCTTCGGTGATGTTGAGGGTGTAACCCATCTGCTCGAGTCGCTGACGGAATCCGGCGAGTTCGATATCGATGATTTTGAAGATGGCATCACGGTCGAGCGAGTCGAAGGTGATGATGTCATCGATACGGTTGAGAAACTCGGGAGAGAAGGCCTTGTTGAGTGCCTTGCGGATGATGCTCTGGGAGTATTCGCTGTCAGAGGCTTTGGGTGTATTGAATCCCACGCCGCTGCCGAAGTCCTTGAGCTGACGGCTGCCGATGTTGCTCGTCATTATCAGCACCGTGTTTTTGAAGTCGATTTTGCGTCCGAGGCTGTCGGTCAGATGGCCTTCGTCCATCACCTGCAGCAGCAGATTGAACACGTCGGGATGCGCTTTCTCGATTTCGTCAAGAAGCACGATGGAGTAGGGGTGTCGGCGCACTTTCTCGGTCAGCTGTCCGCCCTCCTCATAGCCTACATATCCGGGAGGCGCACCCACGAGGCGTGACACGGTGAATTTTTCCATATATTCGCTCATGTCTATGCGTATGAGGGTGTCGGCGGAGTCAAACAGCTTCTCGGCCAGTTTCTTAGCGAGATGGGTTTTGCCTACACCTGTCGGTCCGAGGAAGAGGAATGTTCCGATGGGCTTCTTCGGGTCCTTGAGGCCTACACGGTTGCGACGGATAGCCTTTACAAGGGTGTCAATGGCTGTGTCCTGGCCGATGATGGCTTTTTTGAGGTCATCGCCCATCTCCATCAGGCGTTTTCCCTCGGCTTGTGCCACTCGCTGCACCGGCACACCTGTCATCATGGCCACTACTTCGGCCACTTTGTCCTCGTCGACGGTCTCTCGCTGGCTTTCAAGCTGCTTTTCCCAGCGTTCGGTGGCGGTGCGAAGGTCTTCACGCAATTTGGTTTCCTCATCACGGAAAGCGGCTGCGCGTTCGAAATCCTGAGCATGAGCGGCAGCAAGTTTGCTTCGGCCTAATTCCTCCACCTTGTTTTCGAGAGCCTCGATTTCTTCGGGGACCGCAATATTGGTGATATGTACACGTGAGGCTGCCTCATCAAGGGCATCTATGGCCTTGTCGGGGAAATTGCGGTCAGAGACATACCGTTCGGTCAGGTTTACACATGCTTCAAGGGCGGCATCGGTGAAGTTGACATTGTGGTGCTCCTCGTATTTGTCTTTGATATTGCGGAGTATCGTCAATGTCTCTTCGGCCGATGTCGGCTCTACCATGACCTTCTGGAAACGGCGTTCGAGAGCACCGTCTTTCTCAATGTTGTTGCGGTACTCGTCAAGGGTAGTGGCACCGATGCACTGTATTTCGCCGCGTGCAAGGGCCGGTTTGAGCATATTTGCCGCATCCATAGAGCCCGGGGCATTACCTGCACCCACTATAGTGTGGATTTCATCGATAAAGAGGATTATGTCGCGGTTTTTGCTCAGTTCGTTGAGCACAGCCTTGATGCGTTCCTCAAACTGTCCACGGTATTTCGTTCCGGCCACGAGTGAGGCCATGTCGAGCGAGATGACACGCTTGTTGAAGAGGATACGTGACACCTGACGCTTTACGATGCGTAGAGCCAGACCTTCGACTATCGCGCTTTTACCTACGCCCGGCTCACCGATGAGCACGGGATTGTTCTTCTTGCGTCGGCTTAGCACCTGGGCGAGGCGTTCGATTTCGGTCTCACGGCCGACCACAGGGTCAAGCCTGTTCTCTTCGGCGGCACGTGTCATGTCGTAGCCGAATTTGTCAAGCGCCGGGGTATCGGTAGTTGTGCGGCGGCTTGAGCTTTGCTTTGACGATGCCTTACCGGCTGATGAAGATTCGGCCGCGCCGCCGTTGCCGCTGTCATAGGGCAGGTCGTCGGCTTCGTCTTCATCCTCATCGTCATCGGCAAGACTTGCCTGAGGAACAGCTGACTCCGGAGCGCTTTCATTGAGCTGCTGTACGAGGCTCTGATAGTTGACTCCGGCCTTGTGGAAATACTTCATATAGTCGCTCTCCTGGGTCTCTGAATTGTGGAATATGGCCAGCAGCAGATGCTCCGGGAGCACCATGCCGCTTTTAAGCATACGGCTCTCGAGTGCGCTGAGTTTGAGGATACGGCTTGTCACATCGCTGACCGACACCTCGGCAGGTGTGACAGGAGTGTCATCTCCGCTCTCAAGCGACGACTCGAATAGCCGTGTGTCGAGGGCCTGTTTGAGTTCGTATGCAGAAGTGTCGGCCGATGAAGCCCTTTCGATAAGCTTGAAAGGCCTGTCGTCCGATGCAGACATCAGAGCGAGCAGCAGGTGGGCCGGCGTGATAATCTTGTTGTTATGCCTGATAGCCTCCTGATGGCTCTGAGAGAGCACCTCTTTGAGTTCGTTAGAGAAATTTATGTCCATTAAACAGGAATATAGAGGATAGGGGTTAATTACTCAGTTTGTTGTCATGGTCCGTGCCTCTTGAAAAGTGATGAACCGAAGCACGTCCACATAGTACTATAACAAATATAACGCAATTATCGTGCCAAACATTGCCCGCCCCCTCCCTTTTAACCCATATTAATCATTTCTCCCTCATTTATATTTGGGGAAGAAGAAATGTCTGATTTTTAAGGTCCTCAGAAGCATGTCCATTCCAAGGCATAGACATATTATCAGTATGGACACAGTAATGGTCAGTGGAAACATGTAGTCGAGATCAATTGATTTCCAGTCGTGCAGCAACTGTACAGACTCTATTGAGAAAAGGATTACAATAAAATAGTGCATTAAATAGATCTGTAGTGTATTGCGACCAATATAAGATAATGATCTGCCTACGGGATTGGCACTGTGAAGTATCCCTCTTAATCTGTAGAATATAAGAAAAAGTGCTATCAGGAAAATCGAGATAAAAGGGAAAAAGCGGAAATCCAGATGTCTATATTTCAGGTTGGGAGCATAGGCTGAGGCTATAAGATAGATGGCCACTATGCCTACAATAATCCACCATCGGTCAAGCTTGTCATGGAGGATAGGCAGATTAATGTGAGTTAAAATACCAAGTGCGAAATATGGTAGATATTCAAGCGTGTATTCTAAAGAAGATATACTGACGAATTCATAATTAATCCAATGGGATACAAGATAATCCCTTGACCATGCAGAAAATGCCATCACAAAGAGGATAAGTGCCGTCTTAGTGTGAGATTTCAAGGATGGACTATTAGAGACGAGTATTAGAGGTAAACATAACATGAAAATTGTAAATGATACTATCGTAAACCAATAACCACCCTTCTGACTGTCATGAATAACCTCTGATAATGACATGGCACCGAGCCAGTCAAGCAGTAAACAAAAAAGTCCGCAAAATATAATAGTGGGTATTAATACTCCTATTATTCTGCGGCGAATTGGTTGGATGATTGTTTTAGGACTATTGATTTTTAACTTTGAAGAATATGCGAAATATCCGCTTATATAAAAGAATAGCGGCATCCTGAACGCTAAGCAGAAGTTTGATATAACTGAATGATGTGCCGCCAGATATGTCTCACAATGTGTGATGACGACAAGTAGCATTGTTATGCCGCGAAGGCAGTCAATCCATTCCTGACGTTTAGCAGTAGTGGGACGGACATCACGTGCAGATTCAAAATGGGGGGGGTCAAATGCTTGTAATTAGTGTATTGCGCATCAAATGACATTAGTAAACTTATTTGCAACGATAGATTGGTTGCACAAAGATACGGAAAAAAGAATATCCCCCCAAGCGATACTTTAACAGGCGTTATGACAGTATGGGTAAAGTATATTAAATCGAGATGGGGTGGGTTAGCCTTTTAGGGAGGAGACAAGCTGTCTCTTATACACATCTGACGCTGCCGACGATAAG
>UQDU01000008.1 GCA_900539915.1 uncultured Bacteroidales bacterium | reverse complement strand
CACATAGCACCGCTATGTTTCCTCCTCACAACCAGCCATTTAATCAAAAGATACAACACTCAGGATTTAATTTTTGTTATTAAACACCCTCTAAATTTTATGGCGGTGTTAAGGCTTTATTCAGAAAAAAATGCGAAATTTGCATGTTGAAACAAACTATACATATTCAATGGAGTTTACTGCAAATCAGCTCGCAGCTATGGTCAATGGTACCGTTGAAGGTGACGGCAATGTCACTCTCAACGATTTCGCCAAGATAGAGGAGGGGTATCCCGGTGCTCTGTCTTTTTTGGCTAACCCTAAATATACCCCCTATATCTACAAGACCGGCTCATCAGCCGTGCTTGTCCGCAAGGATTTTGTGCCCGAAAGCCCTGTGAAGGCCACCCTTATCAGAGTGGAAGACCCGTATGCCACAGTGGCTCGCCTGTTGACCATGGCTCAGCAGATGATGCAGAAATTGCCGGAGAAGATAGAGACCCCGAGCCATATCGGCGAAGGTGTCACTCTCGGCGAACGTCTCTATATCGGCGCATATGCTTATATCGGAGATGGTGCCAAGCTCGGCGACGATGTGAAGATATACCCTCAGGCCTATGTTGGCGATGGCGTGGAAATCGGCGAAGGCACCATTATCTACCCGGGAGCCAAGATTTACCATTCATGCCGCATCGGCAAGCATTGTATCATACATGCAGGTGCTGTAATCGGTGCCGACGGTTTCGGATTCGCACCCGGAGCTGACGGCTACGAGAAGATTCCCCAGATAGGCAATGTGGTGATATGCGACAATGTGGAAATCGGAGCCAACACCACTGTGGACCGTGCGACGATGGGCAGCACTGTCATCAATCGCGGTGTGAAACTTGACAATCTCATCCAGATAGCCCACAACTGCCAGATAGGAAGTGACACGGTCATGGCCGCCCAGGCAGGCGTGGCCGGCAGTACGCGCATCGGCGAACGCTGCATGATAGGCGGCCAGGTGGGTTTTGCCGGCCATATCACCGTGGGCAACAACGTGCAGATAGGTGCGCAGTCAGGCATACCCTCGTCGATACCTGACAATTCCAGCTATATGGGCACTCCGGCTCTCCCGATGAGGGAATATGCCAAAAATGTGGTGTATATCAAGCGTCTCCATGACCTCTTCAGCGGCCCGTGCGGAGAGATGATCAACAAGCACCGCAAGCGTCCCGACAAAGAAAAATAATATCTTAACCTTAAAAAACTCAATCCAAACCGACCATATGAAGCAGATAACACTCAAAGCGCCTTTCAGCGTCAGCGGTAAAGGCCTCCACACCGGTGCTGTCATTGAGGCTACTTTCCTCCCGGCACCCGAAAACACAGGTTACAAATTCCAGCGTATCGACCTTGAAGGCGAACCCGTGATCGATGCGGTGGCCGAAAATGTAGTCAGCACACAGCGTGGCACCGTCATAGCCAAGGGTGATGTCAAGGTGAGCACCATAGAGCATGCCATGGCTGCCCTCTATGCTTCAGGCATCGACAACTGCATTATCGCTCTCAACGGTCCGGAAATGCCCATCCTTGACGGCAGTGCTGCCGAGTATTGCGAGAAGATAGCCGCAGCCGGTCTTGAGGAGCAGAAAGCCGACAAAGATTTCTATATAGTCAAGCAGCGCATAGAAGTGAAGGACGAGGAGAGCGGAGCCTCCATCATAGTGCTCCCCGACGATCATTTCAGCGTGGATGCGATGATTGATTTCAACTCGCCTGTGCTGCCTAACCAGTATGCTTCGATGGAGCATATCGAGGAATTCCCTGAGGATGTGGCTTCAAGCCGCACATTCGTGTTTGTCCGTGAGGTTGAGCCTCTGCTGTCGGCCAACCTGATCAAGGGAGGCGACCTCGACAATGCTATTGTCATCTATGACAGCCCCATGGAGCAGAGCGAGCTTGACCGTCTGGCCGATCTGATGAACGTGCCTCACAAGGATGTCAAGGAATTTGGCTTTATCAACAACAAACCTCTGACATGGGCCAATGAACCTGCACGTCACAAACTGCTCGACGTGATAGGCGACGTGGCTCTGATAGGCCGTCCGCTCAAAGGCAAGATTCTTGCCACCCGTCCCGGACATTCCATCAACACCAAGTTTGCCAAGCAGGTACGCAAAGAGGTGAAGCGTCAGGAGATACAGGCTCCGGTATATGACCCCAATGCCACTCCGCTGCTTGACAACAACCAGATACGCGACCTGCTGCCTCACCGCTATCCGTTCCTGCTCATTGACAAAATCATAGACATGAGCACCAACTATATAGTGGGTGTCAAGAACGTCACCACCAACGAGCCTTTCTTCCAGGGCCATTTCCCCCAGGAGCCGGTCATGCCGGGTGTGCTTCAGGTAGAAGCCATGGCCCAGACCGCCGGCATCCTCGTGCTGTCGCAGGTGCCTGACCCCGAGCACTATTCAACCTACTTTATGAAGATTGACAATGTGAAGTTCCGCCAGAAGGTCATCCCGGGCGACACGCTCATCTTCCATGTATCGTTTATGACGGAGCTGCGCCGCGGATGTGCCGTCATGAAGGGCTACGCCTTCGTAGGTGACAAGCTGGTCAGCGAATGCGAATTCATGGCCCAGATTATCAAAAACAAATAAACACACACCTTAAACGTCTGATTCCGATCATAAAAGACACAACCCATTAATAACATCTATGAAACAACCGTTATCCTACGTGCATCCCGATGCCAAGATAGCCGACAGCGTCGTAATCGAGCCGTTTGTCACCATCGACAAGAATGTTGAGATTGGCGAAGGTACACGCATCGGCAGCAATGTCACCATACTTGAGGGTGCCCGTATAGGCAAAAACGTCACGATATTTCCCGGAGCGGTGATTTCGGCAATCCCGCAGGACCTGAAATTCCGCGGAGAGGACACCACTGCCATAATCGGCGACAATACAGTCATCCGCGAGTGTGTCACAGTCAACCGTGGCACGGCTGCCAAAGGCAAGACCGTGGTAGGTAAAAACTGCCTCATCATGGCTTACTGCCATGTGGCACATGACTGCGTGGTAGGTGACCATGTGATTATGTCAAATGCCGTGCAGCTTGCCGGCGAAGTGGTGGTGGATAATTATGCCATCATAGGCGGCGGTGCTCTGGTGCATCAGTTCTGCCACATCGGCCCCCATGTGATGATACAGGGCGGTGCGCTCATCAACAAGGATATTCCTCCCTATGTCAAGGCTGCGCGTGAGCCCATAGCCTACGCCGGCATCAACTCAATAGGTCTGCGCCGCCGCAACTTCTCGAGCGAGGTCATCCGTGAGATTCAGGAAATCTACCGTTACCTCTATCTGTCGGGACTTAATAACACCGATGCCGTGGAACGCATCGAGGCCGAGCTTCCTGCCACTGCCGAGCGTGACGAGATAGTGATGTTTGTGCGCAACTCCAAGCGTGGCATCATCCGCGGATACGTGTGATGATTCGCACCGGGCGTCGGGAACAAGATTTTTTCAGAACTAACGATATAATCCTCAGTATATAGACCATGTACAGGACCAGGACATGCGGAGAGCTTCGCCTCTCTGATGTGGGTGAGAGCGTGACTCTCGCCGGATGGGTGCAGCGTACCCGCAAGATGGGAGGCATGACGTTTGTCGACCTCCGTGACCGTTACGGCATAACCCAGATAGTATTTAACGTGGAGAGCGATGCAGCACTGACAGAGGCAGCCAACCACCTCGGACGCGAGTTTGTGGTGCAGATCAAGGGCGATGTCGCCGAGCGCACCAGCAAAAATCCAAACATGCCTACGGGTGATGTTGAAATCATAGCACGCGAGCTCAATATATTGAATCCCAGCGAGGTGCCTCCGTTTACCATAGAGGATAACACTGACGGCGGTGATGACCTGCGCATGAAGTTCCGCTATCTCGATCTGCGCCGTAATGCGGTGCGCCGCAATCTTGAGCTGCGCCACCGCATGGCTTTTGAAATACGCCGCTATCTCGACTCCAAGGGATTCCTTGAAGTGGAGACTCCGGTGCTCATCAAATCAACTCCCGAGGGTGCGCGTGACTTCGTGGTGCCTTCGCGCATGAATCCGGGCGAGTTCTATGCCCTGCCGCAGTCGCCTCAGACCTTCAAGCAGCTGCTTATGGTCAGCGGATTTGACCGTTATTTCCAGATCGTGAAGTGCTTCCGTGACGAGGACCTTCGCGCTGACCGTCAGCCTGAATTTACACAGATTGACTGCGAGATGTCATTTGTGGACCAGGAAGACGTGCTCCAGATGTTTGAGGGTCTCGTAAAGCATATATTCAAATATGTCAAGGACATAGACTTCACCGAGCCGTTCCCGAGGATGACGTGGCATGATGCCATGCGTCTCTACGGCAGCGACAAGCCTGACACCCGTTTCGGCATGCAGTTTGTCGAACTCAAAGACCTCACCGAGGGCAGCGGCTTCTCGGTCATGGACGATGCCGAATATGTCGGAGCTATCGTGGCTCCGGGATGCGCAGAATACACGCGCAAGCAGCTTGACCAGCTGACTGACTTTGTGAAGCGTCCGCAAGTGGGTGCCAAGGGCATGATGTGGGTCAAACTGGAGAAGGACGGCTCTGTCAAGAGCAGCGTGGGTAAATTCTTCACTGACGAGCAGTTGCTCAAGTGGCTCGAGCGTGGCGAAGCTAAGCCCGGTGACCTCATGCTGATACTCGCCGGTCAGACCATGAAGACACGCAAGCAGCTCAATGAACTGCGTCTGGAGATGGGTTCACGTCTCGGACTGCGTGATCCGCAGAAATTCTCATGCCTGTGGGTGGTAGACTTCCCTCTGTTTGAGTGGGACGATGAGACACAGCGTTTCTACGCCATGCATCATCCGTTTACGGCTCCCAACCCCGAAGACATTGACAAACTTGACTCCGACACAGGCTCTGTGCGTGCCACAGCCTATGACATGGTGGTCAACGGCAATGAGCTTGGCGGCGGTTCCATCCGTATCCATGAGTCTGATTTGCAGAATACGATGTTCCGTCTGCTCGGTCTGGATGAAGCCGAAGCCCGTTATAAGTTCGGCTTCCTGATGGATGCGTTCAAGTTCGGTGCGCCGCCTCATGGTGGTCTGGCTTTCGGATTTGACCGTTTCGTGTCAATCCTTGCCGGTCTTGACAGCATCCGTGATGTCATAGCGTTCCCCAAAAACAATTCAGGCCGTGACACGATGATTGACGCTCCATCGACTATCGATGACTCGCAGCTTCAGGAACTCAACATCAGTCTCGTCGATCCTGAGAAGTGATATTGACGCCCGATGACTGTCTACAACAAGGATATAGCCCGTGTGCTTGAAGGTGCAGCTCCGCTGTGCCTTCAGGAGGGTTATGACAACTGTGGCTGGCAGGTAGGTAATCCCGAGGAGGAGTGCACAGGGGTGATGATATGCGTCGATCCTGTGCCTGACCGTATATCCGAGGCCGTGGCGATGGGCTGCAACCTGCTTGTGAGCCATCATCCGCTGCTGTTCCATGGACTCAAGCGTATCACGGGCGACACTCTCGTGCAGCAGACTGTAATGGCGGCCATAGCCAACGGTGTGTCAGTGTATTCGCTGCATACCGCCCTTGACAATGCTCCGGATCCATGGGGCGTGTCATTGGAGATGGCGCGTATGCTCTCGCTGACCGATGTGCGTCCTCTTGACGCCGACAGCGGCGCCGGGGCGATAGGGGAGGTATCCCTGTCGTCGATGCTTGACTTGCGCGGATTCGTTGCGAAGGTCAAGGAGGTGTTCGGTTCGCCGGCTGTCAGGGTGAGCGACCCGTGTAAAGCTCCGTGTGCATCCTCGCAGATACGCCGTGTGGCTCTCTGCGGCGGCTCCGGCTCCTCGCTGATTGATACGGCGTTGGCCGTGGGAGCTGACCTCATGCTGACCTCTGACATATCATATCATAGGTTTGTAGACTACGCATCCAGGATTCAGCTCGTAGACATAGGGCATTTTGAGAGCGAACAATGCACTAAATCAATATTATATCGCATAATTAGCCAAAATTTTCCTAACTTTGTGGCTAAATTATCCCAACAGGAATCCAATCCCATAACATATCTCTAACGAAGCATTATGGCTAACGATAGCAACAAAGCTGACCAGACACGTACCGTAGAGGAGCGTCTTAAGTCACTTTACAAACTTCAGACCCTCCTGTCACAGATTGACCGCATCCGCACAGTGCGCGGAGAGCTCCCTCTGGAGGTGCGAGACCTTGAGGACAATGTGGCCGGTCTCCACACACGTATCGAAAACTACGAGCGTGACATAGCTGATCTCAAGCAGAAAGTTCTCAACGAGAAGGCTAAAATCAGCGAATCACAGAGCAAGATTGCAAAATACAAGGAGCAGCTCAACGATGTCAAGAACAACCGTGAGTTTGACCTGCTGACTAAGGAGGTCGAGTTCCAGACTCTTGAAATCGAACTTGCCGAGAAGCATATCTATGAGTCCGAACGTGCCACCGAAGCCAAGATGGCGGAGATAGAGCAGACCAAGGAGAAGCTCGCTGATCAGGAGCACGTGCTCTCTGAAAAACGCAAGGAGCTCGAGGAAATCGTCAACGAGACCAAGCAGGATGAAGAAAACCTCCGCGAGCAGGCCAAGGCGATAGAGCCTGAAATCGACCCCCGTACACTGACTGCTTTCAAGCGCATCCGCAAGAACGCTCGCAACGGTCTCGGTGTGGTATATATCCAGCGTAATGCCTGTGGTGGCTGCTTCAACCGTATACCGCCGCAGAAGCAGATGGAAATCAAGCTCCACAAGAAAATCATCGTCTGCGAGTACTGTGGTCGCATCATGATTGACCCCGAACTTGCCGGCGTAGAGGAAACCCCCAACGCATAAGTCATCATAGACCCAAGCATATAAGCATCGGCGCATACCTCAGGAGGTATGCGCCGATGCTTATATGTAGTAGGGACATGCCATGGCATGTCGCCAAAAGCGTTGCAAAAGAGGGGTGTTGCGTCAGCAGACATGCCATGGCATGTCCCTACTCCGATGGGTGCTTAAGTTAGTGGCATCTTCATACCTACTACGATGACTAAATTTACGGCTGCATCCATAGGTGTGTGTCGCACGTACTTGCGGCCGGATGGTATCAGTACCAGCGGAGTCCGTCGCCGGTGGATGAGCGCTTGTCGTACTTGAGGTCGGAGAGGAGTGATGACTTGACGGCGATGTGCAGATTGTAGCTCTTGTATGGGCCGAGGGGGACGAAGCTGCATGTCAGGGTGAAGCAGTGGAGGTCACGCGAGATGTTGCAGGTCATGTAGTTGATTTTGTGCAGGTCGAAGTTGTAGCTGCCAGACATGCTGAAATTCCAGTTTTTGGTGGGACGGATATTGCCTGAAAACGATAGATTCTGGCGTATGTTGCCCTTATATTTCTGGGCTTCGGGATCCCACTCCCCGTTGCCGTTATATGACACGCTGTAGTTAAACGACAGGCTCCACGGGCAGTCCCATTTCATATAGCCGTCAGGTCCCAACTGCAGGTCATCGTCATGGCCGCCGCGCAGACGCTTTGAGCCTCCTTCCCCTCCTCCGTTGGCCTGTTCTTCGGCGGCTGCATCGTCCTCGCTTTGCGCAGTGCCGTCAAAAGTGTTGGAGGAGTTGGAATTCTTTTTCCCTTTATCGGAATTTTTGTCTCCCTTTTTGCGGAAAGTGTCGTTGTTGAATGTATATGAGAAGCTGGTGCTTGCAGAGTTCAGACGCGCATATCCCTTGCCGGCTTGCAGACGGGTCTTGTGCGCTACCGGACGGCCATACTGGTCGTTGACATAGTCGTAGGGGTCCCAGGTGGTGTTGACGTTGAGATTGAAATTCTTGACCAAGCGTATGAGTATAGATGCCTGGAGGTCGCTCCAACGCTTCATGCCCGGACTGGCAGCGAAGTTATATGACTGGCTGAGGTCCAGGCTCTCTATGAGCGAAATCTTTTTCTCGCCTGTGGAGTCGTTATCATTACGCACCTTCATCTCCACATTGTTGTTCAGGCCGAATGACACCATGCCGGCACGCCCTGATGACGGTGAGCCCATGTTGCCGTTCTGAAACATATTGTATTTCGATGTCACCATCTGGCCGGATGAATTCATGTAGGTGTATGAATCATACACGCCCCACATCGGGTCGCTGAAGTCGGGATGCCAGCCCACGGAGATGGTCGGAGTCATGACATGGCGTATCATCTTCACCTTGTCGCCAAACAGTTTTTTCCACGGCTGGAAGAAACCGTAGACTTTGGTGCTGAGGCTCACTCCGACGTTGAAATTGAATATGTTGTAGAAATTGTAGGTGGTGTCAAGCTGCTCGCGGTTGGCCTCGTAGTCCCAGCTGCGCTTGATTTTCTTGAAATACATGTAGTCTGTCACTGACAGGCTTGGAGTCAGACGGAAATACTGGAACAAATCAAACGTGGCCTGGGTACGCGCATCGTGCTTGATGCCGTTGTTCCAGTCTTTGATAAGGCTTTTCTTGAAAAACTCGTTTTGTTTGGCGGTCAGGTCGTTGCGCATGGAGCCGTTGTAGTTGACGCTGATTTTCTCATACCACCGCTCTCCGCCCATGGCTTTCTTGCGCTTGAAGGGGTAGACCTGGGGCAGATTGGCGGTCAGGGTGGGGAGCGTCACGGAGAGTGTGCTGTCCTGGTTACGCTGGGCGATGTTTGTGCCGATGTTGAATGACCATTTGGAGTTGGCCGGACGGTAGGAGAGGTTGATTGACGATGATGTCTGGTTTTCGGTGAACGTCGGAGTATAGAGGGCATTGAGGGCGTCACGCTGGTAGCCTGCGGTGTAGAAGTTGACGCTCGCCGAGAAATTAAGGTTGGGATTGGCTTTGGGGTCCTGGTTGTGGGTCCATGCTATCTTGAAGGTGTTGCTCTTGGAGTAGCCGGGCAGACCCTTGTCGCCCTCGATGGTGGATATGTAGTCGATGTTGAATTGGCCGTTGAACTTATAGCGTTTGGCATAACGGCTGATTGCGTTGACACCCCACGAGCCTTTGGTGAATATCTGGCCGAGAAGCTGCAGGTCCACGTAGTCGTTGATGGCGAAGTAGTAGCCGCCGCGGTCCAGATAGAAGCCTTTGTTGTAATCGTCGCCAAATGTAGGGATGATGATACCCGATGAATATTTCTCGGAGAACGGGAAATATCCGAAAGGTACTGCCAAGGGCAGCGGGAGACCTGCGAGTACCATATACGCCGGACCCGTGACGATGTTTTTCTTGGGCGTCACCTTGGCCTTGGTCAGGTGGAAATAGAAGTGGGGGTCATCGTGCTCGTCGCAGGTCGTATAATGTCCGTCCTTGATGTAGAATGTCTTGTCGTCGATTTTCTTGGTCTGACCGCCGGTCAGGTATCCGTCGCCCTGCTGGGTGATTACATCGGTGATGTAGCCCTTGCCGGTCTTGAAATTGTAGGTCATGGTCTTGGACTCGTAGCTCGTGCCGGCATCGTCAAACACCGGCTCGCCGGTGACAGTGCCTGTGGAGTCCTCCTGTCCTACGGCATAGACGGTGTTGGTGGCCATGTTCATCTCTATGTTTGCCGCGTCAAGTTTGATGTTGCCGTAGGTCACTTTGCTGTCGCCGTACATATATGCCTGGTCGGTGCCCACGAGTCTCACGCTGTCTTTGGCTGAGAAATCCACTACATGCTCCATGTCGCCCGAAACCTTGGTGCGGACTATGCGTTTGCCGGGGCGCTTCATCGTGTCCTCGGGATTGTAGATGGTAGTGCGCGCCATCAAAGATGAATCGAGGCGCGGACGGTCGGTATCGTCATCAGGGAGGGTGGTGTCAGAGGCAGCCCCCGGGGTGGCGGCACTAAGGCTGTCAGCCTTCAAGGCGTCGCTGACACTGCGGAGCAGCTCACCCAACTGCTCGGGGGAACTGTCTGATGCCGCGCCGGCAGAGTCGAAGTCCGGCATAGGCAATGCGGCATGACTGTCACTGTCGGCACGCATGCGCCCGTAGGCCGGTGTCAACAGTATCATGCACAGCGTCAGGATGACTATATTGAGGAAAAGGGCTTTCAAAAAAGCAACGTATAAGTGAAAAAATGCGGCTGTGGCATCTTGCAACACAATATCTGGTGCATATTGAGGCAGGAATGCCGCCGGAAATCCAGTGCAAATTTAATTCAAATATCCCATATTTCCGCTATTTCCGATGATTTTAACCGAGCACCGCTGTAATGTAAAAACAGAAAATTCGTATCTTTGCATACGGAATATACTTTCAAGCCAAGTATCGACACGTCTAACATTGAATATGGCCGACAATAGAGCCGCTTCTAACGTACAGGAAAGCACTAATGCCACCAACAACAAGCGAATTGCCCGCAATACGCTGCTTCTCTACGTGCGCATGCTCTTCATCATGGCCGTATCCCTCTACACGAGCCGCGTAGTCCTCGCCACCCTCGGCGAAGTAGATTATGGTGTGTATAATGTCGTAGGTGGAGTGGTGGTTATGTTCACAATGATTTCAGCTCCGTTAACTACGGCTGTTACCCGGTTCCTTAATTTTGAGTTGGGCAGAGGTCATCTGGAACAGTTGCAGAAGGTGTTTTCAACAAGTGTCAATATACAGCTTATAATATCCGTTGTGATATTTCTGCTGGCTGAGACTATAGGTGTCTGGTTCCTTAACACCAAGATGAATATTCCGGCCGAACGAATGTGGGCAGCCAACTGGGTGTTGCAATGTTCTATAGCGACTTTCGTAATCAATCTGCTGAGTGTCCCTTATAATGCTACAATAATTGCGCATGAGCGCATGAATATATATGCCTATATCAGTATATTAGAGGTGTCGTTGAAATTGCTTGTAGTATATCTACTTGTGATATCCCCGTGGGATAAGCTGGCCGCATATGCTGTGCTTCTTACAGTTGTAGCATTGGGAGTCCAAATGACCTATGCAATATATTGCCGACGTAATTTTCAAGAATGCCGGTGGGCACGCCATATTGACCGTCCTATGATGAAAGAGATGCTCGGATTTTCAGGCTGGAATTTTATAGGTGCGGCTTCTGGCATATGTCGTGATCAAGGTGTCAATATCGTGCTTAATATCTTTTGTGGTCCTACAGTCAATGCAGCGCGGGGTATCGCAGTACAGGTTAATACGGCTATCAATAGTTTTGTGCAAAATTTCATGGTGGCTCTCAATCCGCAGATTACCAAATCATATGCTACAGGAGAGTATGAATATATGTTTTCTCTGCTTTTTAGGGGTGCAAGATTCTCGTTTTATCTCCTCTTATTCTTGTCGTTGCCGGTTCTTGCCAATACATCCTGGATATTACACTTTTGGCTTGAGGATGTACCTGACTACACTGTGATATTCGTGCAGCTAATTCTGGTGTTTGCCATGTGTGAATCAGTATCCACACCTTTGATAACTGCCATGCTTGCTACGGGTAATATACGTAATTACCAACTGCTTGTCGGAGGCTTGCAACTCCTTAATCTCCCTGGAGCATATGTATTATTGCGGATAGGTATGCCACCACAGAGCACCCTTATATTTGCGATAGTAGTATCTGTGTCTTGTCTGATAGCCCGTCTGTGGATGCTCAGAGGTATGATAGGACTGCCTGTAAAAGGCTTTTGTATACAGGTGCTTGGAAATGTTGTGCTTGTCTGCTTGCTGTCCGCTGCAATTCCTGTTGTATTGTCATTCTGTATGCAACCGTCTTTTATTACGTTTATTGTGACATCGTTGGTCAGTATGGCATGTTGCGTATGGGTGATACTGTATGTCGGATGTCAGCAGTCAGAACGTGGATTTATCATTAATCAGATTAGAAAACGATTACACATATGATAAAACTCAATCGCCCCGAAGACTGTTGCGGTTGTACCGCTTGTGCCAATATATGTGGGCATGGTGCCATAACCATGGGTGTGGATGCAGAAGGCTTTGTATATCCTCGCATAGATGAGGCCTTGTGCACTGACTGCGGTCTTTGTGACAGGGTATGTCCTCTGATTGCGAGGAGTGCGATGGATTTGAAAGTCAAGACATATAGGTCGATATATGCTGGTCGTCTTAATGATGAAACAGCGCTTATGCGGAGCGCGAGTGGAGGCGCTTTTTGGGCTCTTGCGTCCGAGGTTATTGCTGATGGAGGGGTCGTCTTCGGTGCAGTATATGATAATGATATGTGTGTAGTGCACCGAGGAGCCGATACTCTTGAAGGATGCCGTTCATTTCAAGGCAGTAAATACTCTCAGTCAGATACTCTTCAGTCTTATCATGATGTGCGTGACATAGTACGTTCTGGCCGCAAGGTGCTTTTTACAGGCACTCCATGCCAAGTCGACGGCTTGCTGCGATTCCTTATTAAAAAATACGATAATCTGCTGACGATGGATGTTGTATGTCATGCTGTGCCGAGTCCCTTAATTTTCAATGACTATATTTCATTGGTAAGCAGACGTCTAAAAGGTCGTCTTACAGATTTAAATATGCGAGACAAATCTACTCGCGGTTGGAGTCATACATTTACCTACCGGTATGATTTGGCTGATGGCCGTTCATTGGTAGATCAGGACAAAACAGTAAACTGGGGACGCCTTTTTTTCTCCAAATTAATTGACCGCCCTTCATGCCACGAATGTAAGTATACCAACCTCAACAGAGCATCGGATATAACTGTGGCTGATTTTTGGGACGATGGCAACATGCGTCCTGAATTGCGGTCCTCTCGTGGCACATCTCTTTTGATGGTCAACTCTGACGCTGGTGAGAAGATGATGGATAAGATCAGGTATCATATGGCTTTGTCGGAGATAACAGAACAACAGTCATTGCAGCCTTGTCTACAGCGGCCTACCACATCGAATCCCCGTCGTGCCCAATTCTGGAATGATTATTTAGAGCACGGTTTTGATTATGTGTACAGCAAATATTTTGATGACTCTGCTTATCAGAAATTCAAGAATATAATAAAGAAAATCCTCAAAAGACTTGGAGTATGGCACCCCGAAGAATAGAATACCTGGACGCGGTCAAGGGTTTCGCGATCTTCTTGGTGGTTTTTGCACATGCTATAGGCTGGAATGTCAGCGATGTTGATAGCATCATCAATCCTGATTATAATCAGCCGTTTCATACAGCATGGAAAGGTCTGTTATGGCAGATCGTTTATTCTTTTCATATGCCATTGTTTTTTTATGATTTCGGGTTATTTCCTGTCATCGATAGATGCCGGTATGACTTTATCTGAAAAGACGAGCAAACTAAAAAAACAAGTTGTCAGAAAGTCCGTGCGGCTGCTGATACCGTATTTTTTTACTGGTTTTTTAGTGCTGTTATACAAAGGTTATTACGGATACTGGTTCCTTTTTAGCTTATGGGAGGTGTCATTGCTTTCGTTGGGCATATCTTTTATCATATCCTATGTCAACCGTAACGGCAACATATGGCTTGATTTGGCAGGATGGACAGTGTTCTATCTGATACTGAAGATTATTCTACCACGCCTTCCTCACACTGATTGGTTAGAGTTTGACCGTTGCCTGTTCAGTCTCCCTGCCTTTATATGTGGAATACTGATGCTTAAATATGCATTATTGGAGCGGCTACATAAGCGTAATGTTATCATTTGCTTGTGTGGATTCATATTTGCCTTTGTTTTGGCGTATCTGCCATATGCTTTCCCGGAATCGGTTCTGGTCCATAAAGGATCGGTGGGTCTTCGAACCTATATAATACCTTTATTAGGTTGCGTTGCTGTTATAGGCAGTTTTAAACTCATGTCTCCAGATTCGGTAGAATATAATGTGGAGAGTAAAATGCTTATTTTCAATATGCTAAAGTATTTAGGCGTCTTTAGCCTTGAAATATACATACTTCACTTATTTTTAGTTGTCAAGGTACCTCAGGCCGGCGACTGGATTAATTCGCTTCATCCGTCATTGATGATACCGTTGCAGTTGCTTTTCGCTACAGCGGTAGCGGCGGTGGCCATAGCATTGTCAGTATTGGGTGCAAAGGCCATACATAAAATCCCGTTACTACCCCGGTTGCTGTTCGGAAGTCCGCAATCCGGTAGGTCTAAAGAGTCGTAGTTATAAGTGACAAGATTGTCAGGATAGTTGTGTATAAACGGTGTAAATTTCGTAACTTTGCAGAAATGTATGCGGTGATAGTTACCGTGTAATGTCGAAATTATTTATATTCTGGAAAACGTGTCTGATTCAACCCTTCTGATTGTAAATGCCTTGGCATATACTCTGGCTACTCTGTTTGTGTACAGACGTAGCCGGATGTTTTCAGCCGGATTCATAATCTGTGCGTTTTTCACTGCGGTGGCGTGGGGTGGAGTCCTGTTCCACGGACATCCGTTGTTTTATTCATTTGTCGGTACATCAGGTTATGATGGTGAGGCCTTGACGTATCTTTTTGTGACTTTGGCCGTATTTGCAGTTCCTATAGTGACTGTAGGTAATAGAAGATATACCAGAGCTGTGTTGCCCAATGAATCCATACTTGTGAAAACCATTAAGGTTGTGCTTGTCATACAGATAATTCAATACGTAGTGATGTTTCCGGCTGTCATCAAAGTATTGATGTCAAGCAATTTAGGCTATGCGCGTGATGATTCGTATGATACTGCGGAGATAGTGCAGTTTCCATTCTATGCTTTGAACATTCTGAACCGATTATACATGGGTATGCGTAATGTTATGATTATCGTAGCATTTTATGCATTGGTTTTTGAGAAATCCCATCGTACACTTATTAAGATTTTCTTTATCAGTTCGGTTGTCTTTCCGATATATTATTATACGGCCTATGTCAGCCGTGCTGTTATGATGCAAGAGCTTCTCTTTATAGTAGTGCTTGTCGCTCTGCTTGCTGGATTTATCAAAGTCAGCATGATGAGAAAGTCTGCTCTATATCTCGGTATTGTGGCTGTGCCGATTGTCGTAGCTTTTATCGCCATATCCAATTCCCGCTTCGGAGAGCTTGCGTCGTATATGTTCTACCGTTACCTGGGCGAACCTATGGTGAATTATGTCGGTGAACTGTGGCCATATCTTACCGGGCACACGTGGGGCGATGCCTATTTTACCTTGTTTTCCAAACTTATGGGCGAGAGTGTGAATTTCACTACTACTGTAGAGAGATGGGAATATATGGAAGGTGTTACGGGTATAGATCCATCTATCTTTTACTCATTTGTCGGAGGGCTTAACATAGAATTCGGATATCGGTGGACATTTCTCATTGGTGTGCTCATGTCTGTATTGATCATGAAAGTCACACGTCCCTACAATGTTATGACGCTGCCGAAGCTGATTATCATAGGTATGCTGGCATATACGTTTATTAATGGTGCATTTATATTCGTCCTGCAGGGCGACGGAGGAAATCTGGAGATACTCTTTACAATATTTTTCGCATATTATTTCCATAGATTCTCGTCCGACAGATATGTCGAGTGTCCTGCAAAACGTCAGTTTGACTCGCTGATTATTCGTCGTGAGGTCGATAAGAAGTAAACAAAACTTACGAATAACTTTTTTCAATAAAAAATGAAAATAGGTATACTGACATTTGCCAATGTACCCAATTTCGGGGCAAATCTTCAGGCACTCTCTACGGTGGAGTGCCTCAAAGCCCATGGACATGAACCTGTGCTGATAAAATGGGAACCGGAAGATTTCTCAGATCGGTTTACCGGCATGGAGCGTCAGCCACAGCCGGCCGAACACTTCCGGTTTGTCCGTGAATACCTTCCATGGACTGACTTGTGCCGTAATGACCGTGAGATATGCACAGTCATAGAGAGAGAAGGTATTGAAGCGGTAATTATAGGCAGTGATGCTGTGCTGCAGTGTCCGTCGTTGTGGTCACGGATAGATTTCCCGACCAAGAAGGTTTTCAGAATCAACAAAGTGACATCCGAGCGTCTGTATCCCAATGCGTTTTGGGGCACATTCCAGTCCGGCCTGAAAAATAGGATACCTATGGCCATAATGTCCGCGTCGTCACAGAATTCTCCCTATCGCTCACATCCGCGACGGACTCTGAAGGCCATGGGCCGCAGTCTCGCTGCGTTTGATTATATTTCCGTCAGAGACAGGTGGACACGTAATCTTGTCAGATATGTGTCAGACGGTTCCATTGACCCTGTGATTACTCCAGATCCTGTGTTTGCCTTTAATTACAATTGCGAGGGCCTGATTCCTTCAAAGAAGGCAATTCTTGAGAAGTTCGGATTGCCGGAGCGTTATGCGCTCGTCAGCATGAAGTGTGTGATGCTTGACTGTGCTGACTGGATGGATGGTCTGAAAAATGAAGCAGCCAAGGTAGGCTTGACATGTGTGGCTCTCCCGATGCCTACAGGTGTGGATTTCAAGCATACGTTTGACCATGAGATCGCCACGCCCCTGTCTCCGCTTGACTGGTATGCACTGATTAAATATGCGTCTGCGTATATAGGCGAAAACATGCATCCTGTGGTTGTGGCTCTGCATAATGCTGTACCGACATTCTGTTTTGACACTTACGGGACCCTCAAGTTCGCCCGCATGGTGACAGATGAGAAGTCAAGCAAGATTTATGACATCATGAACGTGTTCGGAGTCCTGAAACACAGGATCAATGCTGTAACGCGTTTCTGGAAATGCCCCACGCCGTCAGAAGTGATAAGCAGCATAACCTCATTTGACCGTGACGCTTGCCGTCGTAAAGCCAGTGAATACTATGCCTCATATGGGATTATGATGGAAAACATATTGAAAAAACTCTCAAAAGCAAAGCAGTAACGACAGATGAAGATATTGGTAACTCTTCCTTGGATGCCATATCCGGCCTCAGACGGAGGCAAGCAGGGCTCGCTCAACATGCTGGTTGAGACGCAGCATGTGGCTGACATTGTACTCGTGTTCCCGGTGTTCACCAAAGACCAATTGCAGCACATGGACACACTCAAGGCTATGCTGCCTAAGGTCAAGCTTTTTCCGTTTGCCTATTATGACAACAAGGGCTCACGACGCTCGCTTTTCTTCCTTTACCGTCTTAACCGTCTGTTAGTGACGCGATGGCTTAAGCAACCGTTTATGATGCAGACGATATATCAGGACGAATATCTCGACTACGTCACTGACATCATTCGCAAAGAGCATGTGGATGCTGTGCAGAATGAATATTACGAACAGCTTGACCTGGTATATGCTCTGCCTGAAGATGTAAAAAAGATATTCATACAGCATGAAATCCAGTATGTGGCCAAAGAACGGTGGCTTGAAAGTCTGCCATCGGTCACACCTTCTGAGCGGTATCTGTGTGCATCCATAAAGGCCAGGGAGATAGCTGCGCTTAATTCTTATGACCAGATAATCACGATGACGGATATTGACCGTGACATCCTCATACGTGATGGAGTCACGACCCCTGTATCTGCTTCTCCATCGTTTATTCCCTTCACTCCTGAAGGGGATTTCAGCGTGGAGTCTCCCAAACATCTGTGTTTCGTAGGTCCGTCAGGACATACGCCCAATCTCAACGGTGTAAGCTGGTTTCTTGACAATGTATGGCCTAAAGTGCTTGAACGGCATCCTGAAGTACGTTTCCGTATCATAGGAAAGTGGGATGCCGCCATTGCCAAGAACTTCTCTTCGCGATATCGCAATATTGATTTTCTTGGATTTGTTGATGATTTGGGCGAGTCACTGAAGGGACACATCATGATAGTGCCGTTGCTCGTAGGCAGTGGGATACGCATGAAAATTCTGGAGTCTGTGATACATCATGCGCCGGTAGTGACCACGTCTGTTGGTGTGGAGGGCCTTGATTTTGACAAGAATACCGAGTGCCTGATAGAAGACGAACCTGACCGTCTGGCTGAAGCGGTGTCGCGTCTCCTGACTACTCCAGGTTTGGCAGATGCGCTTGCCCATGCTTCGTATGAGAAGCTATGTAATCTCTATTCGCCGGCAGCAGGTGCCCGGAAGCGCATAGATATCTATAATCGCATTATGCACCCTTCTGCCTGATCACAGCCCTATGTCATCTCCGTTAGCTATAGTTGTTCCTGCCTATAAGCTGAGATTTTTTCAGCGTGTGCTCGATTCGCTTGCTGCGCAGACCGACAAGCGGTTTACTCTCTATGTCGGGATTGACGGTGTGGATGCTGATTTTGAATCGGTGGCTGAGCGTTATGCTGACAGGATACCGATGGTAGTGCGCCGTTTTGCTGACAATATGGGCTCGCATGATCTGGTAGGGCAGTGGCACCGGTGTATCGACATGATTGGTGATGAAGAGTGGATATGGCTCTTCTCCGATGACGATATGCTGCAGCCGGGATGCGTGGAAGCATTCTACCGGCAGCTTGAGAGTGATGGCTCGTTTGATCTGTACCACTTTGATGTAGATATCATTGACAGTGATGACCGGGTGGTCAAGTCGGCATGCAGATTTCCTGCGGTCATGGATGCGCTTGACTTTCTCAAACGTAAAAATTCGGCATCTATCGATAGTTTCGTAGTGGAATATATATTCCGTCGCAGCGCGTTTGAACGTCTTGGGCGCTTTGAACAGTTTGATATGGCATGGGGAAGCGATATAGCTACCTGGGCAAAGCTCGGCAGAGACAAAGGCATTGCGACTATTGCAGGACCTCGTGTCCTTTGGAGATCGAGTGACGCGAATATCACACCTTCTACCGAAAAGGCAGGTCTTATGCGCAAACTTTCGATATACGCCGATTATCTGACATGGTGCCGCCGGTATTTCCGCACTTATGGCAGCCTGACTGCTTCATATCATATGTTCCGTATGATTTTCCATTATACACCCTATCTCAGCAAGGACGATGCGGCTCCTGCCATAGACCGTTTTTACGATGCCCATCCTAAGGTTGCATGCGGAAAACTTCAGTCAGGGCTTATCAAGGCCGCTTATCCGCTGCTGAGAAAAATACATACCTTGACGCACCGAAGCTAATGAGACCTGTAAAATACATTGTCTCCTGTGCTATTTGCAAAATGTAATGAATTTCATTACATTTGCGTATTGAAAGACATAAAATAGTAAATTTCCAATAGTCAATACAATTACATCACTATTATTTCATAACTCTTAATATATCATGATTATACGTAGTAAAGCCCCGCTTCGTCTCGGCCTCGCGGGCGGAGGCAGCGATGTATCGCCATACAGCGACATGTACGGCGGTCTGATACTCAATGCCACCATCAATCTTTATGCTTACTGCACGATTGAAGAAACCAATGACTCTATGATTACCATCAACAGCCATGACTCGGGTTGTTTCAAGAGCTATCCGCTGTCACGACAGATGGAGATTGACGGAGAGGCATCGCTTATCAAAAGCGTGTATAACCGCGTGATGCGTGACTACCCCGACATAGAGCCGCGTGGATTTAGAATCACCACATATAACGATGCGCCGGCCGGCTCGGGTCTTGGTACATCCTCGACCATGGTGGTCGGCATTCTCAAGGCTTTTGTCGAATGGTTTTCTTTGCCTCTCGGTGATTACGAGGCTTCGCGTCTCGCTTATGAGATAGAGCGCAAGGATCTCGCGCTTAGCGGTGGCAAGCAGGACCAGTATGCTGCGGCTTTCGGAGGATTCAACTACATGGAATTCCTCAAAAACGACCTCGTGATAGTCAATCCATTGAAAATCAAGCGGTGGATTATTGACGAACTGGAGGCTTCGATGGTGCTCTATTTCACAGGTGCGTCACGCTCCAGTGCGGCTATCATCGACGAGCAACGCAAGAACACCTCGTCAGGCAATTCACAGGCCGTGGAGGCCATGCACCGCATCAAGCAGAGCGCGATAGATATGAAGCTTGCTCTGCTCAAAGGCGATATGCAGGAGTTTGCCCGTATCCTCGGCCAGGCCTGGGAAGATAAGAAAAAGATGGCCGGAGCCATATCCAATCCTATGATACAGCAGGCTATGGATACTGCTATCGCAGCCGGAGCCATCTCGGGCAAGGTCAGCGGAGCCGGTGGTGGCGGATTCATCATGTTTGTGGTCGAACCGACGCTGAAACCCAATGTCGAGAAAGCCCTCTCCAAGCTTGACGGCTTCGTTATGCCGTTCCAGTTCTCGGTCGGAGGTGCCCATTCATGGAAGATATATCCTACCGACAAGGTTGTCAAATAAAACACATTTGTGAGATTATGAACAGCAACAATTATCTCCGCCATCTTGACACTCTTGTCAAGCGTTATCCGGCGCTTGAGGGCTGCCGCAACGATATAGAGCATACTTTTAACATCATGCGTGATGCCTACAAAGCCGGTGGCAAATTGCTTGTGGCCGGTAACGGCGGCTCGGCTTCGGATGCCGAGCATATCGTGGGCGAATTGATGAAAGCCTTCGTGCTTCCGCGCAAGATGACGCCCGAGGTGTCGGCTCGTCTGTCAGGTATCGATCCCGAGCTTGGACCTGTGCTGGCTGAAAACCTCCAGCAGGCTCTCCCGGCCATAGCTCTTGACGGCCATATTGCCCTGAGCACGGCTTACATGAACGATTGCGAGCCTCTGCTCTGTTTTGCCCAGCAGGTCAACGGTTACGGCTGCCCGGGCGATGTGTTCCTTGGCATAAGTACTTCCGGCAACAGTGCCAATATCCTCTATGCTGTTACCATGGCGAAGGCTCGCGGCATGAAGGTGATTGGCCTTTCGGGAGCCAAAGAGTCAAAGTTGGCCAAGGCTGCCGATGTGTGCATCCGTGTGCCCGAAACCGAGACATTCAAGATACAGGAACTGCACCTGCCGGTCTACCACTGCCTGTGTCTTATGCTTGAGGAGTATTTCTTCGGAGAAAACTAAATCACATACATGACACCCTATATATGGAAGTTATAATACTTGCCGGCGGTCTCGGCACCAGATTGCGCAGCGAAGTCAAGGATGTGCCCAAATGTATGGCCCCCGTTGCAGGGAAGCCGTTTTTGTGGTATCTGCTCACGTATCTGAAGCGTTATCCTGTCAGCCGTGTCATCCTTTCGGTAGGATACCTCCGCGAAGTCATTAAAGACTGGATTGCCGCCAATGGCAACCGGTTTCCCTACGAGATAGATTATGCCGTGGAAGAGGTGCCTCTGGGTACTGGCGGCGGCATCCGTCTTGCCCTTGACAAGTGCCGTGACGAGAACGTCGTGGTCCTCAACGGCGACACGTTCTTTGACGTAGACATTGACCGTTTCATGGCAGAGCATGTAGCGCATCCTGCATCCGTATCCATAGCCATGAAGCCTATGCATGATTTTGACCGCTATGGCCGTGTGATTGTCGATCTCGATACCGACCGCATCGAGCAGTTCTGCGAGAAGGAGCCGTGTACTGACGGTCTTATCAACGGAGGTGTCTACGCTATAAACCGCGGACGGCTCGACCTGTCGGCTCTCCCTGATAAATTTTCGTTTGAAAAGGAAGTCCTGGAGCCGGAAAGTGCCATGGGCAATGTCTACGGCTACGTTTTCGACGGCTACTTCATTGACATCGGCATCCCCGAGGACTATCACAAAGCCGACCGCGAATTTCCCAAACTGTTTGATACTGCTATGTAATATGACGCTCTCGGATATAGATATAAGCGGTGTGCAGACTCTGTTGCTTGACCGCGACGGAGTCATCAACCGTCTTCGTCATAATGATTACGTCAAATGCTGGGAGGAATTCGAATTCCTCCCCGGTGTGTTTGACGGATTGGCGCGTTTTGCTGCCTCAGTGCCGCATATCTTCATTGTAACCAATCAGCGCGGGGTAGGCAAAGGGCTGATGTCGGAAGCAGACCTCAACGATGTGCATATGCACATGTGCGAGGAGATAGGCCGCCATGGCGGACGTATCGACGGCATATATTACTGCACGGCCCTGACCGATGCCGACCCCAGGCGCAAGCCCGGCAACGGCATGTTTCTCGAAATCCTTCGTGATCATCCCGATATTGATCCTGCCACATGCCTGATGGTAGGTGACAGTGACTCTGACATGCAGTTTGCCGCCAACAGCGGCATTCGCGGCATCAAAGTCGATGCCCGTTAACTCATAATCCCCAACACTATTGCTGATGGCAAAACCACGCATATTGTTCCTGACTGCCTATGTGCCTAACAAAGCGGCTGCAGGCGAGAAAAACACCATGATCATGCTCAATGACCTTGCGCAGGATTATGATGTGGATCTGGTATATTTCAAATATGATCATGAGAAGCCCTATGTACCTGAACGTGACAATGTGAAGGTGCTGGAGGTGATTCGGAACTCGACCAAGACAAAGCTCTTCGGCATCGCCAACTTCCCTCTGTCACATCCGGTGTTCTCCATCCGCTTCAGCTGGGCTAAATTACGCCGTCTGCGCCGACTGACTAATGGCAAGGACTATAGTGCGGTGGTGCTTAACCATAGCAATGTGTTTGTCTACGGGCGTTATCTCTGTCCGGGTAAACCCAAACTGCTCTTGGCCCACGATGTGATCATCCAGAGAGCTTTGCGACAGTCAGGCCGACTGATGCAAGCCGTGTGCCGCTACTCCGAGGGACGCGCTTTCCGCATGCCTGATGCCCGTGTATATTCTTTTTCGCAGAAAGATGTTGACTTGATAAAGGATATATACCACATCCCGGCAGAGGTCAACCTTGACTATATCGATCCCGACATAGTCAATAAGCAGGTGACCGAGGTTGACGATTATTTCTTCATGTTCGGCGACTGGACCCGTAGCGAGAATCTTGATGGGGCCCGATGGTTCATCGAGAATGTCTCTCCGCTGGTCACTGAGCCTGTGACTGTGAAGATTGTGGGGCGCGGATTCCCTAAGGAACTTGCAGAGAATGCACGCGGCAACATCCGTTTTGAGCCCCTTGGCTTTGTGGATGATCCATATCTGATGCTGTCACGCGCACGTGCTCTGATATCTCCGCTCTTCCAGGGGGTCGGAATCAAAGTCAAGGTGATAGAATCGCTGGCATGCGGCACTCCGGTGCTCGGCACCCCCATAGCTTTCGAGGGTCTGCCTGACGGTTTTGCCGACAGTATGATTCTCTGTGATACTCCGCAGGATTATGTGGCAGCCATGGCGACCGTCGGTCGCGACGTAGACCATCGCCGCGACCTCAAAAAGCGTTTCATCGAAGAGTACTCCCGTGACAACATCCGCCAACGCCTCAACCGTATTATCTCTAAGTAGTACATAGTTTTATCTGATATATCAGACTCAGCTTATGACAGTAGCATCCATCGTCACCTACAACACTGACACTGCGGAGCTCCGCAAGTGTATTGACTCGCTCCTATCCAACGGGGTGGAGCGGATAGTGGTCAGTGACAACTCTCCGTCTGACGGTCTGCGCGGATTTTGTGCGGAGATTCCTCAGATCCATTATGTGTTCAATGATGCCAACCTCGGTTATGGGGCGGCACACAATGTGTCGATACGTCTTGCCCGGGAGTGGAAAGCCGATTATATTTTGGTCATCAATTCCGATGTCTATTTTGACGGGGGTGTCCTTGACAAGATACGCGCCTATATGGATGAAAACCGTGATGTGGCGCAGCTGATACCTAACACGGTGTATCCCGACGGCACGTTGCAGTATGTCGTGAGGCTGCTGCCGGCTCCTGCCGATCTGATATTCCGCCGGTTCATGCCCAAAGCTCTGGGGGAGAAGCGCAACTATCGCTACACTCTGGGATTCTGGGACCATAAATCGCCGGCCAATATAGCCTACCATCAGGGCAGCTTCATGTTTTTCCGTCTCAGCGCCTTTGATAAAGTGGGCCTGTTTGACGAGCGGTTTTTCATGTATCCTGAGGACATAGACATCACCCGGCGCATGCACCGCCACTACCGCACCATGTTCTGGCCCGAAGTCACCATAGTCCATGCCCATCGTGCAGCCTCGTATAAGAGCAAGAAGATGCTCAAGATACATATGTCCAATATGATAAAGTATTTCAACAAATGGGGCTGGATATTTGACCGCGAACGCAGCCGCGTCAACCGCGAGATACTCCGTTCGCTCGGCTACAAGAGATAACCATCTATGACATACAATTTACCCTACAGTTTCTCCGTATAAATAATATGAACTATATCATCACCGGTGGCACCGGATTCATAGGCACGCATCTGACCAATCTGCTCCGCGAGCTGTATCCCGATGCGAAGATATACAACCTCGACATCGTAAAACCGGGTACACCTAACCCCGTTGTGAAAAACTACAAGCCGGCTGTGCGTGACGGCGAGACGCTCCAGTCGGAATATGTGGAGTGTGACATACGCAAACCGATTGAAAACATGCCGTTTACACCTACATCCGATGACATCATATTCAACTTCGCTGCTGTCCACCGCACTCCCGGACACGAAGACCACGAATATTTCGAGACAAATATCCGCGGCGCGGAAAATGTCGTGGCTTTTGCAGAGCGTCACGGCATCAGGCATATTGTATTCACTTCAAGCATCGCTCCTTACGGACCCTCGGAAGAACTGAAAAAGGAGGATACGTTGCCCACCCCCAATTCGGCCTATGGCATATCCAAACTCGTGGCGGAGAAGATACACGAAGGATGGCAGAATGGCGATGCCGCCAACCGCAAGCTGACCATAGTGCGTCCGGGAGTAGTGTTCGGAAAAGGCGAAAACGGCAACTTCACACGCCTCTACTGGGCCATAAAGGGTCATAAGTTCGCCTATCCGGGCCGTAAGGACACCATCAAGGCATGTGTCTATGTCAAGGAACTGGTACGCTTCATCATGTACTGCGTAGACCATCAAGCGGCAGGCACCGAATTGTATAACTGCACATTCCATCCGGCCTACACCATAGAGCAGATTGTCAACACCATGAAACAGGTCACCGACCTCACGCAGTCAGTGCCCTACATCCCCAACAGCCTCATCAAGCCCGTAGCCGCCATCATAGGCGCATGCGGCGCACCCATGGGCATCTGCCCGGCCCGTGTCCGCAAGCTCCAGATTTCCACCAACATCAGCGGCGAAAAGATGTCACGCAGCGGCTACAAATTCCACTGGACCCTCCCCGAAGCCATAGCCGACTGGTACTCCGACTCCACCCCCAACGCCCTCCTCTGATTCCTCAGTAGATTAATATAGCAATAAAACGATGGAGTCCGACAGCATGAGTGTCGGACTCCATCGTTTCTTATATATTCCCTGGTTGGGTTAGCTTACTATGGTGGCGATGTCGGCAGGGGTGGGGTTGACGGCTACTATTTTGCCGTTGGGGTCGATGAGGATGGCGCGGTAGCCTTGGTCGAGGTGGTAGGTTTCGGCTATCTCCTGAGCGGCTTCTCCGGCGAGATGGTACTGCATCGTGGTGTCAAGGCCATCCTGGCGCACTATTGCGTCAAACAGGGCTGCGTTTCCGTCAAAATTGAGGTTGAGCAGGTTGAGGCGTCCACCGAAATCATTGTTTTTCATCAGCTGGTCATAGGTGCCGGCAGCTACACGCGATGCGGCATCGGTCGTAGACCAGAAGTTGACCAGGACGTATTCGCCTTTGAGGTCTGAGATGAAAAAAGAGCGGGGGGTGGAATCATCGGTTGAATCTGCGGATGTGCTGAGCTCAAAGTCGGGAGCTATCTGTCCGGGGGCTGCATCGACCATGCGAGTGGTGTGGGCAGCGAGAGTAAGTGTGATAACAGCAAAAAGAGCGGTAATCTTTAATGTCCTTATCATGTCATGGGTTAATTCGTTTCACATCACCATTTGAAAATCTTATGTGTAAAATGAGAAAAAACGGTTTTCAAAATGGTTGCCGATTTTCGGCCATTCGTGACAGTCAATATATAGACCTATCATCTTTTGCTGGCGCAAAGGTAAGCAAATCTGCTGAGGTGACAAAATGTAGTGTCCTTACAATCACTGACTTAGCGCAACGTGATACATAAAAATCGCGCTCTCACATGTCTGAGAGCGCGATTTTAACGCATCTGTTAAGTTTTGCAAAACTATGTTTTACAGCATATTTTTCGTCCTTTTTTATGGTCAATAAGCAGCGGTATGTACGTTTTTGACGGCGCGGCCTGAGGGGTCGTTGAGGTTACGGAATGAGGCATCCCAGGCGAGCGCTTCGGCTGTGGAGCAAGCCACGGAGGGTACGGAGGGTACGCATGCTGCGGCTGTGGCGGAGGGGAAGTGCTCCTCGAATATGGTGCGGTAGTAGTACTCTTCCTTATTCATCGGAGTGTTGATGGGGAATCGGCGTGCTGCATTTTTCATCATCTCGTCAGTGACTTGTGATGAGGTGATTTCTTTGAGCGAGTCAATCCACGAGTAGCCTACGCCGTCGCTGAACTGTTCTTTTTGTCGCCAGGCTACGGAGTGGGGTAGCATGTCTTCAAAGGCTTTGCGGAGCACCCATTTTTCCATCTTCTGTGGGCCGGCCATCTTGTCGGCAGGATTTAGACGCATCGCCACGTCAAGAAACTCTTTGTCGAGGAATGGTACACGCCCCTCCACGCCCCATGCCGACAGGGCTTTGTTGGCTCGCAGACAGTCATATAGATGGAGCTTGGACAGCTTGCGCACTGTTTCCTCATGGAACGCCTTGGCATCGGGGGCCTTGTGGAAATAGAGGTATCCGCCGAATATTTCATCGGCACCTTCGCCCGACAGTACCATCTTGATGCCCATTGACTTGATGACACGGGCCAGGAGATACATAGGGGTGGATGCGCGTATGGTGGTGACATCATATGTCTCGGTAAAGTATATGACATCTCTGATGGCATCCAACCCTTCCTGCACGGTGTAGTGGATTTCGTGGTGTACTGTGCCGATATGGTCGGCGACTTTCTTGGCGGCAGCAAGGTCCGGCGCGCCCTTGAGACCCACTGCAAACGAGTGGAGGCGCGGCCAGTAAGCGGTTGTCTGGCCGTCAGCCTCGATGCGGTTAGGGGCATACTTTGCTGCTACAGCCGATATGATGGATGAATCCAGACCGCCCGAAAGCAGCACACCGTAAGGTACATCGCTCATCAGCTGACGTTTTACAGCATTTTCGAGAGCCTGGCGCAGCTCGGGTATTGATGTCGGGTTGTCCTTGACTGCATCGTATGATTCCCAGTCGCGTGAATACCATCGGCGCATCTCGCCGGTGCGGCTGTCATAGACATGTCCCGGGAGAAATGGCTCGATTACGTCACAAACACCCTCAAGAGCTTTGAGCTCGCTCGCGAAGTATTTGTGACCTTTGGCATCGGAGCCCATATATAGCGGTATGACACCTATGGGGTCGCGTGCCACCATGTAGAAGTCATTTTCTTCGTCATAGAGTGCAAATGCGAAAATGCCGTTCAGCTCCTCCAGGAAGTCAGCACCTTTGTCACGGTACAGTGCCAGAATCACCTCACAGTCGCTGCCTGTCAGGAAATTATATCGGCCTTCATAGCGTTTGCGCAGTTCGCGGTGGTTGTAGATTTCACCGTTCACTGCCAGTATGACCTTGCCATCGTCGGTTTTAAGGGGCTGTCCGCCGCTTTCGGGATCAACGATTGAGAGACGCTCGTGAGCAAGTATGGCATTACGTCCGCAGTATATTCCTGACCAGTCGGGTCCGCGGTGACGTATTTTCTTTGACATTTTCAGAATCTCGGGCCGGAGGCTCTGCTGGTCTCCGCCGGTCTCAAATACTGTGACTATACCACACATAATTATCGGTCTGTTTTGCGTTTTGTTTTCTGTCTATTGCAATCAGGATGATGCAGCATATAGCTGTTATTTTCCGTTATCTGACTGCAAATATACAGCAAAATTTCTTAAATAGTAGCAAAATGCCAATAATTTTTTCAGAATGCTATCAAAATGTGTGGTAGTATGCAGCCATGTGGCGCCTCAGGGCAATTCATCAGGTGCCGTCATGCGCTTCCTGTCACGCCTGAGCCCCAACGCCTCCGGCCAATACCTGCGCAAAAACCAATCTGTTAAGGGTAGTGTTATCACTAAAACGCTCAGGATAATCAATCCTCTTGAGGCGGCAGAGATGGGCAGTCTAAACAGGATAATTTCACAAATAAGCATGATAGGGCTGTGTAGGACATAAAAACTCATAGAGTTGCGTCCGATGTATGATATAATGCTTTTGCGAAGGTAAGCAGTAGGAAAATGATATGCTATATAGTTTAAGACTAATATTATACAAAGTGCTCTCGGATAAAATGTTATATATTGAGTGGTGGTTGTATCAAAAGCTCCATTGGCGCGTACATCTATACCGTAGGGCTCAAATAGGCTTAAAATTATAAACAGAATCAATGCTGGAATAATGACATGCGGAGTGTATTGTTTTGTCCTTAAGATATAACCAAAACCAAAGAATATCAGCCCTAAAAAGATATTTGGGAAAATGAAAAAATCGTCCGATGTTTTTGGCGGAAAGATGTTGAAATAAAATGCAAGGAAAAATCCTGCCACAATTGCAGCATATGCCCATAAGGATCCGCAGATTTTTTGAAGCAATGATGCCAGAATCCGACAAAAGAAGAGAGATAGGAGGAACCAAAGAGCCAGATTGCCAGGAAAGGCCATGTCAACTAATACTGTTTTGCAAGCTGAGATTATTCTGTGAATAATGTCGGATGGTTCATGGACTAAAATGGTAACTTGAATTAGTCCTAATACCCCAAAGACTGCCCATGGAATCAATAATCTTTTTGAGGAGCTTCTTATGACATTATTGGTTGGATAGTTTTTGAAGAACATTCCTGCTTTAAAGAAAAACCATGGCATATTCGCGAATAATATAATGTCCATTATACGAATTGTTTCTAAGGGCCAGGAAGCACCACAATAAAAGTATATATGTCCAATGATTATTCGAATCATCATTAGCCCACAGACCCAATCTAATGAAGAATTACGAGCTGGACGGTCAGATGTTTGTCGGGGTGTATTCAGATGATTGTCAGATGAGCGCATACGTTATGTTTGATGAGCCGTTAAATTTTAGAGATGTGACTTATTGGAGTTAGATTGATTTGGGGTATTAAGTACAAGTAATCACACAGTGGTGTGGAATGCTTGGCTGTTTTCCAGTTTATCCGTACAGCGACATTACCATTCTTAATCTATTTAAGATGTCTCGCTATCTAAATGTTGTTTAATAAGCGTTTGAATTAGTATTTTCAAGAGGATATATATAGCGTTTGTTCGTAATGCGCTATATTATTGTGATGGTGTTTTAGTGAAGAGAGGCTGACTGGGAGCGGTTTAGGCCGAGCTGCTCTTCAAGGGCGCGGCGGCGTATGGAGAGGATTTTGCGTTGGCGTATGTTGTCGGCGTAGCTGTAGGCCGCAGCAATGGCGTCTGCCTGTTTCCGTGGCAGCGGCATGGATATGGTCCGGTTTCCCGGACCGTTAAAATGCAGGGTGATGGGTTGATTGCGGTGAGCGTTGACGAAGGCACCGATGGTGTCGGCATCCGTGCCGATAAATGTGATGGTTTCTATGCCTCCGGTCTCATCATTGCGTTCTCCGTCACGCGGAATGTGGGAAGTTGAGGCGGAGGTCCCGTCCGGGGCAGATACATTGACCGAGGTGTGACGGATTTTAGGAGCTGACAGGCGTGATAGAATGTATAAGGTGCCATCAGGCATCAGACGTGGGTCAAGTCCGTCAGTCACTTTGCCGAGGTCGGAGATGACGAAATAGTCTTCTATGGGGTTGTTGACCTTGCGGAGCTTTTGTTGCAGGGAGTCTCCGCGCAGTTGGGCCACGGCGAGCAGTGAGTCGGTCTGCGCTATATGGCAGTTGAGCAGCCCCTCTCTCACTGTTGTCATCAGTGCGATGCCTTCACGCCTGACATCTATAGCTTTTGGGCATACGGAGTCGATGGAGTCAAGCAACATTTTCGCTGTCTCAAACTGTCCGGCTTCAGAGGCGATACGTGCTCGGTTGAGCATGTCCCGGGCCTGTTCGGTCTGGTTGTCGTGGCCGCATGATATGGCCGATAGAGCTAAAGCTGCCAAGATACCTGCACGGAGCACTTGGCGGAGTGGTTTAATTATTGCGCTGTACATCTTTCACGCCTTTTACTGTCTTGATTTTCTTTATCAGATTATTGAGAGTGCGGGTGTCATTGACGCCCACCACCAGAAATCCTTGGAATATGCCGTCATGTGCATCAATGGATATGTTTCGGAGCAGGACACCTTTCTCTTTGGATATCATGGAGGTTATGTTGGTCACGATGCCGATGTCATCGTGGCCGACCACGCGGAGGGTAGCACCAAACTGTACGTCGCTGCCCTCGCCGGCCCAGCGCGTCGTGATGATGCGGTAGGGGTATCTTTCAGCGAGATGCATGGCATTCTGGCAGTCAGAGCGGTGTACTTTGACAACGCCCTCTGATGAGATGAATCCTGTTACATTGTCGCCATAGATGGGATTGCAGCATTTCGCGAGCTTATAATTGATGCCTTTGAGATTTTTGCCGCCTATGATGAGTATGTCAGACGGTGAATGCCCGGAGTCATGGTCGTCGGGTGATTTCGTGTCAAGGATAAATTCACCTGCGCTTCGGGTCTCGGCAGAGGCTTCGGTCTTGCGCAAAGATGCATCATATTCGCTGATGACCTCGTCAACATCAAGTTTTTCTGACGCTATCGCACTGTAGAATTCCGTTACGGTCTTGTAGCCGAGCCTCTTGATGGTGCGCATCAATACCGGCTCCTCCAGTTCGAGCTTGCGGTTTTTGAATCTGCGTTGCAGCATCTCTTTAGCGAGCTCGGCATTGCGGTTGGCTGCCTCGTTGAGAGTCTGGCGTATCTTGCTCCGGGCTTTGCCTGTTACTACGAAGTTGAGCCAGTCTTGTTTCGGTGCCTGGTTTGGTGCAGTCAGTATCTCGACCGTGTCGCCGCTCGACAAGCGGTGGTTGAGCTTGCACACCTTACCGTTGACCTTTCCGCCGGTGCATCGGCAACCGAGCCCCGAGTGGATATTGAATGCGAAATCCAGAACAGTAGCCCCCATGGGCAGCTTGTATAAATCGCCCTTGGGTGTGAAAGCGAATACCTCCTTGTCATACAGATCCATCGAGATATTTTTCATCAGCTCCATCGGGCCGCTTTCGCCGCTCTCGAGGATGTCACGGATATTGTTCATCCACGTATCCAGTCCTTCCTCAGCCTTGCCACCTTTGTATTTCCAGTGTGCGGCAAGGCCCTTTTCGGCTATGAGGTCCATGCGCCGTGTGCGTATCTGCACCTCTACCCATCGGTTCTGAGGACCTTTGACAGTGATGTGTAGCGATTCGTAACCGTTGCTTTTAGGAATCGACAGCCAGTCCTTGAGACGAGACGGATTGGGCTGGTACATTTCCGTAACCACCGAGTAGGCCAGCCAGCAGTCACTTTTTTCCTTGCGCAGGGGAGTGTCTATGATGATTCGTATGGCAAATAGGTCATATATCTCGTCTATGTCGTGGTGCTGCTTCTTGATTTTGTTCCATATGGAATAAATCGACTTGGTGCGACCTTTGATTTCATATTTCAGGCCGGTTTCGTCAAGCTGACGCTTCAACGGGTCGATGAACGAAGCTATGTATGCGTCGCGTACCGTCTTTGTCTCCTTGAGTTTTCGGGCTATGTCGGTAAATGTGGCGCGGTTGGTGTATTTGAGCGACAGGTCTTCCAACTGTCCTTTGATAGAGTAGAGGCCGAGCCGGTGGGCCAGTGGAGCATAGAGATACAGTGCCTCGAAAGCCATCTCTTGCACCATGCGGTCGTTGGGGTGGTGGTTGATGGCCTTCATAAGTTCGAAGCGGTCCACTATCATAATGATTATGACGCGGATGTCACGGGCGAATGTCAGCAGCAGGTTGCGGAAGTTGTCGCTTGCTACGGCAGCTCCGTGACCATATAGAGAGGTGACTTTGATGAGCCCTTCGACCAGGTTGGCTACATCCTCTCCCCACTCTGCGGCGATGTCGGCGTTAAAGCCATCGGTCTGCTGGCGCAGCGTGAACAGCACCATGGCCACTATCATGTTGCGGTCAGGCGATATGTGTTCACAAAGCGATATGGCAGTCGTCAGGTTGCGTATGATCGGGTGGAACCCAAAGGGCGTGCGCTTGATTTCGGTCTCGTTAACCAGACGGCTGATTATATGTCGCAGACGTGAGGCATCATCAGGAGTGGCTACAGAAGCGGTCTGGCGCAGAAGCTGCCGGTATAGTCCGGGCAGCAGTCTGCGCTCATCGGCTGTAAGTGTGCTTGCACTGTCGTTTTCGTTCACTTGCATAATAAGTCGCGTGGATAAATATATGTTTTTATTAATAGAATATGGTACTGGCGAGTCATTGCATCTGCATGTGGTCCATCAGCTCGTTGAGGAAGAACCGTTCGCCCACGCAGATGAAACCGCTTTTTTCATATAGCCGTCGGGCATTGGCGTTGTGCTTGTCAACTAACAGGCCCAGCGGTTTGCCTGTAATTTGAGCCTGTCTTGAGGCTTCCGCTATCAGTGCCGATGCAATGCCTTTACCGCGATATTCGGGAAGTACGGCCAAGGAGTCAAGGTAGATTTCCGAAGCATCGGTCTCGTCGGGTACCATGGACTCGTCGATAGTGTGGCCCATGGAACGCTTGTATTCTTCAATGAATGCCTTGCGTAGAGATGCAAGCCGGGCACCGTCGTATCTGACGAGGACACCTGCCACTTGGCCGTCAGAGGTCACCGCCACAAGAGTGTTGCGGTAAGAATATTGCGAATCCTCCAGGCGTGCCAGTGCTTCGAACATATTGTTTACATCCTCTATGCCATGCTTGTCATCGCAAAGAAGCTCGACACACAGTTCTGGTGTTATAGCTGCTATTATCGCATCGGCGATGGCTGTAGCATGGTGTATGGATGCCGGTTGTATAGTGTATTCAGTCATAATCGTAATATGAGATGATGTATTAAATTACAAATATACCCAAAAATCTTTAACTTTGCAGCTGCAATGGAGGATATAATCAGCTTTTACCCCCTTACAGCCGATATTGAGGCTTTTGTGGTCACTCGCGGAGTCGCCACAGATGGCGATACATATTCATCGGTCAACATGTGCCATTATGTGGGTGATGACCCGGGCCATGTCAGGGATTCCCGGGCTGAGGTATGCCGTCGGCTTGGCATACCGGTTGCCAACCTCGTTGTCCCGCGTCAGATTCATTCGGCTGATGTAGCTGTGCTGATCGGAGGCCCTTCATCTCTTGTTGATGTCGATGCCGTGGTCACAGGACTGTCTGATGTGGCCATAGGTGTATCCACTGCTGACTGTGTCCCGGTGGTGATTGCTGATAGCAACTCAGGCATGATTGCTGCCGCACATGCCGGGTGGCGTGGAGCCTTGGCCGGTATAATTAACAATACGGTAGCCTCCATGCTTGAGCGTGGGGCCGTTGCCTCTGATATGAAGGCTCTTATAGGTCCTTGTATTTGCCGTGACTGCTTTGAGGTCGGTGATGAGGTTGCAGCCTTGTTCCCTGACAAATTTGTTGACAAGGCAAGTGGTGCCAGACCTCATGTAGATTTGTCAGGCTATGTCCGTGATTTATTGATAAAGGGTGGTATTCCGGCATCCTCCATCCAAGGTCCTGTAGGCTGTACACGTTGCAATCCTCAGACATATTTCTCGGCTCGTCGTCTTGGTGTCGCCTCGGGCCGTATATTCACAGGCATTATCCGTCGCAATAACACACAACTTGTATTCAATGGTGCAAAATAATGATACTCAATCATTTAAGGGGATAAACAACCGTCCCAAAAGCTAAAGCTGCGAGACAGCCAGATGGAGCTGCTGCGCATTGTGGCCATGTCAATGATACTTATCCATCATTTTGTGGTGCACGGTTCGCCATACTCTGTTAGATTTATGGAAGAAGGGCTTGGTTGGCAAAATGCGTTTGTGTTTTATGGAGTTAATCTGTTTGTCCTGATTTCGGGGTTCTACGGCATTAAGGTACGTTGGCGTTCGTTTCTGTCGCTTCTTATAACGCTGTTTCTGTTCGCAATGGTTGATTTCCTGCTGAAGTGTGGGTTCGGATGGTATCAGCACGGTTTTGATGCCTCTGATCTGACAGGAATGGTACGGGTGCTTATACATCCGTTTAAGAAGTATTGGTTTATAAGTTGCTATCTGGTGCTGTATATATTTGCTCCTGTAATCAATCTCGGGTTGAAGCATGCCACAAAGGCGCAACTACGCACCATAGTGGTTATAGCCATGGGTTATTGCATCTATGGCGGCTTCAGTTGGCTGCTATTTGCTTCAGGATGGAAGATTTGGCGAGGATGCGCTGTATGCTTTCCAGAGCCTGTTCTACCAATCGCATCCGTTGGCTCAGTCGTTGCTGATGTATACGATATGTTTCATAGGGCTCTGGGTTGCATCCTGGGGATTGACTTGGTTTAAGAATCTGTGGGCTCCGAAACTGATTGATGTGATATGCCGGGCATAGCCGGAGCGGTGGAAACAGGCAGTCTGGTAGGACCTAAATTGCAGCAAAATATCAATAATCGTCAAAATGTGTTGGAAAACATCTGTTTTTTGATGCATTTGACGATTTTTTTTACTATTTTGCGCTCAGTTCATCTACATGAGCCAGTAACCATACATTTCTTACCAATATTTAATACCTTAACACCATGAAGGTCTATCCCACTAACGAAATCAAAAACATCGCCCTGCTTGGAGGCAAGGGCTCTGGAAAAACCACACTCACAGAGTCGATGCTCTATGAGTGTGGAGTGATAAAACGCCGCGGCACCATCGATGCCAAAAACACCGTGAGTGACTATTTCCCTGTTGAGAAGGAATATGGTTACTCCGTTTTTTCTACTGTGTTCTATGCCGAGTTTCTCAACAAGAAGCTCAATGTGATTGACTGTCCCGGAGGCGACGACTTTGTAGGCAACGCCATCACAGCCCTCAATGTCACCGATACCGGTGTAATCCTCGTAAATGCCCAGTATGGAGTGGAAGTGGGTACGCAGAATATATTCCGCACCACGGCTGCGCTTAAGAAGCCCGTCATCTTCGCCATCAACCAGCTTGACGGCGAGAAGGCCGATTACGAGAACGTCATCGAGCAGATGCGTGAAATCTTCGGCAAGAAGGTGATAGCCATACAGTATCCTCTGCAGAGCGGCGCCGGATTCAACTCGTTTATCGACGTGCTGTTGATGAAGAAGTATTCATGGGGTCCCGATGGCGGAGTGCCTGTGATAGAAGATATACCGGAAGACCAGCTTGAACATGCCCGCGGGCTCCATCAGCAGTTAGTGGAAGCCGCTGCCGAAAATGACGAGACCCTCATGGAGAAATTTTTCGAGCAGGGACATCTTACTGAGGATGAGATGCGTGAAGGCATACGCAAGGGCTTGATAGACAGGTCGATATTCCCGGTGTTCTGTGTCAGCGCACTCAAGGATATGGGTGTGCGCCGCATGATGGAATTCCTTGGCAATGTGGTACCTTTCGTAGAGGATATGCCGGCTCCTGTCAATACCGAAGGCGAGGAGGTGCGTCCCGATAGCAACGGGCCACTGAGCCTCTATGTATTCAAGACCACCGTAGAGCCGCATATCGGTGAAGTCAGCTATTTCAAGGTGATGTCGGGCACGCTCAAGGCCGGTGATGACCTTGACAACATGGACCGTGGCTCCAAGGAGCGTCTGGCTCAGATTTACTGTGTCTGCGGACAGATCAAGACTCCGGTCGATAAGCTCTGTGCCGGTGACATAGGTGCGACAGTCAAGCTCAAGGATGTCCGCACAGGCAACACCCTCAATGCCAAGGGCTGCGAATACCGCTTTGACTTCATCAAGTATCCCGAGCCTAAGTATTCGCGTGCCGTGCGTCCTGTGACCGAGAGCGATGCCGAGAAACTTGCCGGCATACTCCAGCGCATGCACGAAGAGGACCCCACATGGATCATCGAGCAGTCAAAAGAACTTAAGCAGACCATACTCAAAGGCCAGGGCGAGTTCCATCTCCGCACACTCAAATGGCGTGTCGAAAACAACGACAAACTTCCCATCGTGTTTGAGGAGCCTAAGATACCTTATCGTGAGACCATCACCAAGGCGGCTCGTGCTGACTACCGCCACAAGAAGCAGAGCGGCGGTGCCGGTCAGTTTGGTGAAGTGCATCTGATAGTAGAGCCCTACACCGAGGGCATGCCGGCTCCTGACACCTACCGATTCGGCAACCAGGAGTTCAAGATGAATGTCCGTGATACCCAGGAGATACCTCTCGATTGGGGTGGAAAACTCGTGGTGTGCAACTGTATCGTCGGCGGTGCCATTGATGCCCGTTTCATCCCTGCCATAGTCAAGGGACTCATGGACCGCATGGAGCAGGGGCCTCTGACCGGCAGCTATGCCCGTGACGTGCGCGTATGTATCTACGACGGCAAGATGCACCCGGTTGATTCCAATGAAATCTCGTTCCGTCTGGCCGGACGCAATGCGTTCAGCGAAGCGTTCCGCAATTCGGGTCCCAAGATTCTCGAACCTGTCTATGACGTGGATGTCATGGTGCCGGCCGATGTCATGGGCGATGTCATGAGCGACCTGCAGGGACGCCGTGCCATCATCATGGGTATGTCGAGCGAAAACGGTTTTGAGAAAATCAGTGCCAAGGTGCCTCTCAAGGAGATGTCGAGCTACTCTACCGCCCTTAGCTCTATCACAGGCGGCCGCTCGTCTTTCACCATGAAATTTGCCAGCTACGAGCTTGTTCCCTCCGATGTGCAAGAGAAGCTCCTCAAGGCATATGCCGAAAAGCATCAGGCTGACGAATAATCAGCCTAATCCCATCGGCATGTGACCGCACTGAGGCTGTCACATGTCGATTAACTTCCATTCCCAGCTTGCAGGTGACGCATGACCCATATGAGGGTGTGCGTCACCTTTTTTGCTGACGATGATGAACGTTGCCGCCGTCGTGGCGGTTATAAATGTATGATACGATATGAAGCAGGATTATCGGCGACGTTCGTCCCACAGATGCCGCAGAGCCATCAGCGGATGGTGCCAAAGCATCCGCGGTCCGCTCCATCGCATCACTTTGCGCATCTGCTCCCTCATCGTAGGGTTATAGCAGTGAATGGTGCACCTTCGGCACGATGGCTTGCTGGATGCCAGCGGACATCGTTCGAGCCGGGCGTGGGCATATTGCTCAAGAGTCCGGCAGTCACACCGGGGAGCGGCGGCTCCGCTCGCGTGGTGATGCTTGCGGCAATAGAGCTTTATCATTGCGCTTACGGTGCGTTTTTCGCGCGATATCCGTCCTGTCAGCCGTGCTGAATTTTTCATAATGCAAAATTAATAAATTTTCACACACCATTTATTTGGAAAATCACAACCTTTAAGGTAAATTCGCTTTTGAACACTTCTGCTTATGAATCGTCTGATCCAGGAATTTCTTAATCACCTGCGGCATGAGCTCCGCTACTCGCCCCTGACGGTAGAGGCCTATGAGGCGCATCTGGCCCAGTGGCTGGAGTTCCGCAGGGCTGAGTCGGGACTCTCGGCTGAGGATGCTGCGGCTGATGACTTCTCGGAAGTGTCGGTGCATCAGTTGCGCCAATGGGTGCTCGCTCTGGGCCGGCGCAACCTCAAACCTACCTCCATACGGCTTAAAGTGCAGGCCCTCCGTGCGTTTTTCGGTTATCTGGTCGAGAAACACGGGCGTCAGTCTAATCCTGCGGCCGAACTGATTTTGCCCAAACTATCCAAGCCTCTGCCGGTGCATATCCGCGAGTTGGAGATGAAGCATGTGCTTGATGATGAGGTTGCTGCAGACGATTTCATCGCCGTGCGTGACCATCTGATATTGCTGATGCTCTACACCACCGGCATGCGGTGCAGCGAACTTGTCGATCTGGAGGACGCCTATGTTGACACCGTGCGCGGAGAGATGAAAGTCCACGGCAAACGTAACAAAGACCGTATCATACCTTTCGGGGCTGAATTGTCGGAGGTCATAGACCGTTACAGGGCATTGCGACAGGAGACGACCGGCCTCTCTGCCACTGATACCCTGTTTGTCCGCGCCGACGGCCAGCCATTATACCGCCAGCTCGTGTGGTCGGTGGTCAACAGAGGGCTTGACGGCAAAGTCCATGCCTCCCGTCTCTCTCCCCACGTGATGCGCCATTCATGCGCCACAGACCTCCTCAACCACGGTGCTGACCTTACGGCGGTCAGGCAGTTGCTCGGCCATGAGTCTCTCGCCACTACACAGATATATACCCACCTCTCTCACAGAGATCTACAACATATTTATCAACAAGCGCATCCGCGCGCCTTTACCAAGAAAGGAGAACTAAACCATGGAAGTTAACATTAAAGCAATCCATTTTGAGACATCGGCAGCTCTCGAAGAGTTCATCAACAAGAAATCCGACAAGCTCCTGCGCCGCTATCCGTCAATCTCCATCTTTGACTACACGCTCAAAGTGGTAAAACCGGAGACATCGATGAACAAGGAAGCCACCATCAAGGTCACTGTGCCCCAGTATGAGGATTTCGTAGCCACAAAGATTGCCGATACTTTCGAGGAGGCCATAGACCTCGGTCTTGATGCCATAGAGCGTCAGCTCGAGCGCAAACTCAAAGCCAAATAACCATCTTTCCCCCCCCCGATACACTGCATCCGCAAGACGGCCATCCGCTGTTTTGCGGATGCTTTCATTATAGTAGAGACATGCCATGGCACAATGTCACTGACTTAAGGAATGTATGTGTTTTCCTGATTTTGGTTGACTGTCAGGACTCATTGCAGTAGGAACATGCCATGGCATGTCTCTACTACAAAGGAGCGCCAGTAAAGCATTTACGGCTGCTTAAATCAGTGGCACTGCACCATGTTGCAGTCCTACTGTTTGGATATTATATCCCATCCTCACGGCAATGAATGATGGGATATAATGTTTAATATTGCTTTCCGATACATTTTTGCTGAAAAATGCATCAAAAAGATTAAAAAATATGAAATTATCGCTATATTTGCGATTGTCACTCTCTGATAAGATGTCAAAATTGCTAAAAAACTAGATTACCTTGCATACCTTTACCTCATTATTGATTCTTGCCATGGCGTTTTGCGCATGCAGCTGCCACAGCAACAAGCAGACTCAGCAGCCACAGCTTACCGAAATCAAGCAGCCGGTTGACGGCATCACCGAAATGCCGTCTCCCATCAATCCCGACAATACTATAGATGTGCCGGCTTATTCGGTCATTTTCAAGGCTGACAGTGCCTACATCCTTAATGTCCCTGTATCAGTGACACCTTCGGGTGGGGCAATGGTGTTTATCCCGGCTCCATCGTCGGTCAAGGCATCGCCAGTGCGTCTCGCCGATGGTTACTGGCTGTCATCGTTGCCGTTGACACGTCAGAGCGTGTTTACCGACTATAAATATAGCGGATACTCACGGTTGGGCGAGACACCTTCGGCGTCAGAGGTGAAAAAGCATATAATATCAGGGGCGCGTCCATCGGCCATAGTGCAGGTGCCGGTAGAGATGGCCGACACGGCAGCCATCAACCGCCTTATCCGCGAAGGATTGCCCGGATGCAAAATCATCAAGTAACATCATATTTATCTAATACACTATAACTTATCGTTTATGAAACATTTCTTACTTTTAGCTTCGGTGCTTATCGCCATGCCGGCGTGGGCACGTACGCTTACACCTGCGGAGGCGTTGCAGCGTGCTCAGGGTGATGTCCCGGCCAAGGTGGCCGCAGCCCAGTCAAAGAGCCGCCTGGTCAAGACCGGCTATACTGCCAAAAAACAGCCTGCCTATTATATCTTCGATAATTCAGGTGACAACGGCTACATGATTCTTGCTGCTGACGACGTGGCGATGCCGGTGCTCGGATACTCTGCCACAGGCACTATCAATCCCGACGACATGCCCGAAAACCTCCGCGGATGGCTTGAAAACTATGCCGCAGAAATCGCATGGGCTTCCGAGCGCGAGGCTGCCGGCAACTACATCTCCAAAGACCTCACAAAGGAGACTGCCACAAGCCAACGCGCCTCGTGGGCGAAAATCGCTCCGCTTTGTGCTACCAAGTGGAATCAGAGCGACCCCTACGACCTTTATACTCCCGAAATCACATACTATGGTGAGAAAATGAAGGCTGCTACAGGTTGCGTCGCAACTGCTATGGCGCAGCTGATGAAATACCATGAATATCCGGCCAAAGGCAAGGGAAAAATCTCTTATACTTGGACAAAGTATGACGACTTTAAGAATACTGCAGAAGGAGCACCTTCTACCGATGTGAAAATGTCCATGGACTTCAGCACTGTCACTTTTGCATGGGACAAGATGCTCGATGTATATGCTGAAGGTGCCTATTCAGATGCTCAGGCCGATGCCGTGGCTACCCTGATGAAGGCTTGCGGCTACTCTGTGGAGATGAGCTATGGTCCTGAGTCAGGTGCTATGACCGGCGAGGTCGCTAATGCGCTTAAGACATATTTCGGTTATGACAGCAATACCCGTTTCTACTCACGTCTATACTATGACATAGATACATGGGAGGAAATGCTTTATAACAACCTTAAGAATGTCGGTCCGGTCCAATACTCCGGCCGTAACGACTACGGCGGTCACTCATTTATCATCGACGGCTATGCAGGTGACGGCTACTTCCATCTCAATTGGGGATGGGGCGGCGTCTCTGACGGCGACTTCCTCATCACTGCTCTTGACCCTGATGCTCAGGGTATAGGAGGCTCACTGGCCGGTTACAATCAGAACCAGGGTGCCATACTCGGAGCCAAACCGGCCGGTGGCAGCATACCCAAGATTCTGCCGTTCCAGCTTGCTATCACCCAGGCCATGACACCAGTGATGTCCGGCCAGCAGCTGACCATTAATAGTTTCTTCGGCAACAATGGAGGCGTAGGCAGCAGTGTGCTTCTCGCTGCGCAGTTCTGCGACTATACTTCTGATGAACTTGTAGCTACTGCCACATACGGCACACTCGCCAACTGGTCTGCAAGCATCAATTATGGTGTCAGAGTCATAACGGTTACAATCCCCTCAACTCTCCCTGCCGGTACATACAAGGTATATCCTGTAGCCTCTACCAACGGCGGTTCTACATACACACGTGCCATAGCCCCCATCGGCCAGCCCGACTATGTCCTTTTCCAGAAAAAGGCTGACGGCACCTTTGTGACAGCACCTGAGAAACCATTGTCATTGGATTTAGTGGATGAAGCTTTGAATACTCCTGTCTATTACGGCAAGGGCTTCCAGGCCGAAGTAAAGGCTGTAAACAATAATGACTCCGAGGTAATGCAGTCTGTGACACCGGCTTTCTTGATTGAAAAAGAAGGTAAATATAGTATAATAGCCCTCTGCCAGACTCAGGTTGTGGATTTGCGTGCCGGTGATTCGATGCCTCTGACTCTTGACCTGTCTGTGATTCAAAGTAGCTCGGCATATGTAGCCGGAGCCGAGTGCTATTTCGGATATATTGACCTTGATGCCGGATTGATTATCTCAAATCTGATTCCTGTTACTGTTCAGGCCGCTCCTACCACCACTGTTCTGAAAACATACAAAGAAGGCAACGAACTGACTATCCTCAATTCTGACAATGTGGTACTTGATGACTTCCGCATTGATTATAAGGTAGGATGTGTGTCGGGTTATTATGCTTATCCATTGTATCTGCTTATATTTAATGCTGATTTCAGCGGTTACAATATTGATGCTCTTGCTACCCCAATGTGTTACATTACTGCCGGCTCATGGGCTCAGGAGACCAATGTCAAATTATCTAAGCCTTCTGCAGCTTTAGAAGTAGGAAAGCAATATGGCGCAGCATTGTTCTCTCGTAATAATGCTGGAATTGATAAGCAGCTCACATATGGCAAGACATTCACTGTGGGTGCTATTAACTCCTCTATTGACGATATTCGTGCCGAAGGCTCTGACTCATCAGTCAAGGCTTCTCTGGTCAACGGTATCCTCTCGGTGACTGCCGGCTCTGACATCCGCTCTATTGATGTATATGACCTCAGCGGCGCACGTGTGGCTTCCTCGACTGCAGCTACCGCCGACCTTACAGGCGCATCTGACGGCGTTTATGTGGTCAAGGTCATCACCGCCGAGGGTGCGGCTTCGCTCAAACTCATGAAGTAAACGCTCCGCAAGTTTACGGACTTCATATTCAGGCCCTGCTACCGGCACAATCGGTGGCAGGGCTTGTCATTGTGGCATAGCCCATGCAGCCGGACTGTGAAAAAGCAGAGGGACCCTGCCGTCACGGCAGAGTCCCTCTTTCCACATTAGTCTCGGTATTTGTGCCGAGAGTTTCTATAACATCTACTACTGCTTGTAAGTTAGTCGGGAGGTTTTTACATCAACATGAATTTTTCGGTTGCTTGGTTGTCGCTGTCGCCGGCTTTGATTATATACTATTGGTGTCCGAGGAAACTAAAAAGCCAAATAGGGCTTGAAAGTTTTAGCGGACACCAATAAATAAAAATGTAATGGTAGATGAGTGGATGATGAGTGCCTATGATGATTATCGATTGATGGCGAAGTTATATATAAAATCTGTCACTGCAGAGCCCCTTATCTGCTGAATATGGCGATGCAGTTAGGCATAGAGGAAAAGGACAATCTGTTGTCGTCGGTCAGCAAGGAGACTGCTGACCTGATGGCTAAGGGTGAAATATCGCACAAGGCCGGTAACCTGATCGAGAGCTCTATCAAGACTCATATAGGCTCGCAAGGTGAGCGCGAGAACTTCGTGGAGACGTTCGCCAATCTCAATCCTGACTTCGCAGACCGGCTTAAGGCTGACTATCCCGGGCTGACGGATGCTGATGTGCGTCTTGCCTCATTCATCGCATTGGGCCTTGAAAACAAACACATAGCACGCATAATGTCCATCCGTCCCGAGTCGGTCAAGCAAGCCCGTTGGCGTCTGCGCCAGCGCATGGGGCTTACCGCCGACATTTCGCTTGATGCCGCCGTGTCGCGCTACGTCAACTGACCGGGATCGTTAATGCCTGAATGGCGTTGTTATGCAGTAGGGACATGCCTAAGTTAGTGACATTGTGCCATGGCATTTTCCTGCTGTAATGAGTGTATGGTATGTTCCCTCCGTGGGGCTACTTGTCCTGGTCGGGGGCCTGGTCTATCAGGTCGAGGAACTGGTCAAGCTTGGGGGTGATGATGATTTCGGTGCGGCGGTTACGCTGACGACCGAGATCTGAGGTGTTGTCGGCAATGGGGTTGAACTCGCCGCGTCCGCCTGCAGTCAGGCGTGAAGGATTGACGCCAAACTGATTCTGGAGCACCTGTACAACCGAGCTGGCACGCAGAGCCGAGAGATCCCAGTTGTTGCGGATGTTGGGGCGTGTGATAGGCAGATTGTCGGTGTTGCCCTCCACGAGTACATCATAGTCTTTGTAGTCTTTGATGATTTTGGCAATCTTTGACAGGGTCTCCATGGCGCGGTCACTGATTTCGTATGAGCCGGTTTTGAAGAGCATATTGTCGGCGAGGGAGATGTAGACCACACCTTTGAGCACCTTGACGTCCACGTCGCGAAGCTCGTCGTTGCTGAGCGAGCGTGTCAGTTTGTTTGTCAGGGCTATGTTGAGCGAGTCGGATTTTGTCTTAGCCGAAATCAGCTCTTTGATATACTTGTTGGAGGCATTGATTTCGTCAACAAGTTTGCCTATGTTGACGCTCCCTTGCTGGCTGTTGAGCAGACTCTGGTTGAGCGTAGCTTTCATGTCCTCAAGCTGGCGTTCGAGCGAGGCATTTTGCGAGCGGAGGTCCTTGATGAGGTACTCCATGCTCTTCGACTGGCTGTTGCACTCAAGCAGACCGTCGCGCGTGGCCTGGTATTCGGTCTGTAGGGCATTGTATTTCTTGTTGGTGACACAGCTTGTGGCAAGTGTCAGAGCAGCCACGGCTGCCGCAAACATGATTTTACGTGTCATTGTCGTTTCCTGTTTTTAATGAGACATATATAATATTAACCACCGCGGGATGATGAATGTTTTTAAACGATTATTTTGACTACTTTTGCAGTAACGCTACGAATAGGTAGGGTAGCGGAAATATTGATAGGCAACCGGCAATGGATATACTACGAAAGGAACTTGACGCTATATATGACTGTCAGGAGCTTGATAAAGAGCTGCTTGACGAGGAGGCGGTCACTGACGCCATCCGACGGATAACGAATTACACGGAGGTCAATGACGGCTGCTGTGTGATTACGGATGCGTCGGCCGACGTCTGCTATATCATCGGAGGCAGTATGTGCAGGTTGCTGGGGCTGACTGACTCGGAGCGTATGTATCAGATGGTCGATTCAAGCGATGAAGATGCCATCTACGTCCGCCTTCACCCCGAGGACCTTGCCGAAAAGCGCATGCTGGAATATGAGTATTTCAAGTATGTCAACCCTATGGACGGCGACGATAAAGTGCGGCATAAAGCCGTCTGCAACATACGTGTCAGGGACTGCAACGGCAATTACATCTCGGTGGCCAATTCCACGCAGGTGTTCCGGACATCTCCGGGCGGCAAGATATGGCTCATACTCTGTTGCTACGGCCTGTCGGCCTATCCGGCCGGCGACAAGGGGATATGTCCGCGCATCGTCAACACCACGACCGGCGAAGTGGTTGACGTAGCCACCGATGAGCGTCGTTGTCATATACTGACTCCGCGTGAGAAGGAGATACTACACCTCATAAAACAAGGCAAAGCCAGCAAGCAGATTGCGGATGTGCTTGGCATCAGCATACACACCGTCAATCGCCATCGGCAGAACATCATAGAAAAACTCAGCGTCAGCAACACCGTAGAGGCAATCTCTGCGGCCACACTGATGAAACTGATGTAACCGGTATGGTTATAAATAACCATTGACGGTTGTCTCATGGTGTCGTAATTTTGCAGATAAAAAATACACACTATGAAATTATCCCACTTGCTCACCGTTCTTACGCTTTTGCCGTTAAGCTGCATGGCAGAGTCTCCAATGACACCATCAGATGTCGTAGTCAGATTCTTTGAAGATGGCTATACCAACAAAGACTACAATTATATAATGGAGTGCGTAGCTGATGATTATATTGATCATAGTCCTGCGGGGGCACGCAGCAATGCCGATGCTGTAGGCATCCTGAAAATAGTGGCCAATCAATTCTCCGACCTTAAAGTCACTGTCTTGGATGTGTTCTCATCGGGCGACATGGTCGCTACCAGAGTTTTGTATCAGGGTATCCATACTGGCGAGTGCATGGGCATACCACCGACAAACCGTCGGATTGAATTTGAGGCTCTTGAAAATTTCAAGATTGTAGACGGAAAAATCGTAGAGTCCTGGGGCTATTGGCCCGACATGGAGATAAAGCGTCAGCTTTCCCTCTGAAATACCCGTATTGTCGCAAAACCAACCGCTTTCGTCTCATATTTGATGGGGGACGGGGCGGTTTTTAATGACTCCTAATCTTACTATGTGACTGACCTTGCTTCATGGAAGTTTTGATGACATGTTCATTTTTTTCTTTATGTTTCTCTTTGTTTACATAGTTGACAACAAAAGCAGCTACGACGATAAGCGCAATTGTCAGGATGGCTCCTATCACTACTTTCTTGATAAAATTATATTGAATTTTGCAACGACGAGGGAACGAAGGTATAGGTATTTTAAAGGAGCGTGATTCCCTATGAGCCTTCGGATTGGATTCTTTGCAATGGTTTAAAGGCTCACATCCTGTATGAATCATCTCGGCATCTGCCTGAATGACTGGTGTTATACCAGCATTATTGTTGATTTTTACCTTGTCTATAGGTACAAGCCAGCAAGTGTAGTTATCGCGAGTATTTCCGTCACATATGGATTTGATTTTTGCAAGTTTCTTGGCATCATCAAGATTTTTGTCAGCTAAAATTCCACATAGGATGTCATTAGATAGCTGCTCTAACACACCATCGCAGCAGAGGAAGAAATAGTCACCTCCTTGAATGTCATCAAACATATAGACATCTGCCTTATATCGTTTGGGCAGATGGGGCTGCATTGCACGGGTAATTACGTTCTTTTGCGGAAAATCGCGAGCTTCATCCTCGGTCAATTCACCGGCTTTTAATAGATCGTTGACTAAGGAGTGGTCCGATGATTGATAAAGAATGCCTCCGCGCTTCGTCTCAGGATTAAACAGAGAGGGACGTATGTGGTAAATCCTGCTGTCACCGATATGGGCAACAAGATAATTATCTTCGTTAAGGCAAAGGCAAGTCATTGTGGTGCCCGGCTTTTTAGCGGAATTGGTGTCTATATTATCCAGTGCATCGTAGGCCTTTGCCAACCCAGTCTCAAAAGTCGGGATGTCTATTTCAGTGCATGACATCAGATAATCGCCCAATGCATTGGCAGCAGTCATACTGGCCACTTCGCCATTGTCGTGTCCACCCATCCCATCGCACATGATGAATATGCGGGTATGAGTATCTGCATTAGCCGGATACAGATAATCCTCTTGATTATCCTTTTTGCCTATTTCTGTAAAACTCAGTGGTTTTTTTATAGTTATCATGGTCTATCACGCTAATCTGGTTGCTTCATCATCATCATTGGATTCCAACACAATATCCGTTGTGCCAAGAGTCATGGTGTCGCCAAATTTCAGGATTAGTATATCGCCTCGGTTAATCGGCTTGCCATTAAGTTTTACGATGTTTGTAGAATTTATCTCAACGAGATGGTGTTCATATCCGGCATTGTTTTTTACAACATCAATCCTTACGTGCTGACGGCTCATATACATATCGTTGCTGATTTTGATGTCCGCAGTCCCTGTCTGAGCACGTCGGCCGATAATGTTTTGCCCGGCTTTGAGATACTGAACCTCACCGGTAGCCTTGACACGTATCTGTCCGATGTAACCTGCTGATTTCGGTGGAATGACTAATTGGGTCGGCATTTCGTCTGCTCCCTGTGCACCACGAGCCTGACTACCGCTCTGATATACGCTGACATTGGCCTTGAAGTGGCACTTGGGGCACTCCACCACCATATTCTGATAGCCGGGCACTTCGCCGAACGATAGTTGCTGGTGGCACTCAGGGCAGACTATGAAAATTTTTCCCATCAAGCAAGCATTGTAGAGTCGGCATCGTTGACGTAATCGGGCATATCGTCATTGGATGTGTAGAATACATCACCCTCCTGCGCAGCCTGAGTCTGCATGAGGTCGGCCACGTCAAGGCCGGCTTCTGATATGTCGTGGATTTCAGTCTCTTGTATCTGACCGTCACCGTTGTCATCATGGACCAGAACTTCAATGGCTCCGTTGTTGTCAACATCGACGAGCAGTGCCTGGTCGCCCTCACATTCTACGAGCGCGACGTTCATAACTTGTCCGTCTCCATCCTGGACCGTCTCAACGCCGAGGACACGGATTTCATTGTCTACCGGCTCTGCGGAAACCATTTCGGCATCTGTCGGGACGGCGACAACGTCCGAAGTCGTTTCCTGATGCTCTGTGGCATCGGCTATAGTTGCCGTGTCGTGCTGAACATGATGTGAAGGAGCTACTTCATTTACACGATTCTGATATTCGGCACGTTCCTGAGGTGTCATCTCGTTCCACTCGTCGGCGAGATATGTGCCGTAGATTCTGCCATTGTATTCAAACACTCCGCCCGGGCCTACTTGAGCGCGAGCTTGCGCGAATGCGTCATTGAAATTATCAGCGTCAACATGTGCGTAACGTACGCCCTCGTCATTTGCAAGGGTTGCTTCCTCTGGCGCTGGAGTTTCTATATCTGCGTTTTCGGCTGCTTCTCCTTCAAGATTCTGCACATCTTCGGGAGTATTTGTTGCCGCTGCTGAGCCACCTATGCCGACGGCTGCGCCAGCAACGAAGCCTCCTGCAGCTGCGACTATGGGGCTGCTCTTTTTTGATTTATTAGGAGCTGATGGCTCAGACTGACTCTGAGTGGCCGATGCGGTTTGTTCTCTCTTGGTTGGCTCAGCATTGATGAGGCGTGTTGCTTCGTTGTCCATATATTAGAAGTGTTTAATGATATTGCAAATATAATGTGCTGTTATCTGATAATCAAGCATTTTCGATTTTGAATGATGAAACTATCCGATTGGTTGATAAAATCCTACAAATACTTAGCGCGTGGGTCGTCGGGGTGTTCCTGTTTCCATGCTTTAATGCGTTTATTATGAACAGGCTTAGATAATTTGGTGAACAGCCATACTACACATAAAATAGCTGTTACTATAATAATAAAAGTTAGCATGAAAGGGGAAAAATCTCCTGGAACACCCATTATTATTAATGGTAGGATGTAATAAAACACAAGTATGTAAATAATAGCTACAAAACTCATTATTAATGCTGGCCCCCACCCTCTAAACGGATCCATCTTGTTTTTGATTTGTCTTGCTTCTAATTCATAATCATGAATCGGTGAATCTAAAGATGCGTCCTCAATATATTGTGTCTGCTCGGAAGTGTCGCTATTTTCCTCAGGCTCTATGGATTGCTTATCTGAGGGATGAGAATCCTCTGCATCGCATGCAATTAAAGGTAGCTGACTGAGGAATACAGATATTGAGCCAAGGCGTTTGGCTCTGGAAAATTGGGTAGCTTGCACGATGGTGGATTTTATTTCCTCAGAAACTGATGAGGGGAAACATAATCCGTTTTCCGCGACCTCCGGGGCCGGCAGTGGTGCTTTTCCTGTTAAAAGGAAGTAGAGAGTCGCTGCCAGTGAATATACGTCGGTCTGAGGGGAGAATGAAGTCAGTGCTCCTGCATTATACAGTTCTATAGGGGAGTAGCCATGACTTACGCCTTGCATCAGTGTGGATGTCGCGTCGCCATGAATGTCATATTGTTTTGACAGGCCGAAGTCGATTAGTATGGGCTGGTTATCTCTTCGACGTACCACTATATTGCCCGGTTTGACATCAAAGTGTGTCATGTGAAGCGAGTGGATGTAAGTAATAGCATCGCCTACCATGCGGATATATCCGACGGCCATTACTTCTGATAGTGGACCTTCGCGCTTGACCATTTCATTGAGGTTCTCGCCCTCAATATAGTCCATGACATAATATGCCGTATTGTTTTCCTCAAAGATGTCGTGGATCTTGACGATGCCCGGATGGTCAAGCTTGGCTATATTCTTTGCTTCTTTGAGGAAGCGGTCTTTGAGCTTTGCGACTGTTTCGGCATTGTTCTGAGTGCCGAGTGTAAGATGGCTTGTATCGTCTCGACCGCAGAAATCTTTCGGAAAGAATTCCTTGATGGCCACCTTCTTGTCAAAGAAAGTATTTTCAGCGAGATATGTGATGCCGAAACCACCCTGTCCGAGGACACGGATAATCCGGTATTTCCCATTCTGGAGTCTCGTATTTGTTGTTAATTGCATATAATTCTTGTTGGTGATGTCGATGTGACGTTTCTTATAAACCTATTCTTGGGCGTGACTTAGTATTCTCTTTATGTCAGAAGTTGAAATCAGCACGTCCTCTGCGATGACATTATTTCCACTATAAATTTTGAATCCAATTCCTTGAAGGGCGTTCGCTACGCTCTCACCAATATATGGTATGTTTAGAGGCAAGAATTGGGGAATCTTATAATTAAGGCTGTCGCCAAATTCTTTTTTCATGATTCTGTCATTATCGACAAATGTATACGTCAGATAATTACCATTGTGGCTCGCAATATTTTCAATTGAGACATCGGTGATTTTAACATTTGCACCCAAATCCTGAGGAAGATAATAGTTTTCCAATTCGATAAGAGCTTTAATCCAAGCCTTACCTCTAGTGGTGCTGTCTGTTTTTTCGTATTTTTCAACTTCAGTAGGGGTAAGCGTGATGGGTTTCATCTCTATACCGTTGTTATAAAACTTGAAGGTGATTTTGTTATTTTTCGCGATAGTGTGATGGATTAGTCCCTTATCAATGAATAGAGGCTTCAACAACTCAAAGTTTAGCTCATTTAGATAATCTCGATTAAAATGAATTGAATCGGAGGAATGTAAAGTGAGAATAATATCTCCATTTACATAACTTGCCGATGATACTTGCACATCATAAATGTTAAAGGGACATCCTGTAGAAAATTGGGTGACATATTCCGTCACCTCCTTTTTGTTGTCATGTTTTGACGTAGGAACTATTAAAAAGAAGAAAGCGATGGGTATGGATAAGATTAAAATAAGTATGGTGATTGCTTTACCTTTGGAGTAATCGTACGCATCGTCAAATTCATCTAAATAATCAGCAAATAAGACTCGTTGTAGAGAGTTCCGGATATACTTATAAAGTATAGCGATTAGTAACCAACCTCCAATCGGAAACATTCCAGCTGCAATTATTAAAAATATAAGCAGGACCAGATATGTGTCTTTTTTTGAATTAGGTATTTTATCTGCATTAACAAGATTGTTCGTTCCACAAATCCATGTGACAATTTTGTCCCACCTGGATGGCTCAATATCATAACCATGACCTTGTCCGTCTTCTTCAGAGATGCTTCCGGCGGATTCCGGCTCCTTTGTATTTTCAGATATATTTCCTTGATTTGTAATTATCCGGGTTTCTTCATCAAACGTGTCTTCTGATGAAGAAATACTATGGTTAATATTTGCTCTATTATCATTTGACAAATCGCTACAAAAGTTTCTGACAGATTCGTATCTCATAGTGCGATTTGCGCTCATAGCCCGCTTTATTGCACTACGAATATCTGGAGATATATCAGCCGGGAATTTCAGACCTTCTTCCAGGACTTGTGAAGCAGACGGTGGGACTGTGCCTGTTAAAAGGAAAAACAAAGTCGCTCCTAACGAATAAACGTCGGTCTGCGGAGAAAATGTTGCAACACTATTGGCGCTATATAATTCAATGGGAGAAAAACCATGGCTGACCCCTTGCATGATTGTAGAAGTGGCATCTCCGTGAGTATCGTATTGCTTAGATAATCCGAAATCTATCAATATCGGGGTGTCGTCGGATTTGCGAACCATGATATTTGCCGGCTTGACATCAAAATGAGTCATCTGACGTGAATGGATATATTCCAGTGCGTCGCCAACTTTAATGACATATCCTATAGCTTTGGATTCTGGCAAAGGACCGTTGACTTTCACCATATCGGCGAGGGATATGCCCTCAATATAGTCCATCACATAATAAACCGTATTGTTTTCCTCAAAAACATCGTGGATTTTGACGATCCCGGGGTAATCAAGTTTTGCGATATTTTTGGCTTCTTTAAGGAATCGAGATTTAAGTTTTTCAACTGTTTCGGCATTGTTCTGAGTGCCGAGTGTCAGATGGCTGGTATTGTCTCGACCGCATAGCTCTTTCGGAAAAAATTCTTTGATGGCCACCTGCTTGTCAAGAAACATATTCTCGGCAAGATATGTGATGCCGAAACCTCCTTGTCCGAGGACACGGATAATCCGGTATTTCCCATTCTGGAGTATAGAACCTTCTTTTAACTGCATATGTGATAGCTTTATGGTTTTCGCAAATGTAAATATGTGTTATCAATATTTAGTCAACCATAAACTAATGATTGACAAACTCACTGATATAATTGACAAAACTACTTTTTACGGTATTAAAAATGTGCTCTTTTCTGACAGTCAAGTGCTTTCCATCTTGAATGATGAAACCATAGCGATGCGTGATGAATTATTATAAAAATTTAGAACGAGGGTCGTAAGGATGCTCATCTTTCCATGACTGAATACGTTTATTATTAATATTGTCGACTAACTTCATCGCTAAAAGCATTGCGCCAAATAATATTATTATATATAGGATGATTGACCACGCTATATAATCCGAAGAAGTATATAGTATCAGAGGGAAAAATATAATTCCAACAACAATTGTTGCAGTGAAAACACACAATAAGCTCCCACAACCATAATCTAACTTCTCCTTAAGTTGTCGGGCTTCAGATTCATAATCATGAGGCGGCTCAATAAACTGTGTTTCTTCAGATGCTGAGGAGTAGTTGCTCGGTCCTAATGATTGTATATTTGGTGGAGTGGAGTGATTATAATGCGCCAACTCCATGTGAGGTGCTATTTTGGGTTCATGGGTTGTGACATATATTAATTGTGTTTCCTCTGATAAGTTTGATTCCAATAATGATTTTTTTGTCTTGGCTTTAGAAATTTCAGAGAGGAATTCATTAATTCTTGCAGGACGATTATTCCTATTAATCTCCATTGCATGACTGACGGCATCAGCACATGGCATGGAAACTGTAATGGGTAAAGGAGGTAAGCCGTTTTCAATTATGTAACTATAATGAGGGGGGACGGTGCCTGAGAGTAGATTGAACAAAGTAGCTCCAAGGGCATAAATGTCAGTTTGAGGTGTAAAAGTTGCTACTCCGCCTCGACAGTATTGTTCAACGGGTGCAAAGCCGTTAGATGCACTGCTAGGCGTGATAGAAGTCTGAGCTCCGCTTGTATCGTACTGCTTTGAGAGTCCGAAGTCGATCAGAATAGGCTCATCATCTGCAGCGCGAATCATGATGTTTGCTGGCTTAAGATCAAGATGGTTCATGCTCAAGGAATGCATATAGGCCACAGCCTCCCCTACCTTCATGATATAACCCACTGCCTTGCTTTCAGGTAATGCTCCATGCTCTTTCACCATCTTTGCCAAAGATACTCCCTCTATATAATCCATCACATAATAAGCCGTATTGTTTTCCTCAAAAACATCGTGGATTTTGACGATCCCGGGGTAATCAAGTTTTGCGATATTTTTGGCTTCTTTAAGGAATCGAGATTTAAGTTTTTCAACTGTTTCGGCATTGTTCTGAGTGCCGAGTGTCAGATGGCTGGTATTGTCTCGACCGCATAGCTCTTTCGGAAAAAATTCTTTGATGGCCACCTGCTTGTCAAGAAACATATTCTCGGCAAGATATGTGATGCCGAAACCTCCTTGTCCGAGGACACGGATGATTCGGTATTTACCGCTCTGGAGTTTTGAACCGCTTATTAGATTCATATGATTATCCTTTTGAAATTTGGAATAGCCAGCGACCAATAGGACCACCGAGTCCGATTAATATAAAACCGATGATTTGTCCGACAGACGGACCATTAAAGATGTTGAATATTAATGCCCAGATTACTATCCAAATTATTGCAAACATGGTTTTTAATTTTTGGTTTAATTCTCAGAATTTAAGGCAAAGATATATCATGAGTGGGATTGATATATAATTATCCTTGTGATGTTTGATAAACTATTGCGATTAATTGACGAAACTACTTTTTATGGTATTCTACGATGGGGAGATTGTCATCAAATTTGCCCCACATCACGGGGTGCTGACGATCATTTGTCTGTGATTTCACTCCGTCACTGACATAGTTGAACAGTTCGCGAGCCGTGATACGCATATCTTTATTGGTGTCGGCTCCACCACTAAGCCCTCTAAGAAGATGTTTGGTGAAATATCCGTTCGCGAGAAAAGGGCTTTCCGCAGAGTATTCGTTGCCTCGTGACGATAAAAATAGCAATACATTGCCCGATTTGGGGTCAGAGCCAGACCCATTTTGCCTTATTGCTCCACTATTACAGGCATCAGCAAAGACAAACTTGCTCTTAGCTTTGGACTGCTGCATTATGCCGACTACATCGGCGTACGTGATTCCATCTTCAAGTTTAGTCATATCATATGGGCAGAACCCGCCTGGATAACCATGGCCGCTGAAAAAGAAAACTATCTTATCGCTTGCCTTAGCTCGTGAGAATTGACTTCTCATGCTTTTAAGTATCCGTGATTTTGTGGCATATCTGCCGGTGATGGTGATTACATGCTTCGTGCCTTTTTTGAAGAACTTCGCTATAGCCTTAGCATCTGCCTCTGTCTTTCTGAGGTTCTGCACCTTAGGGTCGGCATAGTTGCCTATCCCTACGCTTACTACATAAGTTTCAGCATAACCGCATATTGCAATCAGGCATATGGTGAATAGAGCCAGGAATCGTTTCATTTCTCCACGTATTTGCATTTACAATATGGACACGACTGATGGTTGCGGACTAACAATTTGTAGTTTTTGGCCAGTAATGAGCGTCCACACTCCGGATTCGGACATACCCATGCGTCATCAAAAGCATCCTGGCGACACTGCCTTTCCTCGGCAGTTTCGGCATTTCTCATGCCGGCAAAACTGTAGATGTTACCTAAAACACCAAGTCCGGTCAGCACGTATCCGATAGGGCCAAAAAAGAATATTGTAGGCATAGCACACATGGTAAATATGCCTAAACCGGTGCGTATAAGATTTGTTTTTCGTTGAATATCAGCCATCTCAATGTTGGCATTATTATACTCCTCCCATACTCGGCGAAGATGAGAGATGTTGAAAGTCTTGACATCCGGCTGCGACTTTTGCTCTGACTGTGTCTTCGCCGTATCTGATTGAGTCGGGTGATGTGCCATAGAGGATGCCTGAGGGATGCCTATCAGCTCTACAAGAGTGGCACTGAAATTTAACCCTAACTGGACACGGCTATTAGCGGTGGCGGTAGTGCGTATGATGCTTACTCCGTCCACTTTTGTGCCCGATGGGCTTAGATTTTCTATGATATAAGTTCCATCGCCATTGACAGTCACTTTACAATGCCTTCTACTTACAGTGGGGTCTGAAATCGGCGTTTTCTGAGTGCCTTGACGGCCTATGATTATTTCCATTTAGTTTGTGGTATAAAGTTGTTTCAGGTTTTTCAGAGCTTCTTTAGATATGGATATTTCATGAATAGTGGGAGAAACATAGTCTGTCAGAATCAGTTTTTGACGAGGTATGTTTATCTGGAAGATATACTGCCTGTTGACGATAAACCGTTTGCCGATACGGATGAACATAGGATTACATCCTTTGAAGCATTCTGTAAGAAGACTTTCGATATTTACGAGGCTTGTCAGAAGAGTGGCTTTTGCTCCATTGCTGAAAAAGACATGGCAATAGTTGGAGTCAGCCTCAAAATAGGCGACTCTCTCTAACTTTACCTTAATCATCTCGTCTCTGGTATTGAAGAATAAGGTTGTCTCGGCGGTCTTGAAATGTTTCATGATAATTTGACGGTTTACCTTTATAAATACCTCTACATATACCTCCGAATCCCCAAAGGTAAACAGCCAAAATAAAAAAGCGCAGGATCCGTACTGTTACTCGTCCTGCTGTTTCAAGGCATCTGGCATAGCCGTCACTTCGTAGAACGAGTAACGCAGAGCCTACGCCGTATGATATATGATACGCCAATGAGGACATACCGAGAAGGTATAATCCGCTATTGGATATGATATCATACCCGAGACATCTACCGTTACTTCACTCTTGACGAAGTTTGTGAAACTGCCAGATTTCTGAAACAGCCAAGAATCAAGCGCAGTAAACGCTTTCTTTATGTAATGACCTCCCTCGTTCCGGCTCCTTCTGGAGTCACACGGCGTAAGGTCAATGCAAAATTAGCAAACTATTCTAATCCGACAAGCAAATATGTTATGAAACATAGAGGGCTGAAATATCGGAAAATTTCAGGCGAATACATCCGCAAACATGGCGCAATATCGGACAAAACCATGAGGGTTGGTCGTAGAGATTGCCGCTTTCGTCTCATATTTGATGGGGGACGGGGCGGTTGTTTTTACCTTTGCAATATGATTGCAGGAAAACCATTGTAACTTTGCAGATATATTCTTAGGTAAGAAAGATGTTTTTTAGGCTTTTATTTTTAGTAGTGTTATGCGGCGGTGCCGCTTTTTCTCATGCGCAGACTGACAGCATACAGACTCAGAAACTCCGGGAGGTCACTGTGACGGGCCAGTCGGCGCGGCAGCGTGTGACCGACGGACGGCTCGGCAGCGAACGGCTTGAGCTGTCGAAACTCGCAGCCACGCCGCAACTGTTTGGCGAGACGGATATTATCAAGTCGATAACCCTCCTCCCGGGGGTGCACGGCGAGGCTGACGGTGCCGGCGGTTTTGAGGTCAGAGGCGGCAACGCCTATCAGAATCTGGTGACGGTCGACGGGGCCACGCTCTATAATCCGTCGCACATGATGGGTATCTTCTCCACATTCAATGATGATGCCATGGGGCGTGCCACGCTCCACAAGGGGCCGATACCTGCGCAGTTTGGTGGCGCCACGTCGTCGGTGCTTGAGACCTCCATGAAGCCGGGCGATATGTCGGACTACAATTTTTCCGGCACGGTGGGTATCCTCAATGCCAAGATTGCCGCCGACGGCCCGATAGTCAAGGACAAGCTGTCGTTTTCAGTGGCTGCACGCAGGTCATACGTGGATCTGTTTCTGAAACTGATTCCGGAGTACAAAAACACGGTGATGAATTTCTTTGACGTCAATGCGCGGCTGCGTTACGACATAAACCGCAGCAACATGCTTGATGTGTCATTTTTCGCGTCTCGTGACAATCTGGCCATCAGCGATCTGATGGGGATGCACTGGGGCAACATCGCCGCGAGTGCCAACTGGACTGCACGGGCCGGTGACCGCTGGCGCTTCGTGACCACAGGAGCGTTTACCGACTACACCACCGACATGTCAATGGACCTGATGGAAACGTCACAGAGGATGACTGAATACATCCGCACCGCGTCGCTTAACGAGCGTGCAATCTTTGACATCTCGGATAACCATATGGTAGAAATGGGTCTGCGCTCCGAGCTGCTGCGCGTAAAGTCGGGGGAGATGGAGGTGAACGCTTCCCGGCAGAAAGAGATACGTTCGGGATGGCAAAACGCTCTGTGGGCCGGATATGAAGGGACTTTTAGCGAGCGCGTATCCTTGTCAATGGGTGCGAGGCTGTCGGTGTTCAGCGCGATGTCGGGCGACAGATTCCATGCGTTTGAGGCTCTGCACGAGGCTCTGCCTGATTTTTCAAGCAAGGCCTACGTGGATTTTGAGCCTCGCGGCAGCGTCAAGTATAATATCACCCGGTGTCACAACGTCAAGGCCGGGGCGTCTCTCACCACTCAGAATCTGCATGGCATCCGTGCCACCTCGACCACCTTCCCCTTTGACCGTTATGCGCTGACATCATCGCAGGTGAAGCCCGAGCGCACAGCGCAGTATTCGGCCGGATATGCCGGCATGACTGCCGACGGCGCATGGGATTGGTCGGCCGAAGGCTACTATAAGTCGATGGATAATGTGTATGATTATCGTGACGGCATGATGATGTTTTCGCGTGTCAGCCTCGAGAGCCTGATTATGGGCGGCAAAGGGCGCAGCTACGGCATGGAACTGATGCTGCGTAAAAATACCGGTAAACTCACCGGCTGGATTTCCTACACCCTCTCCCGGACCGAGACACGCATAGACGGCATAAACGACGGCCGATGGTACGATGCCTCCAACGACCGCCGCCATGATGTGGCCGTAGTGGCGATGTATGATCTGAACGATGCCTGGAAATTCTCGGCTTCATGGACCTACTCGTCGGGTCGCCCGTTGACTGCGCCTGATGCCAAATATGAAATCAGCGGTACGACATGCTATTATTACTCGCAGCGCAACGGCTACCAGACCCCGGCGTCACATCGCCTTGACCTGTCGGCCACATATACGAGAGTGGGCAAGCGTTGCACCTCTATATGGTCGTTTGGCGTATTTAATGCCTATGCCCATTACAGCCCGTTTGTGATATATTTTGAGGACGATGCGGAGAAACCATCCGGTACAAAAGCAGTGCAGCAGTCACTCTTCGGCATAGTCCCCTCGGTTTCATATACTATAAAATTCTGATATGATGACAAGATATTATATAGGTCTGCTGCTGACGGCGGCTGTCATGTGTACTTCATGCGAGAAGGAGCTTGATTTTCATTACCACGATGTGGAGCCACAGCTGGTTATCGAAGGTAATCTGACAGCTGACGGTGCCCGGGTGGCCCTGACTTCCACGACCCCGATGGATGAAGCGATGAATCGCCATAAGATTACCGATGCGTCCGTGCGTCTGACGGATATGACTGCCGGAACTACCGTGTCGCTGTCGCCTGACGCCGACGGTGTGTTTACCGATGCTCTCGGAGGCATAGAGGGACATGAATACCGCTTAGATGTGTCGGCCGGCGGACGCTCGTATTCGTCTGTTTCCACCATGGGGCCGTCAACTGACATCCTCGCTCTGGAATTTCGCTGGATCAAGATGCCCTATGACTATGTGGCGTTGCTTCAAGTGACGTTTACCGACTCGCCGGGAGTGGATGACTGTTACTGGGTGCGTCTCTACCGTAATGGCGAGGCTTATCTGTGGAGCGTGCTTGACGACTGCCACGCCGTCAATGGGCTTATCCATGAGGTGATTATGACGAGTCGCAAGGATGTCGACGAGGAGGATGATAATATGGTGCTTCGTGACGGCGATGTGGTTACGGTCTCGGTTACGGCGGTGTCACGTGAGATGTTTGACTATCTCGTGGCACTACAGAGCGACAGCAACGGCCCGCGCATGTTTGCCGGCGACTTCTGTCTCGGATATTTTCTCGCTTCGCCCGTTGACCGGAGCGACATAGTGTATCATCCCGATCAGATGGAAGAGGTAGAGTGAACAGGGCTGTCAAATATCTGATACTGGCCGTCGCATTTACGTTCGTTGCATCAGGTGTGGTCGTGGCGGCGTTCGTCGAGTCATACGAGCAGTGCGGCTACAGGATATGCTGGCTGCTTGTGCCCATGGCATCGCTGTTTATGCTTGCCGCCGTAGTAAACAATGTCTATGCCGTACCTCGCATATTGATGAGGCAACGTTATGTGGCCTATGGGCTGTATGTCATCGCTCTGTCGTTTGTGGTGTCGCTAATAGGGCTTGGTCTGGAGTATGCCACGCGCGTCTGGCTTGACATACCGCCACGCATATCTTACTATCTGTCGCCATGGATATTGGTTGACAGTTTCATCAACAGCATTCTGCTTGCCATGATTCTCCTCGGCATCGGGGCTTTGCAGCTCTATGAGCGGTGGAGCGTCGAACTTGACCGCGAGAAACGCTCTGTCGAAACCTTGCAGGCATATATCTCAGCCGTAAAGACGAGGCTTGACTCCGGCCGCATCATGTCGATGCTTGACAAGGTGGGAGAGGCGTTGAAATCAGCCCCTGCGTCGGCTGCGTCGGAAATCAGGCATCTGGCCGACTATCTGCGTCATCAGTTATACGAATTGCCCACGCCTCCTGTCGATGACGGAGGAGAGGAACTGGAATCTCTGTCGTTCTCATCGTTGACGGATTTCCTGGTGTCGCGTCACAGCCGCGTGTGGAGGCATCTGATATTCCAGATACTTCTGGCCGTGATAGCTTTCGGGACATTTTTCAATGCGCCCGATCAGCCTGAATTCACGTTGCACCGACTGAGCGGAGCGGTGTGCATGTATCTGTTTCTCAATCTGCTGGCCTACAGCAATATCCTGTGGCTGTTTCGGCGGTTCAAGAAGCATCGCAGCCTGAAGCGATACTGTATATCGGTCGCGGTGGAGATAGTGGTGCTTGTGGTTCCGATGATTGTCACAGAGATGCTCACATATGAGCCGGCTGCCTATAACCATGCTATGCCGGTGCCTATAATGGTCGTGTCGACTCTGGGGTCGATGCTGACCATGGCATTGTTTATAGGCGGTACGGGAGCCATAATGTTCTTGCAGGACTGGATTATAGGTTCGCGTAGGATGACACTGCTGCGCACCGAGACAGTCAGGCAGGAATATGCGTTTCTGCGCAAGCAGATCAATCCGCACTTTCTCTTCAATGTGCTCAACAATGTGGGCATACTCGCCGACGAGAATCCTCGTCAAGCATCGGAGATGCTTGATCAATTGAAAAACCTCCTACAGTATCAGTTTGCCGAGACTGACCGTGGATGCGCCACCGTGGCACATGAAGTGTGGTTTCTGCGCACATACCTCAATCTTGAGAAGACACGCATAGAGCCGTTTGACTATTCCATATCCACCGACCGGCGGATAGGGGAGATGCTGGTGCCGACACTCATTTTCATCACTTTTGTGGAAAATGCGGTGAAATACAGCACTGTCGTAGGCGGACGGCGTTATGTGGATATTTCGTTTGAAAGGGCACCCCACGGCATGTGCCTGTTCAGATGCGTCAACTCGTTTTCACCGGCTAAGGATACCGCTGACATACATTCCGGCGGTCTGGGACTTGCCAATACGCGCCGAAGGCTTGCCTTTCTCTACGGCGAGCTTTTTTCGCTGTCGGAGCGTAAGGAATCCGACAAATATATAGTAACTTTGACCATACCTACATACATAGAAGATGAAGTGTCTTATAGTAGATGACGAACCGATAGCTCGTCGCGGGCTGAAACGGCTCGTGGATGCCAATCCGAAGCTCGAACTGTGTGCGATGGCTGCCGATGCGTCCGAAGCTGCGGCGTATATGGCTGCAAATCCTGTGGATCTGCTGTTTCTTGACATACAGATGCCCGGCCTGACAGGTATTGAATTTGCCCGACAGATACCGCATGATACCCTTGTCATATTCACTACGGCATACTCCGAATATGCCGTGGAGAGCTATCAGGTCGATGCCGTAGACTATCTGCTCAAACCGATTGACCCCGAGAGATTCGAGCGTGCCGTCAATAAGGCTGCTGACTATCATACATTATTGCTTAAGGAAGCCCGGGAAGCTGAGATGGCCAAATCGGCGGCGGAGTTCATCATAGTCAAGGCTGACCGCAGGTATCATCGCGTCATGTATGCTGAGATTCTCTATGTGGAGGGATTGAAAGATTATGTGATCATACATCTCAACGATGGCCGGCGGCTTGTAACACGCATGACTATCAAGGCTATGGAGGAGACTCTGCCGCCTGACATGTTTCTGCGTGTCAACAAGTCAAACATAGTCCGCATCGCGGCTGTGGATTCGTTTGACAGTAATGATGTGTTTATCCGGGATACGGAATTTTCCATAGGCCTGGCATTTCGTGACAATGTATTAAAGAAATTATTACAATAGATGATTATGGACAAGAAGGTTCTGATAATCAACGCATCACCGCGTGTCAACGGACACATCAGCCGGCTCCTCGGCATGGCTAAAGAATCCCTCGAAGCAGACGGATACAGTGTCACGGAGTTTGCTGTCGGGGCATCGGCCTACCGGCATTGCACCGGCTGCATGGCTTGCCGCAGCCGAGGCACCTGCATACTGCCCGATGATGACGCTCACCGCTTTGCCGCGCTCTTGCGTGACCATGACCTCATAGTGCTCGGATCTCCATGCTATTGGGGCAATATGCCCGGACAGCTGAAAGGATTGTTTGACCGCGTGGTCTACGCCATGATGGATGATAACAAGTCGGCCATGCCTCGTCCGCTTATGAAGGGCAAACGGGCTGTCGTGATAGTCACATCTACCACCCCATGGCCGTGGAACATATTTTTCCACCAGACCACGGGTACCATCCGCGTCCTCCGCGAGATATTCCGCTACAGCGGCATCCGCATCGCCGCCACACTCCAGAAAGGCAACACCCGTAACCGCCCGGGCATCACCCCCTCCGACACCCGCCGCCTGACGCGCCTCCTCCACCGCCTGACCCACTGAAAGTCTGATATTGGATATGGATAGTCTGTCAGGCATGATGCTGATGAGGACATCTTTGACGCTTGTTAGTTTATATGGTATTATTACTGTCCTATACAAAAAGTAAGTCCAACTTCTGCCGTTCAGGATGTTGGACTCACTCTTTTATGGTTTAGCGGACAGTAATAGATTTTTACATCAATGGGGATAGTGCCTAAACCTTTGTTGAGGTATCCTTGCATATTCCATAGGATATTGTGACCGCCATCGGTATATGACTGAAGAAACGACCATTATTATTGGTGGCACGTGTTATGACTGCAATCTGTCATCACTTACGTTTGATGATGTGTCTGTGACAATGTCCGAGCGACAAAATGAGATATTGCAGATTCTTGTCGGACAGAAAGGAAGAATGGTTGCACGGGACTATATATTGGAACATGTATGGGGTGATGTAAGTTATGCAAATTCAATGGCTCTCAATGTGCAGATTAATTATCTCAGGAAACTTCTGTCACCTGATGATTCAATCGTTATAGAGACTCTGCATAAAAGAGGATATGTGCTGAAAGTAAAAGCCATCCCGGACTGAACCGAGGGAGATGGACAGTCCGGGATGGGGTGTGAAAAAGCTGATTGTTTATCTGTGGGGTTTCGGTGTCAGAGGAGGAACAGGGCTTTGGGGGCTCGTGCCTGAAGTGGTTTCTGCTGGATTATGCTGATGCCTTTGGCCAGAAGGAAGGGGTTGGCTTCGATTTTGCCGAGCATCTGGTCCATTTGTGGGGCGAGGCCGGTCTTGGTCATGCTCATCACCATGTCCATGAAGCTTGATTCGGTTTTGGGATAGAGAACCACGTCGTAGTCTTTGTCAACCTTGGAGGTTGTGGCAACCCATGCTATGGCGTCTTCAAGTGTGCCGAGTTGGTCCACGAGGCCGAGTTCAAGTGCTTTTTTGCCGTCCCATACGCGGCCTTCGGCTATGGCGCGGACTTTTGACTCGGGCATGTGGCGTCCGAGGGCTACTCGATTGATAAATTTGTCATATCCGCGGTTGATTTCGGCCTGCAGTGCTGCCATCTGGCTGTCGGTAATCGGAGCTAAAGGTATGCGGATGTCCGACAGCTGGTTGGTGGTGACAAACTGCGGATTTACTCCGAGCTTTTCAAGCAGTCCCTTGCCGTTGGGGAGCATGCCGAAGATGCCTATGCTGCCGGTGACTGTCAGAGGGCATGCGAATATGCGGTCGGCCTCGCATGATATCCAGTAGCCGCCCGATGCGGCGTAGTCGCCCATTGACACTGCGAGTTTCTTCCCCTTGGACTGGAAGTATGACAGGGCCTCGGCGATTTCGGCCGAACCGAACACTGAACCGCCAGGTGAATTGACGCGGAGCACCATGGCCTTGACATTGTCGTCATCGGCGAGTTTGGTGATGACGGGGACGAGTTTCTCGCAGTTGATGCCGGCATTTTCGGTTTCCTCTATTTCACCGGCGGCATACAGGACGGCTATCTGGTTTTTGGAGTCGTATTTGGTACCCCAGTCCGAATGAGTGTCCATGTCGGCTACGGATGCGAAGCGGAGGTCTTTCTTATCCACACCTACCAGACGGCTCAGGATGTCGTTCATCTCGCGGCGCACCACGCAGCGGTCAATGAGTTTCCAACCCTTGATCTGCTCGGGAGTGGAACACATCGTGATGTTTGATGCCATGATGCTGTCGATGTCGGCGGTTTTGATTTTGCGTGCCGCAGCGATGTCAGCCCTGATTATTGACCACATATTGACGGTCAGAGTGTCGAGCTGGGCGCGTGCCGGTTCAGACATATGTGACTGCGTGAAAGGCTCCACAGCCGATTTAAATGTACCTACCTTGGCTATCTGAAATTCTATGCCTAATTTGTCAAACAGGTCTTTCATGTAGATTGAAGCCGTAGACATGCCGCTCAGAGCGAGGTAGCCCGAAGGATTGAGGAATACGCTGTCGGCCACCGAAGCCACGTAATAGTCGCCCTGGGAGAGATAGTCGCCGTAGGCATATACTTTTTTGCCGCTCTTCTTGAAGTCGATGACGGCGTTGCGCAGAGCTTTCAGAGTCGCCGGTGAAGCGCTGGCACCTTTGCAGTCAAGGTATAGCGCACTGATTTTTTTCGTTGGTTTTAGCCTCATGCAGTGCTTTGGTCAAAGCTACGAGGCTCTGCGGCTCCTCAAGACCTTTCCCCTGCATCAAGGCAATGAAATCTATGTCAAAAGATGTTTCACGCTCCTCTATTGACCCTTTCAGGTCTATTTTGAGGATTGATTTCTTTTCAAGAGATGCCGACTGGTTGTCGCTGCCCCCGATACTGCTGACTGCCACAGCGATTGCGCCTATCATGATGATGGCGACTACTGCTAACGCAATCCATGTCCCGATCATGGAGGATAGGATGTTGGAAAAGAATTTTTTCATAATAACTGCTGTTTTATGTGATTGGGTTATTTGTCTGCAAATTTATAATCGCCGGCCATATCATGGCAGCTTTTGCGACATCCGCCCTTATTTATGCGACAAAACAGCAGTTGCGCATCCTGTTTAATGGAATGTGACCGACGTCAGTGGTAGTCACACCGCATTTAGTCCATGAAAATAACGCTCACGCCCTCAAGGCATTGACTGTAATTTCGTGTCATCATATCAGCGATTGATTCCTACGGATTTTTCATCGGCATCGGTTTTGCCGCCGCCAACAAGATTCTTGGCAACAAATGATATAAGCTACGTCACAGAAAAAAAGAAGATTCGCCGCATAGACGAATCTGTGTGTTTTATACGCATTTACCGCAATGAGCACTTCCACTCCCCCATGTATTTTGTGTCCGGCTTGTGTCCGAGTTTAAAAAGCTAATCCCCTGACAACTCGTTGAGTTTCAGGGGATTGTCTGCGTTTTGCGGAGAGGACGAGATTCGAACTCGTGGTAGGATTGCTCCTACGTCAGTTTAGCAAACTGGTGGTTTCAGCCACTCACCCACCTCTCCAGTAGGCATCGTTGCCAATCGGCTTTTCTCTAAAAGCAATGCAAAGATAGCAACAATTTTCGGAGTCTGCAAGTGCTGACGCTGAATTTTCGTATTTTTTCTTCAGATAGGGCCGGGACGGGTTTTTATTGCTATTTTTGTGGTGATATTATTATTTGCCAAGTTTGAGAAATATGGAATTTGTAGCTAAAGGATTCTATGAGCTGTCACATGATGAGCTTTGGAGCATATACAGGCTGCGGGCTGAGGTTTTTGTTGTAGAGCAGCGTTGTGCCTATCAGGATATAGATGAAGCTGACAAGGTGTCGGTGCATCTGATGGCCATGGAGGAGGGGGCGATGGTAGGGTATCTGCGCGTGATACCTCCGGGTGTATGCAGTGATGACATACATATAGGGCGAGTCATTTCTGTGCGTCGCCGCTGCGGCATCGGACGCGCTCTGATGGCCGAGGGTGTGCGCATCGCACACGAGAGGTTTGACTCGCCGTCAATCTCCATTGAGGCGCAGCTTTATGCCGCGCATATGTACAGTACGGTTGGTTTCCGCCAGACATCGGGCATATTCATGCTTGACGGACAGAAGCATGTTGATATGACGCTCGTGTTTGATGAACTTGACGGTGGCGAGGCTTAGAGGGTGTTTAATAACAAAAATTAAATCCTGAGTGGTGTATCTTTTGATTAA
>UQDU01000007.1 GCA_900539915.1 uncultured Bacteroidales bacterium | reverse complement strand
TCCCCCACCGCCCTCCAGCCCTTCATCTAAAACCCACCTCTGCACGCCAGCACAGCAAACCACCGCATCCCAAACCGCCAGATTGTAGGGATGTACCCTGGTGCATCCGCTGATTATCAGGGTGTAACGGCTGCACCAGGGTGCAGCCCTACAATTTATTTTACAGTTCAGCAACTTTTCCCCAAGCACACGGCCCCGAGCACACAAGGGGTAGAGTCCCGGAGGGACGTACTCATGCTTAACCGGGGATGAGGGATGGCGCAGCCATGCCGAGTCTCCGGCCACGAGCGCACACACGAGGTAGAGTCCCGGAGGGACGGATTTATGGTAGCAAACTTGCTATTATATAAGAATAGTGCTATCTTAGCAAAAAATACGCCATGAGTCATACCCTTGACATACAGCATTTTGTATTCGCCACTAAAGGGCGCCGTCCGGCCATACCGATGGAGGTCCGCGAGCATTTGTACCGCGTTATCTGGAACATGCTCAAAGAGCGACAGTGCTATCTCTACCGCATAAACGGAGTGGAAGACCATATACACATGGTGGTGGATGTCCACTCGTCAATATCCAAGGCAAAACTGATTCAGGAAATCAAGAGCCGCACCAGCCAATGGATGCGCAAATGTGGGCTTTTCCCCGATTTTGACGGATGGTGTGAGGGCTTCTTTTCTGAGTCAAAAGACCCGACAACGCTGGACACGGTAATCAACTATGTACGTAACCAGGAGACACATCACAAAGGGGAAGGCACCAAGGAGGAGCTTGAGAGGCTCTATCGGCACACAGGGCATGACTGGGACGAGTGCGAACTGTCCTAATCCGCTACCATAAATCCGTCCCTCTGGGACTCCCCCTCGTGTGTGCGCTCCTGTCCGGAGACTCGGCATGGCTGCGCCATCCCTCATCCCCGGTTAAGCATGAATCCGTCCCTCCGGGACTACTCCACCATACGGCATTACTGACCTATCACTCGCCTAGGACATGGCTATCGCGCCTAACTCTCAGTCGTTTAGTATGTATCAGTACTCCGAGTTTGCACTTTCATGCGGCACTCCTGCCGGTGGGTGTCGTCATCATATATTTGAGAGTGGAGTGAGCGAAAAAAATATTGGGGAAAATTTGGCTGACTAAAAAATTAGTTGTAAGTTTGCGGTGTCAACTAATTTTTACGTTATATGAAAGCCGGACGAAAACGACAGGTACTTACGGAGAAAGAAGCCCAGATCATGCAGATGCTGTGGAGCCGCGGCCCGATGTTTGTCAGAGAGATGGTTGAGCTGTATGCTGAGCCGAAGCCCCACGTCAATACGGTATCGACCACTGTACGCATCCTTGAGGACAAGGGCTATGTGAGCCATGAACCAGTGGGAGGGTCGCACCGCTACTATGCCGTGGCACGCATGGAGGACTTCCGCGAACGCTCGCTGACTGACTTGGTGCGCAACTACTTCAACAACTCCTACAAATCGGCCGTGTCGGCCCTTGTGGAGGACGAAAAAATATCCGTAGACGAGCTACGGGAGATAATAGACCTCATCGAACGCAAACAAAACTCCTGACAGCCATGGGCACTCTCTTGTCCTACTCCATCTACTCGGCCATCATCATGGCTCTGCTATACCTGACCTACAAATGGGTACTCGCAGGCGAAAATCAGCACCGCGCCAACCGCGCCATCCTCCTCTCCATCTACGCTGTATCGATGGGCGCATACCCGTTGATGATGTGGGTGCGCTCGCTGATGTCACACACCACCCGGGCCGTCAGCGGCGGCACTGTTGCCGTGGAGATGCCGATAATCGATGCGGTAGATGTGCAGGGGAATCCGGTAGCAAACGTATGCCTGTGGATATACCTCGCCGGCATCGTGGCAGTGGCCGTACACACCGCCGTCATATGGCTGCGCCTGGCCATGATAGTGAAGCACGGACGCCATGAGGCCGCCGGACGATACACCCTCGTGCTGACAGGGCGCAAGGACATCGCGCCGTTCAGCTGGCGCAAATACATAGTGATGAACGAGGCCGACTATGCCGAGAGCGGAGACATAATCCTCTGCCACGAGACGCGCCACCTCGACCTCCGACACCCCATAGACCTTGTAGTGGCCCAGATAGCGGCCATCATAGAGTGGTGGAACCCTGCGGCATGGCTCATGCGCGAAGAGTTGAAAACCGTCCACGAGTATCAGGCCGACAGCTGCGTGCTTGCTGCCGGCGTCAACGCCCGTGACTACCAGATGTTATTGATAAAAAAGGCTGTCGGCGCGAGATTCCCGTCACTTGCCAACAGCCTGAATCATAGTAAACTTAAAAAACGTATCACCATGATGTACAATCAAAAAAGTTCGGCGAAACGTCGCATGCGCGTTCTCGCCCTGCTGCCCGCTCTCGGAGCAGCCGTGTTAACAGCCAATCTGCCGGCAGTGGCCTCGGCCATGGCTGAGGCATCCTCAGCCGAGCTGTTCAGCCAGTCGGCCGCACCGATGCCTTCCGACAGCAAAGTTACAAAAACTTCCGAAACCGCCGCTACTGACAACGACAAGGTCTATGATGTCGTTGAGCTGAAGCCCGAATTTCCCGGTGGTGAAAAAGCCCTGCTCGACTATCTGCGTGCAAATCTCAGATACCCGGAGGGGCAAGAAAACAAGCAGGGCCGCGTAGTGGTCAGATTCGTGGTCACCAAGACAGGCGAAGTGGGCGATGTCACGATACTGAGGTCCCTCGGCAAGCCGTTTGACGACGAAGCCGTCAGAGTAGTGAAATCATTGCCTCCCTTTACTCCCGGAATGCTTAACGGCAAACCTGTCGCCGTCTACTATGCATTGCCCATCAATTTCATGGCGCCGAAAGAGACCCAAGCAGTTGCGGCACCCAAGCAGGAACAGTCAACGCACTCGCAAAACACGCTCCCTGACATGAACGTCATAAAGCTGCAAAAAAGCGAAAATGGCACCGCCAACAACAATCCCTCAGCACTTGCCGATGCCATCATAAAAGTCAACGGAGAGGAAATCCCCAGAGCAAACCTCAAGGACATCCCCTCGTCATCAATAGAATCGATGACGATTGACAAGCGTGACGGCAAGACCATCATCAACATCACCACCAAATAACCCACCCCCCTAATAAATAGCAATAGCCCATGCCGCGGCACATCCCACACAGGGACATGCCGCGGCATGACTGTCACTAACTTAAGGAGTTGCGTTATTATGTAGTAGGGAGATGCCATTAAAGACTGCTTAAGTTAACGGCACTGTGTCATGGCATCGCCATGTATCTATGAATCAGGGATTATAGAGGTCTGTGTTGTAGAAATTGAGAATCTCCACAGTATGTGCCGCCAGCTCAGCCCCCGGGCCGTCGGGGTCAAGCTCAGCCGCCGAATTGTAATCACCGAGCGCACCGCGCATGTCGCCGCGCTTCCACCTGAGCCGTCCGCGCTCCACATAGGCCGCAGCCAGCTCCGGGCCGCAAACCTGCGCCCCGTCGATAATCTCCGTCAGTTCGTCCTCACTCATCGTTGTTAATCATATGTCAGTTATTGCGTATATGATTGCAGAGACAATTTCCATGCGCAGAATATATCATGACGCACAGGCCTTGTGCGACATGCCATGGCACAATGCCATTAACTTAAGGAATGTACACATCGCAGTAGGGACATGCCATTCAAGTGTCAACGACTGCTTAAGTTAGTGACATTGTGCCATGGCATGTCCCTGCAATCTGTGGTGCAAAGTTACTAACTTTTATGCGGAGTCACACAACGTGGCGGCGGCCGCCTGATTTATTGCTCGGCGTAGGAACGGACGGTGGGGCTTTCGACATCGACGCCGAACTCACGGGCGCGGGCCATGATGGCTCGGGCAAGCTTGGGCTTAAGGTCCTCGGGGCAATAGCGGAAATAGGCTTCGGCGGCACGCACGTGTGCTGCGTCAGGCATCGGGTATTCGCGGCGTTCGGGGAGTCCGAATACTGAGTCGGGCAGCTCCTTCTTTTCTTCGTATGACAATCTGTCGTCCATAATAAGGCAATTTAAGATTAAACTATATACTTGACTTGTAGGTTATAAATCTATAACAACGCATCTCCTCACATGGTTTTTTTTGGTTATCTTTGTAGTGCCTATAATCTACCACATGCTCCGGATATGAAACACATCCTTCCGTTCATTCTCATTATACGTCCACTCCAGTGGGTCAAAAACCTGTTTGTGTTCCTGCCGATGTTTTTCGGCGGCATGATGCTCGACGGCTGTTGCTGGCTGAGCGCATTCTGGACCTTTCTGGCGTTCTCGCTGATGGCGAGTGCCATCTACTGCTTCAACGATGTCCGTGATGCCGAAGCTGACCGCACCCATCCGCTCAAGCGCATGCGACAGGTAGCCGCCGGCAACATTTCCCCTATGCAGGCGTTGGCCCTGATGGTCATACTCGGACTGATGTCGCTTGCCATAGCCACGCAACTGCTGCCGCGCCACTGGATGCTGGTCGGAGCTGTGCTGATAGGATATTTCGTGCTCAACATAGCCTATTCGCTCGGGCTGAAACGGATACCCATCATCGATGTGATGATCATAGCCATAGGTTTCGTGCTGCGCATAGTGGCCGGCGGCATAGCCTGTGGCATAGCGTTGTCGCCATGGATTGTGGTTATGACGTTTCTGCTGACGCTGTTTCTGGCATTTGCCAAGCGCAGGGATGATGTGGTCATACGCCTCGACACCGGGGTGGTCACTCGCCGCAGCACACTCTCATACACCCTGCCGTTTCTCAACCAGGTGCTCGGCATGCTTGCCTCAGTGACCTTGATCGGCTACATACTCTACACGCTGTCGCCCGAGGTGGAGACACGCATAGGCAGCACGTATGTCTACACTACAGCGATATGGGTGCTTGCCGGAATGCTGCGATACATGCAGACCGTAATAGCCGGCAACCATGGCGGACATCCCGAGCGTGACCTGCTGCGTGACCCCTTCCTGATGACATGCGTCATAGGGTGGCTGGTCAATTTCGGCGTGCTGCTTTACGCATGACACCCCCGGCGTGATTCACAGCCAGGGGTGTCGGTAGATGGATTGGCTCGGGGTATCCGAGACGGACGGATGCCGTGCGGTGGCTTCGGCACCACCTCCGTTGATGGGGGTTATTCCTGTTCGATTCGATTCTTGGTCTTGGCTTTGGTCTTTGAGGCCGATGAGCCCATGTCTCGTTCTTCCTGGAGATCTATCTCGTTGCGTTTGGCATCAAGCACACGGAACTGCAGATAGGCGAGGCTCTGGTCAGGGAGGATTTTGAATTTGGCTCCGAGCTCCATGCGCCATCGGCGGTACATGGATATGAGGCCTTTTTTGATATATGCGTCCACATAGGGATGGACGTACATGACGAAATCTTTTACTTTCAGCGTCTCTACGAGATATTGCAGACGCTCGTGGAGAGTGTCGGTAAAGAGCAGCGACGGCTGTACCTCGCCCTTGCCGTAGCACGACGGGCAGGCCTCGGTGGTCACGATGTCAAGAGCCGGACGCACACGCTGGCGCGTGATCTGCATCAGGCCGAATTTACTCAGAGGCAGGATGTTGTGGCGTGCGCGGTCATTCTGCATGACCTCACGCATGTGGTCATAGAGTTTCTGGCGGTGTTCGGCCTTGGCCATGTCGATAAAGTCTATGACAATGATGCCTCCCATATCGCGCAGACGCAGCTGACGGGCTATTTCGTCGGCGGCGCGCATGTTGACTTCGAGTGCATTGGTCTCCTGGTCGTTGGCCGCCTTGGAGCGGTTGCCGGAGTTTACGTCGATGACATGCAGCGCCTCGGTGTGCTCGATGATGAGATATGCACCGCTCTTAAACGATACCGTCTTGCCAAACGATGACTTTATCTGGCGCGTGATGCTGTATTTGTCAAATATCGGCTCCTGGCCTTCATACAGGCTGACAATCTCGCGGCGGTCGGGAGCTATCAGATTGACGTACTTGGCAATCTGGGCAAACACGTCAGGGTCGTTGACACGTATGGCCTCAAACTCGGGGCTGAATATGTCGCGGAGCACGCTGACTATGCGTCCTTCCTCCTCGAACACCATGGCCGGAGCTGTGACCTTCTGTGCGCGGGCCACTGTCTCCTCCCAGTATCCGAGCAGCGTCTTGAGTTCGTGGTTGAGTTCGGCCACGCGCTTGCCCTCGGCCGATGTGCGTATGATTACACCGAAATTCTTGGGCTTTATGCTCTCTACGAGCTGGCGCAGACGCAGCTTTTCGCCTGTGGTCTTGATTTTCTGCGACACGGAAATCTTGTCGCCGAAAGGTATGAGGACGAGGTAACGTCCTGTAAATGTTATCTCTGTGGTCAGTCGCGGACCCTTTGACGATATGGGTTCCTTGACGATCTGGACCAGCAGCTGCTGTCCGGGCTGCACCTGGTCGGCTATGGTGCCGTGCTTGTCAATGTCAGGGAGCAGCTTCATTTTCGATACCTGGGGCACCTTCTTGGTGTCCTCAAGCATGTTCTTTACAAATTCCGCGTAGGTGGAGTAACGCGGACCAAGATCGAGATAATGGAGAAATGCGTCCTTCTCGTAACCCACATTGACGAAGGCGGCATTGAGTCCGGGCATGATCTTCTTGACTTTGGCCAGATAGATGTCGCCTACCGCATAAGCCAGTCCGCGGGCCTCCTTCTGCAAGGAGACCAGCCGCCCCTCTTCGGTCTGCGCTATGGAGACCTCCTTGGGCTGCACGTCGACTATGAGTTCGCTTCGCATCGGCTTGATTATGGGTTGGGTTAAAATGTAGTGGTTACAAGGGGGGGGATAAATGCAACGGAGAACAAACCGTCAGTCACCACCATTGACCTCGCTGTCGGTGGATACCCTCCTGTCTGTTCTCTGTTTCTCTCATGCAGCCGGCATCGTGAGGCCGGGTGAATCCGAGAAATTAATGCTGTTGCTGATGTTTAGGCTCTCTATGCTGTTTCATATGATATAGTCACAAGAGAGGGTATTGCCTAAACCTTACTTTTTCTTGTGACGATTCTTACGCAGGCGTTTTTTACGCTTGTGTGTGGCCATCTTGTGGCCTTTTCTTTTCTTTCCGCTTGGCATGATTAGCAGTGATTTATAAAAAGGGTTATAAAAAAAGTGTTTCTTGTCTCTTATATGCTTATTTCACCTCCTCCATAAACACCTTCGCGGGCTTGAATGCCGGAATCTTGTGCTCAGGGATGATGATGGTGGTGTTTTTGGATATGTTGCGCGCGGTCTTTTCAGAGCGCGTCTTGACGATGAAGCTGCCGAATCCGCGAAGGTAAACGTTTTCGCCGTTTGCAAGCGAATCCTTTACCACGTCCATAAACTTTTCGACTGTGTCGAGGACGCTGGCACGATCAATGCCTGTAGACCTTGCGATTTCGTTGACGATTTCTGCTTTAGTCATTGTGTGTGATGTAACTGATTATTTATGTTGAATTGAATGCAGGTGCAAATATCGCACTTTTTTTTCAATCTCCCGACAACGGCGAGCAAAAAAAATTCATAAAATGCTATTATTGTTCATTTTGCGCCCCGTGCATACCGCTCCACGAGGTCCGCCGCCACGGCTCTCGCCTCGGCATTGGTGGCCACCAGCTGGCTGTAGTCGGGGGCGGCTATGGCCTCCACCCGGCCTATGGTCTCCTCCAGCAGCGGATATATGTCGACAAACCTCAGCCTCCCTGACAAGAACGCGGCCACGGCCACCTCATTGGCGGCATTGACCACACAAGCCATGTTGCCGCCACGCTCCAGACAGCGATGGGCGAGCGTCAGACACGGGAAACGCCCCGTGTCAGGCTTCTCGAACGTCATAGAGGCATACTGCTCAAGCGTGAGACGCCCCGGCAGATACATGCGCTCGGTCTCGCCGAGGGCATAACTGATAGGGAGCCGCATGTCGGGCACGCCGAGCTGCGCCTTGACACCGCCGTCGACAAATTCCACCATAGAGTGCACGATGCTCTGCGGATGCACCAGGGCCACTATGCGTTCCGGGGCGATGCCAAACAGCCAGTGCGCCTCGATTATCTCAAAGGCCTTGTTGAGCATGGTAGCGGAGTCGATGGTAATCTTGGCACCCATGTTCCAGTTAGGATGACGCAGGGCATCCTCGACGGTGACGGAGGCGAGCTTGTCGGCCGCAAAAGTGCGGAACGGGCCGCCTGACGCCGTGATAATCAGCCTCTCCACAGCGGCGGTGTCCTCTCCGCGCAGACACTGGTATATGGCAGAGTGCTCGCTGTCTACGGGGTAGACCTTTGACTCCGACTGTCTGAGCAGACCTGTGACAAGTTCCCCGGCCACCACAAGGGTCTCCTTGTTGGCCAGAGCGATGTCCTTGCCTGAGCGTATGGCGCGGATGGTGGGAGCAAGACCGCTATAACCCACAGTGGCAGTCACCACAGTGGAGAAATCGTCGCGGTCCATGGCATCGGCGAGGGCCTGTGCGCCGGCTGCCGTCTCTATGCCGAGAGGCTGCAATGCGTCGCGCAACCGCGGATACAGACTTTCATCGGCTATTATCGCCATGGACGGACGCAGCTCGCGGGCCTGGGCTATGAGGTCGTCCACACGCCGCCCCGCCGAAAGCAGCTTGACGGCAAAGCGGTCAGGATGACGGCGCACAATGTCAAGGGTCTGGGTGCCGATAGAACCGGTACTGCCCAGTACAGCTATATTTTTCATGATGGAGCAAGATTATGACACAAAATTAATAGTTTTGAGGGAAATATCAACCATCGTCAGACTCACCAGGAGCAAAAGGAGTAAGAAATGCCCGCTCCTATGGCCGGCTCCACCCCTCGCGGAGTAACGGCGCATCCGGCAAACACGCCGAGATGCCAACGCTTGTCGCCACGGTTTCCAGGCTGCATATTGGGCGCAGCTCCATGCGCTTCCGTCGCGGCCGACACAGCCGACAGGCGGTAGACGGCTATGGAGTCAAGCTCAGGGTCGATGCCGCTGACCCACGCCTTATAATCCTCCCCTTCATATATGCGCTGCACATAGGCAGCTGACGTATCAGCCTGTGCAGGGCTGCATATCGCCGTATCCGCCGCCGCTTCGGGCTTCTTCGCCGCCAGTTTGCGCTGCTGCGTCATCCGTGGCTCAGTCACTACTACGGTATCGCGCACAACGGACAGCACGGCGCGGAGCTGCGGCTGCATTGGCCGCAAGGGTCTGCGCTGCATCGACATGACCGCGACGATGCCGCCGGTCAGCAACCCGAGTCCGAAATACAGTATTTTCTTTCTCATCTTCTAATCTTTTATAGGGTGTTTAATCTTTTACGGTCAGTCATATGTCAGCATACTCCTTCTTGGCGTCGAAACTCGGACACGCTTTACGCGCCAGATTGCGGTGGCCTACAATACGCGCCGACGGATACAGCTTCCTGAGCCGCTGCAGGAGTTCGCGCAGACTGCGTTTCTGGGCCTCGGTGCGGTTGTCAAGCGGAGGCAGCCCGGGGCGCGAGGCATCCACGCCACCGATATAAGCCACATGTATCGAGTTTCCGTTATGTCCCTTGACGCCGTTGGCTATCTCCCGATCGGGCACAATCTGCGCAACAAACCCCGACGGCTCCACTATGTAATGGTAGCCGGGTGTGCTCCATCCCAATCCGCCCTGTCGGCGTGGCAATGTGTGGTAACGGACTATGTCGGCAGCGCTCTGGGTCTGGCGCCCGGCGGTGCAGTGCACCACGATAAGCGAAATATTTCTCATCATTTTATCACGTTGTTTTTGAGTTACATCCGCAAAGTAACCGCCCCACGGCCACGACTTCATGCGAAAACATCAGCATGCAAAAAGAGAGCCGCATTTTACATTAACAAATTTTAAGTCTCAAAAACCGATTTTCATAATTTTTTCCCTTACATTTGATGTCAGCAAACCGACGTTTGCCATACCTGAAAAACTTTACACACAACACATTCATATTTAACACCTTAACGAATATGGATATAAACAATATCATGAGTGCCCTTGAGGCAAAACACCCTGGCGAAAAAGAATATCTCCAGGCAGTCAAAGAAGTATTGATGTGCGTGCAGGATGTCTACAACGAACATCCCGAATTTGAGAAGGCACGCATTATCGAACGCATGGTGGAACCCGACCGCATCATCACATTCCGCGTGACATGGGTCGACGACAAAGGCGAGGTGCAGACCAACCTCGGCTACCGCGTACAGTTCAACAAGGCCATAGGTCCGTACAAGGGCGGCATCCGATTCCACGCATCGGTCAACCTTTCGATTCTCAAATTCCTCGGTTTCGAGCAGACTTTCAAAAACGCCCTTACCACCCTCCCCATGGGCGGCGGCAAAGGCGGCAGTGACTTCTCGCCTCGCGGTAAGAGCGAAGCTGAAATCATGCGCTTCTGCCAGGCTTTCATACTCCAGCTTTGGAAAAACCTCGGCCCTGACCGCGATGTGCCTGCCGGCGACATCGGCGTAGGCGGACGCGAAGTGGGCTACATGTTCGGCATGTACAAGCAGCTCGTCGACCGCCACGACGGCGCATTCACCGGCAAGGGTCTTGACTTCGGCGGCTCGCTGATACGTCCCGAGGCCACCGGCTACGGTGCTCTCTACTTCGTGCAGAGCATGCTCGCCAAGAAAGGCGACGACATCAAGGGCAAGGTAGTGGCCATATCGGGCTTCGGCAACGTGGCCTGGGGCGCAGCCAAGAAAGCCACCGAGCTGGGCGCGAAAGTGGTGACCATCTCCGGTCCCGACGGCTACATCTATGACCCCGACGGCCTCAACGCTGAGAAAATAGACTATATGCTCTATCTCCGCGCCACAGGCGATGACATCGTAGAGCCTTATGCCGAGAAATTCCCGGGCGCAAAATTCTTCCCCGGCAAGAAGCCTTGGGAGCAGAAGGTCGACATAGCCCTCCCCTGCGCCACCCAGAACGAGCTTGACGGCAACGACGCACGCCAGCTCGTGGACAACGGCGTGCTCATGGTGGCCGAAGTATCCAACATGGGTTGTACGCCCGAAGCCATCGACACGTTTATCGCCAGCCACACCACCTATGCTCCCGGCAAGGCTGTAAACGCCGGCGGTGTGGCCACTTCAGGCCTCGAGATGAGCCAGAACGCCATGCACCTCCAGTGGTCAGCGGAGGAGGTAGACCAGAAACTCCATTTCATTATGAAGTCCATCCACGAACAGTGCGTCAAATACGGCACCGAGCCTGACGGCTACATCAACTATATGAAAGGGGCAAATATCGCTGGCTTCATGAAGGTAGCCAACGCCATGATGGGACAAGGCATAATCTAAACCTCGACGCTTCTCTAATCTAAGATATCACTAACCAAGAAGCATGGGCACCCCGCCTCTCCGCCACGAGAGACAGGGTGCCCATCACATATATGGCCTGATTACAAGCAGGTGTGTAACTAACTTAAGAGATGCAAGCGAGGGAGGGCACGTCGGAGACGTGCCAGCCGTGCATGGGGTTACGCACAGCCAGCACATCGCCGATGTGCCCATTTATACTGTGCATCCCTGCTTATGGGGGTTGATTGTCAGGAGGTGTTGCAAGCAGCTTATTGCATCGTAAAGATAAATAGATTAATTTTGCAGGGTCATGGAAGCAAGCATTTCGGTCATAATCCCTGTCTATAACAACCAGCGGTATCTGTCGCAATGCCTTGACAGTGTGCTCACCGGGCAGGAGGATGTAATAAAGGAGATAATCGTGGTCGACGACGGCAGCACGGACGACACCCCCGTCATAGCCCGCGCTTATGCCGAAACCGACCCGCGCATAAGGGTCATCTGCCAGCAAAACCGCTGCTGCGGCGGTGCGCGTAACACAGGCATAGACGCAAGCACGGGCGAATACATAGCTTTCGTGGATGCCGACGACATGCTGATGCCCGGCGCGCTCCCCCATCTGCTGACCCTCATGGGGCCGTCGGTCGACATTACCATAGGCCGCTACTTCCGCGATGCGTCCATGTCGCCCCACTATGCCGCCGACCCTTCGGAGAGGCACACCGTCATAGGAGCCGAACTGGCCAACAAAATAATGCTCTACCGCACCGGCTTCATCTCCTCGCCGTGGGGACGGCTCTACCGCCGCTCGGCCATAGGCGACATCCGATTCAAGGAAAACCTCTACTACGAGGACCTGGATTTCAACTACCGCCTGTTTCACCGCGTCAACCAGGTAGCTCTCACCCACCGCACCCTCTATCTCTACCGCCGCAACCCCGACAGCGCGATGAGCCTGTGGGACGAAAAGCGTCTGGATGTGCTCCGCGTGACCGAATGGATCGAGGCCGATGCAGCCTCGCGCAACAATCCCTCGCTGCTCGCCGCAGCCCGTGACCGCCGCCTCAGCGCATGCTTCAACATGTATGCACTCTGCTGCAACCACCAGCGCCACACCATGGCCAACCTATGCTGGACCGAAATCCGCCGACTGCGCCGCGCCACCATAGCCAACGGCTCAGTGCGCTGGCGCAACCGCGCCGCAGCCGCAGTCAGCTACCTCGGCCCCACAGTGCTCCGCCTCCTCGGCCACGCCTTCTACCGCCTCAACTGACCTCTCCCGGAGACCCTGCAACCGGCAGCCATATTTCACCCTCCATCCACTCAGTGTATCGGGGCATTCACATACGCCCCATATTATCATATATGCACAAAGTTTAGTTCTAACTAAACTTTTGGGCGTTTTTCCTTGTTTTACTCGTAAACTAACGCTACATTTGCAGACCATTCGAGATAATTTCTCGCCGGTTTAACAAAATGAGCGATTATGAGACAAAACCATACGAGGACGTAAACAATCCTCAATACAAATTCTATAAGCTCTACGTCGATGGAGTTTGCCAATTTGACCAGTTTCTCGATGAATAAGCAAAAACGTAGCTGACAGCAAGCTGTACAGCTACATCATTGCTTACATGGACAATCTGACCGACGGCAAACGCTTTCCGTCGACAAAATTCAATCATATCGAAGACTCCCGGAGAAACGATCTGTTTGAATTTAAGAAAGACCGATTAAGAGTCTACGTCATCAAACAAAAGCCTGACATCTATATAGTAGTCGGAGGCTTTAAAGGCTCACAAAAGAAAGACATTAAACTGTTGAAGTCCCTGATTAAGGACTTCCCTAAAGATAATGCGATATGAATAACCGTAAGGAAATCTTAAGTTCGCCCGAATATTGGATAGCCAAGACACAGATTGACCTGTTTAACTGTGCCGAAGATTTCATGCAGGCCAACGGCATGAACCGCACAGACCTGGCCAAGCATCTCGGTGTAAGCAAAGGTTATGTATCTCAACTTCTCAACGGTGATTACGACCATAAGCTCTCCAAGCTGGTCGAACTGGCTTTGGCATTTGGCGTCGTCCCCAAAATCGACTTCCAGCCACTCAATGAGGTCATAAACGAAGACCATCGCCGCCAATACATCAGCCCGAAATGGCGCACCGTCAATTACAACACATTCCTCAGCACCGAGACAGCGCGATTCACCAGCGAAGAGCAATATCAGCCTGTCTCTACGAAATCAGATTACGAAGCAGCATGATTAAATTTAGAATGGCCAAAATAAATGTCAGCCAATTTGCCATATTGGCCGACACGGCTCCTTCCGATGGCATATCCTACTCCATAGGGCTTGGATTCAAAGCCGCAACCGATGCGAAACGCATCGCATGCGACTTCGCCATAGAGTTTGTCAACGAAGACAAGCCATTCCTCAAGCTCGGAGTGTCATGCGAGTTTGACATAGAGCCGGGCGACTGGGACAGCCGCGCCGAAAAAGGGCCGCTGACCATCACCAAAGACGAGCTTGGCTTCTTCGCCAATCAGACAGTAGGCGTCACACGCGGCATCATGTTCTGCAAGACTGAAGGCACACCGTTCAGCCAGTTTATAGTGCCACCTATCAATCTGACAACACTCATAAAGGAGGACTTTGTGATTGACCCGACCAAAGAATGACACCTCTGACAGCCGAAACCGCAGCTTTTCAGATGTTTTTTCATCCAAAAATTGGATAATTCAACCAAAACGCATATCTTTGTGTTATCAAGATAAACGCCACATCAAAGTAGATTGGGAAACTCATCAAATTTTTCTGAAATACCGAGACAAAGCGTAACCGCCCAATGGCGGGCCTCACCCACAAGGGTTGGCCTCAGGGCCACGGAGGATTACAAAGGACGGCGAGCACTCAAATCCTGTCATTCGGAGTTTCATCGCATCCTTTGGTGTGGTAGCTACACAGAGGGCATCGGACTGGCAACCAGCTCCGGTGCCCTCTCGCTATATAATACAGTCATCCGACACTCGAGCCTAAAGAGAGCCGACCGCCTCAATCCGCATCGCAAGAATTAAGTCGGAAGAAACCGGGGTTTAGTCGGAGGAAACCCCCATTAAGTCGGAAGAAACCGGGGTTAAGTCGGAAGAAACCCCCATTAAGTCGGAAGAAATGCCACAAAGGAAAGAAAATAAAAATAAAAAAAAAGAAAAACATCATCTGTCGATGATGTTGGAAAAAAAGAAGCCCCCGACACCGACACCACTGATTTCATGGACTGGGTCTGACAGGAGGCGTTGCCGCGGGCAGGCTCCCATACAGCCACGCAATGTCACGAGATGTCGACACGCGCCTGTGACATCTCGGCGTATTCGTCCCAGCCGGGGTCGTTTTCGGTGTAGACGGTCAGAGGCAGCAGCGGCAGGTCTGCCAAGGCCTCATTGAGCTTGCGTCCGAAGATATGGACGCTGAGTGTGTAGAATATCCAGTCGCGGCGGTCGTCGCCGGTATAGATGCCGGTCATCACAGCTACCGGGTCCTTGCGGAAAGCCTCGGCGAGGCGGTCGGTCACCTCCTCCATCATGGCCGAATCCCCGGCCATAGGCATGCCTGAGGCATCGCCTTCATATTTCCAGCTCACCTCCACGCGGATGCTGAAGCGCGGATTGTCACGGAACTTGTCTACATCATCGCGTCCGGTCACCATGATCAGGCGGCCTGACTCGCTTTCGGTGGGGGCAGTCCACCATTCGCCGGGCATATCGTTCATATATCGGTCAGATTATTCAGGATGCTAATTTAGTGATTTTTTTGTGATTTAGTGATGTTTTCTCTAAGTGTAATTGACAAAAAATCACTACCTTTGCACCGCATCATGCAGCAGTGTGTCCACTGCCGCCGATGCACTCCAATTTAATTAACCCTGTTTTATTAACTTTTAAATGACTGAAGAAGTAAAAAATTCTCCAATCGAAGACTTCGACTGGGATGCCTTTGAAAAGGGCGAAACCCAGGGAGAAAAATCACGCGAAGAGCTCACCCGCACCTATGACGAGAGCCTTAACACCGTCAAGGACAAGGATGTAATCGAAGGTACCATCATCGCCCTCAACAAGCGTGAGGCTGTGGTTAACATCGGCTACAAGAGCGACGGCATCATCCCCATCAGCGAATTCCGCTACAATCCTGACCTCAAGGTCGGCGACACTGTAGAAGTGTTCATCGAGAACCAGGAAGACAAGAAGGGTCAACTCATCCTTTCTCACCGCAAGGCCCGCGCCGCCCGTGCATGGGAGCGCATCAACGAGGCCCTCGAGAAGGACGAAATCATCAAGGGCTTCATCAAGTGCCGCACCAAGGGCGGTATGATTGTTGACGTGCTCGGCATCGAGGCATTCCTCCCCGGCAGCCAGATCGACGTCAAGCCCATCCGTGACTATGACATGTTTGTAGGCAAGACCATGGAGTTCAAGGTTGTCAAGATCAACTCTGAGTTCCGCAACGTGGTCGTAAGCCACAAGGCTCTCATCGAGGCAGAGCTCGAGCAGCAGAAGCGCGAGATCATCTCCAAGCTCGAGAAGGGCCAGGTACTCGAGGGTACCGTCAAGAACATCACCACCTACGGCGTATTCATCGACCTCGGCGGTGTTGACGGTCTCATCCATATCACAGACCTCAGCTGGGGCCGCGTAAGCCATCCCGAAGAGGTTGTGCAGCTCGACCAGAAGCTCAATGTCGTTATCCTCGACTTCGACGACGAGAAGAAGCGCATCGCCCTCGGTCTCAAGCAGCTCCAGCCCCATCCCTGGAACGCCCTTGACGAAAACCTCAAGGTCGGCGACAAGGTTAAGGGCCGCGTAGTGGTTATGGCTGACTACGGTGCATTCGTTGAAATCGCACCCGGCGTCGAAGGCCTCATCCACGTGAGCGAAATGTCATGGAGCCAGCACCTCCGCTCTGCCAACGACTTCATGAAGGTCGGCGACGAGGTTGAGGCTGTCATCCTGACACTTGACCGCGAGGACCGCAAGATGAGCCTCGGCATCAAGCAGCTCAAGAAAGATCCCTGGGAAGACATCGAAGTGCGTTACCCCGTAGGCAGCAAGCACACTGCCCGCGTGCGTAACTTCACCAACTTCGGCGTGTTCGTTGAAATCGAAGAGGGCGTTGACGGCCTCATCCACATCAGCGACCTCAGCTGGACCAAGAAAATCAAGCACCCCAGCGAGTTCACCCAGATCGGTGCCGACATCGATGTGCAGGTTCTCGAAATCGACAAGGAGAACCGTCGTCTCTCACTCGGCCACAAGCAGCTCGAGGAGAATCCCTGGGATGTATTTGAGACCATCTTCACCGTTGGCTCTGTACACGAGGGTACCATCGTAGAGATGGTAGAGAAGGGTGCCGTAATCGCCCTCCCCTACGGCGTTGAAGGCTTCGCTACTCCCAAGCACCTCCAGAAGGAGGACGGCTCACAGGCCAAGCTCGACGAGAAGCTCGACTTCAAGGTAATCGAATTCAACAAGGACAGCAAGCGCATCATCCTCAGCCACAGCCGCATCTTCGAAGACGAGCAGCGTACTGAGCGTGGCGAACAGCGTCGTCAGAAGCGTGCAGCAGCTCCCCGCGCCAAGCGTGAGGAAGAGGCTCCCGCTCTCAACGCTCCCCTTGAAAAGACTACCCTCGGCGACCTCGAAGCTCTCGCAGCTCTCAAGGAGAAGCTCGAAAACAAGTAATCTTACGCAAGAGATTTCATACCCTGTCAGGGGCGGCGCGTCATGCGTCGCCCCTGACTCTCTTTTTGCATTATAAGACTTATAAACTTATAAGACTTATTGCGTATATTTGCATCAGTGATAGACCAGAATACATTCGGCACACGCAGGGTCATGTACAAGACCTTCGGGTGCAAACTCAATTTCGCCGAGACAAGCTCCGTGGGCCGTCTGCTCGCGGACAAGGGCTTCATACGCGCCATCGACGGCGACCGCCCCGACATCATCGTAGTCAACACATGCAGCGTCACCGAGCTGGCTGACCGCAAGTGCCGCCAGGCCATACGCAGCCTGGTGCGCCGCTACCCCGATGCCACAGTCCTCGTGACCGGATGCTACGCCCAGCTCAAGCCCGGAGAGGTAGCAGCCATCCCCGGAGTCGACATAGTAATCGGCACCAATGCCAAGGCCCGTCTCGCCGAATACATAGAGCGGTGGGATGCCGGGCATACCGCCATCAACGAGGTCGTGCCGTCAAAGGAGCTGCGCGAGTTTGTCCCGGCATGCTCCGCCGACGACCGCACACGCCACTTCCTCAAGGTACAGGACGGCTGCGACTACTATTGCAGCTACTGCACCATCCCCATGGCCAGGGGACGCAGCCGTTCGGGCTCTATCGACTCCCTTGTGGCCCAGGCGGCGAAAGTGGCCGCCGAAGGGGGCAAGGAGATAGTGCTGACAGGCATCAACATAGGCGACTTCGGCAAAGGGCGCACAGACCGCCTGATAGACCTCATCCGCGAGCTTGACAAGGTCGACGGAATAGAGCGTTACCGCATATCATCCATCGAGCCGGACCTGCTCACCGACGAAATCATAGGTTTTGTGGCGGACTCGCAGCGGTTCATGCCCCACTTCCACACACCGCTCCAGTGCGGTTCCGACGCAGTGCTCAAGCTGATGCGCCGCCACTATGACAGCAGCCTGTTTGCCGACAAGGTGCGGGCCATACGTCAGGCGATGCCCGACGCCTTCATAGGCGTGGACCTTATCGTGGGCGCACGCGGCGAGACCGACGCTGAGTTTGAGGTGTCGCGGAGCTTCATCGAGGGGCTTGACATATCCCGGCTCCACGTCTTCCCCTACAGCGAGCGTCCGGGCACCCGCGCCCTCTCTCTGGGCGGAGCCGTCAGCCAGGCCGACAAGCAGCGCAGGGCTGCCGTGATGCTCCGCATGAGCGAGGAGAAGCTCCGCGGATTTGCTTCGCGCTTCATAGGCTCGGTGCGTCAGGTGCTTGTGGAGCATGCGCGTCCCGACGGCAAGATGCTCGGACTGACCGACAACTATCTGCGTGTGGAAATAGACCGTGACGACTCTCTGGCCAACACGGTGGTCCCGGTGCGCCTTGTATCCATCGAGGGTATGGACGACGGCGAGTGCATCATCAGAGGGGAGGTGTCGCGATGACTCTCATGCCTCCGCTCGGTATCCTCTACCGCGTCAGCGACCTGCTCGCCCCGATAGTGTACCATATAGTCAGATACCGCCGCAAGCTCGTGCGCAAAAACCTCACAGAGTCCTTCCCCGACAAGTCGTCCAAGGAAATAAAGCGGATAGAGCGGCAGTTTTACCGCAACTTCACCGACAATTTCGTCGAGGCCCTGAAGCTCCTCGGCATCAGCGACCGCGAGATGCGCCGACGCGTCATATTCGAAGGGTTGGACCGCGTCAACGAATATTTCAATCAGGGAAAAACCATAATAGCCTACTTCGCCCACACCGCCAACTGGGAGTGGGCTCCGTCAATCACGCTATGGACCGACAAGCGGCTTGACACGGATGTAGTGTTCGCGCAGGTCTACCGTCCGCTGCGCAACAAGCGTTTCGACCGCCTGTTTCTGCGGCTGCGCAGCCGCTTCGGCAGCCACAGCTTCAAGAAAGCCACCGTCATGCGTGACATCATCAGACTGCGGAGCAAAGGGATGCCCTCAATCACCGGATTTATGAGCGACCAGAAGCCGAGCCACGGCGACCCGGGGCATATAACCACCCTGCTCAACCACCCCACGGCCATGATTTCAGGCACCGAACAGCTCGCACGCCGTCTCGGGGCTGCCGTGGTCTACATGGATATGGTGCGCCTACGCCGCGGCCACTACCGCGTCCGCATCGTCGACATGGCCGCCGATGCCTCGCTGACCGCTCCCGGCGAACTGACCGAACGATACACCGCCCTGCTCCAGCACACCATCGAGAGCGACCCTGCCGGATGGCTCTGGAGCCACAACCGCTGGAAATTCCCGGTCACACTACCCTCTACCACCTCTACCGACACGAAATGAAACCTGTAGCAGTCATAATACTCAACTGGAACGGCTCCGAGCTGCTGCGCCGCTATCTGCCGAGCGTGGTGCGCCACACTCCGGCGGAGACAGCCGACATCATCGTGGCCGACAACGGCAGCACCGACGACTCGCTCGAAGTGCTCGCCGAGGAGTTCCCGTCGGTCAGGGTGCTCCGCTTTGACCGCAATCTCGGATATGCCGAGGGCTACAACGAGGCCATACGCCGCGCCGGAAGCCGATACACGGTGCTCCTCAACAGCGATGTCGAGGTCAAGGACGACTGGCTGACCCCTCTCTACCGCTACATGGAGACGCATCCCCACTTAGCGGCGGTGCAGCCCAAGATACTGAGCGTGGCCGACCCGACGAAATTCGAGTATGCCGGCGCAGCCGGTGGCTTCCTTGACCGCAACGGCTACCCCTACTGCCGCGGACGCATCTTTGACACCGTGGAGACCGACCACGGCCAGTATGACTCCGTCATGGAGATTTTCTGGGCCACGGGGGCGGCCCTGATGGTCAGGACCCAGGCATTTCTCGATGCCGGAGGCCTGGATGGCCGTTTCTTCGCCCACATGGAGGAGATAGACCTCTGCTGGCGGTTGAAATCTATGGGCTACGCCATTGCCGCCGTGCCGCAGGCCACCGTCTACCATCTCGGCGGAGGGAGTCTGCCGGCATCATCGCCACGCAAGACCTACCTCAATTTCCGCAATTCGCTGCTGATGCTCTACAAGAATCTGCCGCGACGCGAGCGACGCGGTTTCCTGCTGCGCCGCCGTCTGCTTGACACACTCGCCTGGGCAAAATTCATGCTCACACTCGATTTCCGCAATGCCTCGGCCATCATCGGGGCGCACCGCGATTTCCGCCGCATGGCACGTGAGCATTACCGCGATGTGAAGTCCCCCGAGACTAATCTGCTGTCCTCGCTGCCGTGGGGACGGCGCAACATACTCACCGACTATTATCTACACGGAGTCAGGGAGTTCAGCAAACTCGACTGACCCCTCGCGGACATGCCGAGGCATGTCCCCCCACACCCTATAAAACCCTCTTACGATTATGAAAAACGGATATTTCCGCGTGGCTGCGGTGGTGCCCCCGGTGGAGGTGGGCGATGTCGATGCCAACGTCAATGCGATACTCAGTTTCATACCGCGCCTCGCTGCCGAAGGGGTGGAGGTGGCGGTATTCCCCGAGATGTGCATCACGGGATATACATGTGCCGACCTTTTCCACGACTCGACTCTCATACAGGCCGCCATGGACGGTCTGCACCGCCTGATGGCGGAGGCTGCCACATGGGGCGACACGTCCATAATCGTGGGCTATCCGCGTATCGACGGCGGCGAGATGTATAACTGCGCCGCGCTCATCACGCGCCTCGGCATGACGGAGGTGCGCAAGACCTACGTGCCCAACTACAACGAGTTCTACGAACGCCGCTGGTGGCGTCCGGCCAAACCGTGCGACACGATAACCCTCTTCAGCGTCAACGGCGTAAAAATCGGCATAGAGATATGCGAAGACCTGTGGGCTCCCGTGCCCCCGTCGACACGCCTCGCCATGGCCGGGGCCGAGGTGATATTCAATCTCTCGGCAAGCGACGATGTGATAGGCAAATACGGCTACCTGCGCTCACTCGTCACCCAGCAGTCATCGCGCTGCCTGTGCGGCTACGTCTACACCAGTGCCGGATTCGGCGAATCATCGACCGACCTGGTGTTTGACGGCAAGGGCATAGTGGCCGAAAACGGCCATGTCATCGCCGAGAAACAGCGGTGGACCACCGACGAGCAGCTGGTGATAGCCGACATCGACATCGCCGCGCTGCGCCACGACCGTCTGCACTACACCACCTTCGGCGACTGCGCCGAGCGCGAGCTTGAAGGCATAAAGGTCACAGAGACAGGTTCCCTGTCGCCGTGTGACGCCGTAGATGACGACTGCGGCTTCACTCCGCGCTTCCGCCCGGTCAACCCCTACCCCTTCCTGCCGGCCGATGACGAGCATGGCGCGGAGCGGTGCGAGGAGATACTCAACATACAGACCGCCGGCCTGGCGCGCCGCCTGAGCTTCATCCACGGCACCAGGCTCGTGGTGGGCATCAGCGGCGGACTTGACAGCACTCTGGCGCTGTTGGTGGCTGTCAGGACTTTTGACCGCCTCGGCCTTGACCGCAAAGGCATCATCGGGGTCACTATGCCCGGATTCGGCACCACGGGGCGCACCCATACCAACGCCCTGACGCTGATGGAGCAGCTTGGTGTGACCTCCCGTGAGGTGTCGATAGTCCCGGCGGTGATGCAGCACTTCGCCGACATAGGCCACGACCCGCAGGTCCACGATGTCACTTACGAAAATTCCCAGGCCCGCGAACGCACGCAGCTGCTGATGGACATAGCCAACCGCGAGGGGGCGATAGTGCTCGGCACGGGCGACCTCTCGGAACTGGCTCTCGGCTGGGCCACCTACAACGGCGACCACATGTCGATGTACGGTGTCAACGCCGGTGTGCCCAAGACGCTCGTGAGCCGGCTGGTGCGGCAGGTGGCCGACACGACCGACTGCAAGGCGGTGCGCGACGCTCTGCTCGACATCATCGACACCCCGATCAGTCCCGAACTAATCCCTGCCGACGAACACGGCGACATCGCCCAGAAGACCGAAGACCTCGTAGGTCCCTACGAGCTCCACGATTTCTATCTCTACAACATGCTGCGCTACGGCCACAGTCCGCGCCGCATATACGCCATGGCTTGCCTGGCATTTGACGGCAAACATGACCCGGCTACGATACTGAAGTGGCTCCGCACATTCTACCGCCGCTTCTTTGCGCAACAGTTCAAGCGGTCATGCCTGCCCGACGGCCCCAAGGTGGGCAGCGTGTGCCTCTCGCCACGCGGCGACTGGCGCATGCCCTCCGATGCCAGCTCGCGCCTGTGGCTTGCCGAGCTTGACAAGCTCGGCTGACTGGCTTGAGGGCAGCGACAGGTCGCAATGTCACTAACATAAGGAATGTACACATCGTAGTAGGGACATGCCACAATGCTGTTCACTTAAGGAATGCATACATCGTAGTAGGGACATGCCATGGCATGTCTGCTGACGCAACACTCTCATTAGCATGACTTTAGGCGACATGCCATGGCATGTCCCTACTACATAAGAACCCCAGTCAAGCATTAACGACTGATTAAGTTAGTGACATTGGGACAGGTCGGATAAGTCTTATAATTCTTATAAGTCGTATAATTTCTTATAAGATTTATAAGACTTATCCGACTTATACGATTTATACGAAATTGTATCTCAGTATTCCTCTTCGTCGTCACCTTCGGTGCCTTCGGGGATGTCAGGGACGGCTATCGGGACCTTGACTCCTGGGCGCGTGGGGAGGAAGCCCGGGGCTACGGGCTCGGAATAATCCGGGTCCTCGTCGAAGATGGTCGGGAGTGATTGCGGAGTATGCGTGTCAGGGGTCGGGAGCTCCTCGGGGGTCGGCTCCTTTGTTTTGGGAGCCAGCGGTGGCTCTGCTTCGGGGGTCGGCTCGGGCATCTCCTGGACGGGAGCGGACGCACCGGGGTGCGTCCCTACAGGGGTCGGCTCTGCTTTTGGGGAGGGCGGTGTCAGGGGGATGGCGTCAAAGATGCGTTCGAATGCTTCCTGGGCGGTTTCGGGGGTTTGTGGTTCCGTGGGGGTCGCTCCTTGCTGCTCGGGGGCGGACGCACCGGGGTGCGTCCCTACAGGTTGGGTGGCTGTCCCGGGAACGGGTTCGGGAGCGGTCCCGGGGGTGGTCGCTATCGGCTCCTTGGGGGTGTAGGCATCGTACATCTCGGGGGCGGAGGGGTAATCTGAGGCGGAGGGGAGGACGGCTTCATGGGTGAAGTCGATGGCTTGCTCGCCTACGGCAGCGAAATACTCCTCAAAGGAGCGTCCCTCCTTGAGGAGGGTGTCAAAGTTGGCCTCGCTGATGACCACGGGACGCACTGACTGCGGCAGACGGAACCGTGACCGCTCCATGGCGGCGCGGTAACGCTCGAGGTCACGCGCATTGGCGAAACCCTTGACTATGGTCACCCCGAGCGGCCCGAATGTCATCTGCTCCAGGTCGTAGTCACGCACCGCGAAGGTGGAGAAGTTGAATCGCGCCACCTCGTAGAGCAGAGCCGCCGGATTCACGCGGTCAAGCGGATAAAGATACACCATCAGCTGCGGCGCGGAGGGGTCAAGGGTCACCTTGAGAGGCGCGTCAAGGTCGACGGTGGTGGTGTCGCCGGTAGAAATCAGGCGCGTGTTCCAGAGCATGCCGCGCACGTTGGTAGCCGCCTGATGGAGCTTGCGCCCCGATGCCATACCCTTGAGATAGGCACTCGCCATGGGGGTCAGGTCGGTGTCGGGGTACTTTTCAAGCAGTTCGCGCAGACGCGCCGTAAATTCCTCCGGCTTGTTTTCCGTGACATAGGTCAGAGCGTCCAGAAACATGAACTTGGGCATGATCTTGCTCAACGGGAAGTCGCGCTGCATGGTGCGGCAGGCCTCCTGCACCTCGCCGTTGCGGTTGTCAAGATAGGCTTGCCATGTCTGCTCATAGAGCTGCTCCTGACGCGCATCCATAGCCTTTAGATTCTCCAGATAGTCGGGGTTACGCATCGCCTGGCCGAGCTGGCTCTCGGGAAACTCCGCGAGGATGCGCTGGCGGTAACGCTCGGCAGCGGCCATGTCGCCGTCATGTACCATCATCAGGTAGATGTTGTAGTAGACGTCAAGGCGGTATATATTGTCGGGGAAACGCTTCATCAGGTCGTCAAACTCCTCCATGGCCGCGTGTGAGTCGCCGAGTTTGTCCTTGAGTATGAGACCCATGTTATAGAGTCCTTCCTGGACTATGTCGGCAGCCTGAGCCTTCTCGAGGTCGGTCTGCGGTATGTCCTTGAGGTAGTATTCGGCGTTGGTGGGGTCGTCGGTGAGGGGGAGAGCGTCAGAGCCGGTTTCGTCATTGCCCTCGCCATCGGGAGCGGATTCACCGGGGTTCATCCCATCTTCTGCGTTATCATCATCTTCGCCGTCGGGGCGGTCGAAGTCCGACATGGAGAAGTCGCTCTTGTTGCGGCGTCGCCAGTTGTCCTCGTTGCGGCGCGCACCCCACAGACGCTGGAACTGCTTCTTGCCCTGCGCCACCGAGGTGGGATTGTAGAAGTACCACGAATCGTCGGTGTTGATGCGCTGTATGTTGGCCACATTGTCGTCGGGGGCCACCACGGGCTGGTTGGCCTCCTGCTCGGCACGCTGCGCCTCGCGCTGTATGCGCTGCTCCTCCTCCTTCTGGCGGTCCGCATACTCGCGGGCCATGCGCTCACACACCGCCCTCTGCTCCTCGGGGCTGAGGGCGGCGAGAGCCAGCAGGGAGTCCTGGAGGTGGACGTTCTGGGCGTAGGTCGACAGCTCGTCGAGCACATCGCTGCGCATGCGTATGGAGTCAAGTCCCGGGAAATCCTCGGGGAGCTGCGGCACTGCCTCGGCTATGCAGGGCTGCGCCAGGTCATAGCGGTGTAGGTCGAAGTAGAGGTTGCCCAGAGCCAGATTTGCCAGAGCCTTGTCATAGCCCGAGCGCGTGCTCTTGCTGACGGCGAGGCGGTAGTTGGCTATCGCCTCCGTGGTGTCGCGGCGGCTCAGGTAGAGGTTGCCTATGGCGTAATACACCTGGTCGAGATACTCGGCATTGCGGTCGTAGCGCACCATGCGCCGCAGGGCCTTGACCTCGGGGGCTATGTTGTCGCCCTGATACACCTCGCTCTGGCGTATGCGAGAGTTGAACTGCATGGCATAGTCAGCCGAAGCCGAGCGGCCGGCACGCCCGAAAGCCTTGTAGGCCTCCTCGCGGCGGTCGAGGCGCGTCAGTAGCTGCCCCAAGAGATAGTTGAGGCGCATGCGCTGGTGGGCATCGCTCAGGGAGATGAGCGTCTGCAGGTGGGGCACCGCCTCAGCGTAGCGGCCTGTGCGGATATAGAGGTCGGCATAGTCGAAGGCATAGAGGCGGCGGAGCGTCTTGGTGACAAGCTGCTCCGGCTTGATGCGCGAGATAATCATGTCGGCCTCGTAGGTCCAGTCGTCGGCGAGGTAGGCACGTGCCTGCCACAGCTTCGCCTCGGTGACCACATCGGGGAGCCAGCGGAAGTTTTTGGATATGTAGTAGAAAGTCGCAGCCGCGCCGGTGAAATCGCCGTTGTGATACTGCGAACGCCCCATCAGCATCCACGCATTGTGGAGGAAGGGGTTGTACTCCGAGCGGCGCATCCACTCCTTGTAAGCCTCGTCATATGACTTGCCGGGCTGCTTCTTGGGCTTGCGCTTGATGGAGCGTATCTGTATGGCCTTGGCAGCCTTGTCGATGCTCCGCTGGAAGCTGCCCGAGGGCTGCGGAGCCTTGGGGTCGGCCTTGGCCTCTATGGGCGAGAGGTAGAGCGTGCGCGAGAGGTCATCCTTATATGACGTCTCCTGCTCGTGGAGGGTGTATTTATAGTGCTCGTCACCGTTGTAATAGACATTGTAGCGCGTGATAAACGCCATGTAGTGGCGCGTGGCCGCCGTGTTTTTCTTAAGGGAGCATCCCGACAGGAGCGCGACGATGCCCGTCACGGCGATGACAGCCATGGCGGCGATAACGGGATGTCTACACGGAGTACGCATTATAATTATAACGCGGAAATCGCGGAAATCTTATAAAGACTCCCCACCAACGCAACGCGGGGGCTGTCATCACGACAGCCCCCGCGCCGGGAGTTAGTGCCGGCGGAGTTGGGAATCCTCCGCCGACGGGGTTGGAAATATTTAACTTTCTGTGCTAATGAACAAACTATATTACTAAACTTATCAACTGTATTTTTTCTTATCGTGTTAAATATTTTTCGGGAGCGATGGCCGCTGCGGACAGTAATGTGACTAACTTAAGCAGTCGTTAAAGCCTGAATAGCGTTGTCAGGTAGTAGGGACATGCCATGGCATGTCGCCTAAAGCCATGCTATTGAAGAGTATTGCGTTAGCAGACATGCCATGGCATGTCCCTACTGCACAATGAGCGTATTCCTTATGTTAGTGACATTGCTGCGGACCGCGGCCCTACATACATATCATATAATCTAAGGCCCGGCATGTCAGCTACATGTCACCGGCATGCCGGGCCTGAGGATTATTTCATGAACTTGGCACCGCCGAGGTTGGTACCTACCACGTAGGCACCGCGAGCGATGTTACGTACATCAAGCACGATGGTGTTCTCGTCGATGCGGTCAGCGTAAGCGCCGGCAACGAGCGAAGCACCCGTAGCGTCATATACAGCGGCATTCTCCAGCTTCTTGCCTTCGGCCTTGACTGTGACAGTGCCTGCTGCACGGTTGTAGACGATGCTGAATCCCTTGCCACGGATATCGTCGTTGACATCGCTGATGGCGGTGGGGACTACCTTACTGGGCTCAGAGGCACCGAAGAACGATACACGGCCCTTGTCACGGGCTACGATATCGGTAACCACACCGGGAGCAGTCTCCTTAGCGGTCTGCGCTGCATTCATCGCATCAGAGATAGATGAATACTCGGCAGAACGAGCCTTGCGTGCACGGGCATTGGTCTCGGGAGCCTTGTAGTTCTCGGCTGTCACATACTGATCAGAGGTCAGGAACGGATAGGTGTAGCGTACGTCGTAGACCAGCGGACAGTAGTCACTGAAGTTCATACGCAGCTGATTCATTACGAATTCGTCCTTCTCCTTGGCTGAGCCGGAAGCCGGGAAACCAGCTATATCCTTGAAGGCAGGCCAGAGAGGCTGGGTCTTGAGATCGCCTTCGGCCACATTGGCACCGGGTACAAACCATGATTCATGGTTGACGTGGCGCACCTTGAAGAACATATGTCCGGCTGCTTCAAACAGGGCATCGGCAGGAGCCTCAGCTCCATCGGCTGCTTCAAAAGCGACCTGCTCGCGGATGGCATATATAGGATCGTAGTCCCAGATGTAATCCGTGTTCCAGTTGATCGGATATGTCACACCAGCCACAGTTACAGAGCTCTGTCCTTCATTGACAGCTTCAGTGATAGCCACGTCGTAAGGATGGAATTCTTTCGCTTTGTCATACACAGCCTGAGCATCGACATAGAGACCTGTACGGTCATCAGCGACGAAAGCATCCGATCCGGCACCCTGACCTTTACCTAACACGGCGACAATATCGTTGAGATTAAGAGGCATCTCGCCGTGGTAGAATCCACTACGCTTCTTGGAGAAGTGGTTGCTCTGGCCATAGTAGCCGTGCTTCGGATCGCGGATATCCACGTCAAAACCTTCAGGAGCTTTGAGGATATAACCGCCTTCCCACTTCTTGTAGGCATCATTGTTGTCAACCTTGACACCGGCCCAGAATGAGCGATGGTTCTTAGGCTTGTTGGCACCGGGAGTAAAGTCTGTGACTTTACCGCCCTCGATAGTAAGAGTACCCTTGATCTGGTCAGCCGTGTGGAACTCGGGAGCAACAAGGGCATTGTGGTTCCACCATGCGTTGTTAAGCTCGGAGTCGTTACGGAAGCCATCAGTAGATGCAACGGGGTTCGCACTGCGGAGCATCGGGTGCACCTCTTCAGGAGTGCTGTAAGTGGTGCCGTCAGCCTTTGCATTACCTACGGCAAGATGGCTGTTGGGGTTGAAAGGATTGACAGTGCCGTCGGCAAACTTGTCGCCATGATCCATGTACCACTGGCGGAGGCTGTTGTGACCGACGAGAGCATCGTTCTTAGGCACAGCGTGGAGAGCCACATGGGCATCCTCGATGTTGGTGAATAGACCGCCGTAGTTCTCGATGAACGATTCGCTGACAGCGGTAACGTCCTTGGCTACACCTGAGCCATCTACCTTACGATTATCAGCATCTTCCTGTGTGAGCACGTCACGGAGACCCTGACGCGGAGAGGTCAGGAGTTCGGCATCAAGACTAAGCGACGTCGGAATCTGACGAGACTGCCACGGTTCAAATCCGCCGGTAGTGTATGTCAGCTCAACTATAAAGTCGGCTGTCTGCTTCTTACGTACGCTCAGCGGAGTTTCGTCGATATCGGTATCGGTATCGGCCACATAGGGGATACCGCCAATCTTGAGACGCTTGGCAGTGTAGACTCCATGGTTCTCCGATGAGAGGTCCTTGGGATTAGACTTCATGTCAAGCGGAGTGGTGAAGAGTTCTATATTTTCACCTGTCGGAGACACATACCATACCTTAGCGGTCACGTCGGAGTGCTGTACATTGGCAATGTAGCAGATAGCATTATCGTCGTTTTTGTCGACATAGCGGATACGTGCATAATCATCCTGATCTTCGTCAGCCGGGAGTCCATCCTCAGCGGTGACTGCAAGATAGTTGAACGAATCGCCTTGCTTGCGAGGCACGAGCTTACCATAGAGCTTGCCGGCCGGCATGTATGTAAACACATCCACATCATAGGGGGTAGAGGGTACACCGCCTTCAATCTGAGTCTGGATAGCCAGATTGGTCATGAAGTTGATGCGGGTGTCACATACGTCGAAGTTAGCAGCATTCTGACGGTCAGCCGAGAAGTAGCCTGCGGGATAGTGCACTGTGGCTACACCCTCCTGTTCAGGCTCGGTTTCTGTAGCAGCATGGTACTGGTTACCCCAAGTTACATATATGCCACTCTTATCGGCTGCCTCAGCACCCCAATGTTCTCCACCGGGGAGGGGGTTGCCGTTGACATCCCAGAAATGGGTATTGGGGCCGATGTTGGTCACAGTCACAGTTGCGCTGACCTTATCAATGGTTGCTTCACCATCGAGGTTGGCAATAACCGCAGACACATCGGGAGCTACACGGATGATGGGATGGTAGACCTTCTTATCATCACGAGCACCTACACGCTGCCAGCCGCGCACTGTGCCCTGAGGCACTGCAAACACGCGGATACGGCGCGAAGTGTTCCAGAGGTCGGTATCCTTGATGTCATACTCACCGTCGGATGTGTCATAGTCCACATCATAGATGTAGGCCACGTAGGTACCTGCAGGGAGGTTGGCACGGTCATAGGTAGTCGGTTCGATCCAACGCTGGTTGACATTCTGGTGGAACTCACCGCCATATGTAGAGCTTGTGATGTCAATCTCTGTGCCGTCCTTGACAAGCACGGCTTTGTTATTAGCGGTGTCCCACTTGACAGGACATGTGGTGGGTTCGAAGTCCCAGTCAGCCAAATGTTCGTCGGGGATACGCACAAACAGTGTACGGAACGATTTTACCACGGGTTTGGTTTCGTCCTTGTCCTCGTTAAGCCAGTAACGCACATGGCCTGTGTTGGCTCCGACTTTGTCAAGAGTGATGATGGGTCGCTCGGCTGTCAGGTTAACGCTAAGCCATGAGTAGTTGCGGCCCACATTGTAGTAGTCGTTAAAGTCGCCACGTCCGCTTTTGGTATAGCGGTTATGGAACTTGTTACGGTTCGTCGGATAGTCACAATCCAGAGCGAGATAGAACTTAAGCGAGGGCACATACTTGCGGTCAGCGAGCAGGAAGTAGTTGCCGGCGGCATTATCCTGTCGCTCGTAATAGTTCCAAGGACCTTTATCCTCGTAGGTCTTGTCGTCATATCCACGTTCGGCAGTGCCGTCAGATTTGGTAAGGGCACCGCCGCCGTTGAGCGGAAGCTGTGATGTCTTAGTAATTTCCTGGAAAGCATAACCCTGACCGTCAGTAGCTGAGCCTACACCCCAGTTGGCATACCAAGAGAGTCCGTTGGTCGTCTTGCCATACTGACGGGCACCATAACCGGTAAACACCTTGAACATACCCTGAAGCTCGACATTCTGGATTTCGTAGACTGCGAAACGGGTATTTTCATCAACGGAAGTACCATTTTGCGACAGCACGATGCTGGGGTCATCCTTGGGTGTAGTGACACCGTGGTAGGTGAAAGTCAGCGACTCGGCCGACGGCGTAGCGACACCGCGGACGGTGGTCATATGTAACTGCGGAGATACACGGGGAGGCAAGATGGTAGAGCTCATCACCTGGCCGGCCTGAGGCTTCTTGGTGGTAGCGAAAAGCACTTCTTCTGGCTTTCCAGGGATATAGTAAACCTCCGTATTGGTGTTTTCAGCTATCTCGTTCACGTGGCCGTCATAGACATAGGGCTTACCGTCCGTAGTCCACTGGATAAAGGCATTGGTAAACGCTCCGTTGAGTTCAGCTACAGTCATGCCCATCTTATCAAGCGTTTCCTGTGTCAGGCCGTCAGTGCCCAGAGCGATACCAAGGTCTCCGGCGTAGCTGTAGGTCTGGTTGGTGCCTGACGCAGCCGTGATGTTAGACGAGGTCAGACCCACCCAGGGGAAGCCGGGCTTGGGAGCCTGCTTGAGGGTGGAGGGATAAGAGAAGTCGATGATGGCTTTAAGAGGAGCCGATGCGGAAGGATCAAATTCCAGACGCACCATGGTAGCTCCAATGTTCCAGAAGATACCGCGACTCTTGTCAGTCGAGATGGCAAAGTCAGCCGAGGGTTTGGAGTCGGCAGCAGCCTGTGTATCTGATGTGAGGCCGAAAGCCGCAGCTTTGACATCGTTGACGTTGTCATAGCCCCAGTCATGCACCTCAAATTTGCCATTGGATTTCTTGTAGACCTCACGGATGCGGAACTCAGCACCGGGGATGACTACGAAGTTGTCAAGCACATACTTGCCGTCGGCTTGCTTGATAAGCTCCCACTCGGGTGAGAGGCGGTTATCGTTCTGAAGAGCCGACATGTAGAAGTACTTGTGCTCGTTGGTCTTCATGACATTTTCGTCAGAGAGCGACCACGACTTGGTCTCCACTTCGGGATATATCGAGGGTGCGAGCATGCTTGTAGACATGCCGATCCAGCCTGCTTTCAGGTTAGACTTGTCAAAAGCCACCTGCACATAGTATTTACCTGAAGGACGCACCTTGAAAGTCTTGAGAGCATCTTCTTCAAGACTGGTGAAAGTGACGGGCTTGTTAGAATACTGTGAGGTAGACTGGAGGGTATAGTCTGACGATGTTTCGGTCCATCCTACATAGCGGACCGAATACTCCTCAGGCTGGTCATTCTCATAGCCGACGTAGTACTTGACATAGAGGCGCGGGCTGGTGGTATCATCCTCACCGCCAAGGTTGCCGTCCCAATGATAGGTGCCTACGGTGTTCCATACATCCATTTCCTTGTCATAAGCCATGTCAAGGAGTTTGGTCGATGTGCCACTAACATAGGAATAGAGTTCGGCCTTCTTGATAGAACGCACAGACTCGGGAAGAGCCTCGATGGAGATCTGCACCTGTCCGCCTACATCCTGGAGGATGAAGCGGTAACGAGCGCCTACCTGCAGGCCTGAAATCTTGGCTGCGGCACGCTTCTTGCTGGCGGCATCGGTATAGGAGTCGGGCACCTGACGCCATACGTTGGTGGGCGAATCAAATCCAAGACCTATCGGAGCATAGAGATGGTTCTTGGAACCACGGATAAGGAATTCGCCGGTAGACTGTGTGGCGATGAAAGTGTACACCCATCCGTCGAGAGTAGGCGACTGGTTGAACTCGCGGGCATTGTCCCACGAACCTACCTCAGAGCCGTAGCCGTATATGGCAGGAGCTTGGGGATCGCCTGAGATATCCATCTTCTTGGTATCGGTATAGGGAGAGATGGAAATCTTGGAAGCAGTGGTGCCGTCAAAAGCGATAGCCACCTGGGCGATAGCAGAGGTCTCTTTCACGCAGAAGTAATAGCCAGATGATGATGATGTAGAAGGCTTAGGACTTGTAGTCTCATCATATCGGCCGTAAGAGAGCCAATAGTTGCTGTCTGTGCCAAGAGAATAATACTTCGTACCGTCCTTGGTCTCAGCTACAAAATGGAATTTCTCATCCTTACTATTGTCAGCAGCCTTAGGCAGAGCCACGGTAGTGATGCCGGTCCAGTAGTTGGTTTCTCCTGTGCCGGTATTCTGGGTAAGTGTACAGAGCAGATTGTTGTTGGCATCGCGGAGCTCTACCGACTTGATGCTGGCATCGGCTACCCACGTGGGGAGTATGCTTTCGGGAACGAAACGCTTGCACTTGGTGGTGCTGCTGGGGAGGGTGTATTCTGTCAGCTCACCTTTGAGGGTCAGGTTGACGAGGTCACGGTCTGTGCCGGCGAAGAACATGCCGCGCGCGTCAGAGGCCGAGGGAGTAAAGTTGTGGTAACCTATGCTCTCCACGCCTGATGCAACAGTCGTTACGCCATTGGTCTCAGTGGAGAGAGAGTAGAATGTGCCACCGGTGTCAGATACGACATCATTAGGCTCGTCATGGTTCATCACCACGCGGATGAAATAGCGCTGGTTTGCCTTGCTGCTGTCGGTGCCGCTTACGGGCGAATATGACAGGGTGTAAGAGCCGTCGGCCTGCTTGGAGAACTCGTCGAGCTTCACGGGATTGCCGTCCTCGCTATAGCTCCAGAGGCATATACGGCGTACGGCAGCCGGGCCAACCCACTGGGCGTTGCGGACGTCGGAGTCGATGGTCTGGTTTTCTACTTTAGTGGTATAGTCATCGCCTCCACCCCATGCACGCACGAGGGCCTTGATGGGATAGCGGGTAGCGCCTTCGACAGTGCACTCGGTAGCCATGTCAACAGGGGCGCTATATACCTTGCCGGGAGCGGCAGGACCGCAAGAGTAGAGTATCTTAGCGTTGGCGCTGGCAGGAATCTTGCTGAGGTCAGCCGTGATGGTTGCTATACCTGTGTGGACATCGATCTCAATGTTGGGTACCACATTAACGACGTAGGCATAGGTTTTTTGGACAGTCACATCTGACCAAGCCTTATCTCCGAGTTCTGCTTTGTAAGCAGCCGCACGGATGGTCATATGGTGGTTCTCGACGGGGATACCACCTTCAGGATACGGAGTCCATGTGGAAGTAGAGGGGTCTCCCTCAGTGGTCTCGGTATAGTAAATCTGAGCACCTGAAACTGCCGGAATGACAATCTTGTTGTCAGTGGCGGTTGGAGGAAGCACGGGAGTAGCCGGCTTAGTCTCAGTCTTTGACATGGTCAACTGCGACAGACCGCTATTGATGGTCAACGTATATACGTAACCTGCATCTACTGTAAGTCGCCCCGAGAAATTACCATAAAGGCTGAGTGACGTCGAAGTATAAGAGCTGATATTGGTCGTTGCAGTGTATCCACATCCATTTGGGACAAGAGCCACACTAGAGACATTAGTACCAAGCGCAGTCGTATTGTCATCCTTCTGGAGACGGAACTCTTTAGCCGCTGTAGAGGCATCTATTTTATAGACCCAATTAGAGCCTTCCGCCTCAAACGGATGCGAAGCACCGTCGATGAAGATGTACGGAAGAGTCGGGGGTGTATAGTTATCTCTACAACTAGATGAGCCATTGCCGGAATTAAGCACATAGCAACGGTTATTGACAGCTTTCCATAAATTTTCGGGATTGCCTATTGTATATGACCCGTTACCATTTGTACCATCTGTTTTTTGCGTTAAATGCCCTGGCGTTGGAGCAAAATGAATCCTAGTCAGATCACTCCATCCCTGTACGTAAAATTTATACACCTTGCCATTAGTATTTGGCACAACATTTCCATGGTAATCACTGTACCATGCGGTGTCATTACCAACTTGGATGTAGGCATCTGACCACCCATTATTACTGGTATCCACATAGAAAGTCCAGTCGGCATGGATAGCCGGGGAGAAACCAAGCAACGCAAACATCATAGCGAAGAATGTAAGAAATTTCTTCATAATGAGTTGGTTTTATTGTTAGTTAATTGGTTTGTTTGATTGATTGTTTTTTTGATTGATTTTTATGAGATTTCAGGGGTCCTCGCTTCGGGGGGATAAGGCTTATACTTATCTCGGGGGTGCCGGGGAGAGGTGATGGCGCGTCCTCAGGTGTGGACTCCCGGGGCCGCAGTGCGGCAGGGACATGATTCGGATGGAGAGATCCGCCCCACGGAAGGGGGACGGTCGGCCGGCCGGTGCCGCTGCATGCAGCGACGGTGGCGGCCATGAATTATTTAGCAGAGGATGATTAAGAAGTGATTTAGATGATTAACGTGCAAATATAATTTAATGGTTAAAATATATAAGTGATTGAGCTATAGGCTTTTACATAAAAAGAAGCACCGATAAGCGGTGCGCTCTCCGGTGCGGCAAAAATGGAATCAGCGGCGACGGCCCCAGACCCACAGCCACGGATTGCCGTCATTATCAAGTTATAAATATCCCCGATTATCCCAAAATTTAGCACAGGATTGCACCTACAAATATACAAAAAGTGGCTATAAGTGTTATAATATCCAGCCAGCGGTTAAAGATATTTAACAGAAATTAACCGAATTGGGGCGCGGAGGGGGTGGGGAGATTCTATCGCGGAGGTCACTGGCCGCCGTTGCGGCGGCGCCAGTCGCGTCGCACCTGCGACATCTGTTCTTTGATGCCGCCCTGGCTGATGAAGGCTTCCTCCATCTTGCGGAGGACGGCTCCAAGCATGTGGTCGAGCTGATGCAGCTGGGTAAGCATGATGTTGGCTACGGTTTCATCGGTGCGCAGGGTGCATTTGCCGACGAATTGCGCCGGGTCGTCATAGAGGCGGCAGTAGTATCGGGCTTGCAGGGTACGGATGTCGGAGCTGCCCCATGTCACGAGCCTGTTTTGGCGCAGGTAGTCGCCATAGTCCTCAAGCAGCTCACGTGCCGACCCTCGCGCGATGCCCACAAGGCGTATGCCCATCTCCAGCGATACGGTGGCATCGGTGATGCCTTCCACAAGGTTCTGCTTGCAGGAGCGGGCTGCCTGGCGCATCTGGTCAGCGGTGCGCGTCAGCCGCAGCGAATAGCGGCGGATGAACATCTCGGTGACATCGCAGACGATAAGCGACTTGCGATAGACATTCCAGTTGGTGTAGTCGCCCGAAATCTTCAGAAACTGCTTCATCGGCTCCATAATGATGTGGTTTGGGAGGTGATGGGGCCAAGATAATGATAATATCCGAATCAGATGGCATCAAGGATGGAAAATCTGATGCCTCTGATGTAAAAAATAAATCTGAGGGGTAATCCGGGGGGATAAATCTTATAAATTCTTATAAATCTTATAAGTCTTATAAGAATTATACGAATTATAAGAATTATACGAAGTTAGGCGCGGTTATGCGCGGATTAGGCGGCCGGGCTTGTAGGCGCGGTGGAGGAGCCAGGCGGTGAGGGCGTAGAGGGCGGCGAGGAGCCACATGTAGATGTAGGGGGTGGCTACGGCGGCGAGGGAGGAGCCGTCGGAGAGGAGGCGGACGAAGCCCTGGATGCCCCAGGTGGCCGGGACGAGTGAGGCGAGGGCGCGCCAGAAGCCGCTGATGGCGTAGAGGGGCCATGTGAGGCCTGTCAGGAAGAGGAACACTACGCTGGTGAAGACGATGACGAGGAGGGAGGTCTCGCGCTCGGTGACGAACACTTCGAGGGTCATGCCGAGCATGCACGAGCTGACGAGCAGGGGCAGGAGGAAGAGCATGTAGTCGATGAAGCTGCCCGAGTCGGGGAGGGCGAACATGTTGGGTATCCAGAGCACGTCGTAGATGACCATGGGGAGGTAGATGAGCAGGTAGCAGATCAGTCGGCCTGTGATGGTGGCCATGGGTCCGGCGGCGACTCCGAGGGGGTCCACGCCGCCGTGGGCACGGCGGCGCTCTGCCCTGCCGCCGGCGAGCATGGTGATGCCGAGGATGAGGCTCTGCTGGATGATGAGCATCAGGATGCCGGGGATGACGAAGGAGGCGAAGCCCTGCGAGGTGTCGCCGATAAAGACGGGGTTGGTGCCTACGGTGGAGGATGTGCCCATGGCGGCATAGGCCGGCTCGCCTATGATGTCGATGGCTTGCTGACGGATGTCGGCGTCGAAGGCTATCTGGAGCTGGGTGAGGTCGAGCAGCAGGGCGCGGTAGCGCAGCAGCAGGGAGGCATCGCAGTAGAAGCTGACCACGGCCTGTTCGGAGCGGCCTATGCGGCGGTCATAGTCACGCGGTATCTCTATGACGGCGTAGCAGTCATGGGACGCGCACCACTCCCGGGCCTCGCTGAGCGAGGAGGCATAGCCGGCTACACGTGCCGAGGGGAGCGCGTCGACGGAACGCGCAAGCCGGCGCGAGGCGGCGGTGCGCGAGTTGTCGACGACTGCCACCGGGGTCTCGCGGACCACCTCGGGGTTATATATAAGCGTGTATATGACGGGATAGACCGTGGGCAGGAAGAGGAAGAAAAGCATCACACCGGGATCGGTGAACACCAGGCGGAATTCACGGCGGCATACGAGATAGACTGAGCGGAACCAGGAGAACATGATGGTGGGGGATTTTCAGGGGAGATATACGGGGCGTAGGCAGTGGCGGCGCAGCTTCCAGAGCGACGCGAGGGGCAGCAGGGTGAAGAGGAGGAGGATGATATAGTAGAAGCGCGAGTAGTAGATGGGGATGCCGTTGAGGGCCTGGTCGATGTAGATGAGGAAGTACCAGCGCACCGGGTAGAGATAGGAGAACACACCCACGGCCGGATACATCTGGGGCACGGGGAACGAGAAGCCGGTAACCGAGAAGGCCAGGATGCCGAGGAGGCTGAGGGTGGAGAGGGCGAGGCGCATGTTGCAGAATATCGCCGTCACAAACAGGGCGAATGCCTGACAGGCCACGACCATCAGAAACCACGCCGAGAGCATGTGGAGGGGGTGGCAGTGGAGGGGGAAGTCGCAGATGCGGTAGAACACCGCCTGCATGGCCCACCCGAGTATGGTGAAGATGAGTGTCTGGGGGGCGAGGGTGCCGAAGGTGGCGATGTAGATGTTGCCTCCCGAGGCCGCGAGCCAGCGCGGAGAGGTGCCCTGCTTGATTTCGGTGGTGACGGAGAAGCAGGTGATGAGAAATATCACCAGGGCAAACATGCCGGGGATGAAGGAGTTGGAGAGGTAGTAGGAATAGTTGGTCCAGGGGTTGTGGATGAGATGAGTGTCGACCACCATGGGCTGGAGCATCACTCCGGCGGCACGGTCGTCAAGGAGCCCTGAGCCGGTCAGGGTGGTCTTGACCAGGCCGCCCGAGGCAGTGACGGCGGTAGACATGAAGCCCTTGTAGGTAAGGGTTCCCGGGACGAAGAAAGCCAGGTCGGAGTAGAACGACAGCGACGTCTCCCGACCGCCCACGGCCTTCTGCATGAAGTCACGCGGCACGACGAAGAAGCCGTAGACCTTGCCGCTCTTGACCAATTCGAGCCCCTCGGCATAGGATGACGCCCGATAGGATATGTCGACCAGCTCCGAGGCCCCGAGGTTGCGGATGACACGGCGCGAAAGCGACGAATCGTCGAGGTCGACAACGGCCACCGGGGCACGCAGGGGGAGCCCTTCGTGGAGGAGGTCGACGAAAAAGAACGTGAATCCGACAGGCACGAACACCATCAGGCCGAAGTAGACCTTGCGGCTGACGAGCCGTCGGCATCCGAGGACGAGCGATTGCTTCAATGCAGTCAGGAATGACATAGGACTATTATGAGTGGGGATAAGGTCTTATAAGTCTTATAAATCTTATAAGTCTTATAGGGCTTTTTGAGGGGGGGTTAGTCGGGGTAGTAGAGGACGGTCATGCCGGGGCGGAGGGCCGGGATGGAGTCGAGGGGGCGTGCCTTGATTTCGAAGGTCTTGGAGTCCCAGTCGCCGGTGGCTTTGGTGGCGTGCCATGTGGCGTAGCTGCCGAGGTCACGGACGTAGTAGACACGCGCCTTGACCTCCTTCATGTCGAGGGCCGGGATTTTGACGGTTATCTCCTTGCCGAGGGGGAGGTCGTTGAGGTATTTCTCACGGGCGTTGAATGTCACCCACTTGTCGGATATGCGCAGCAGCGACATGATGGGGGCGCCCATGCTGACGAGTTCGCCCACTTCGGGATATATCTGGTCAATCTGTCCGTCGCAGGGGGCCAGGAGATACTGGTCCTCGAGGATGCCCTGCACCTCCCCTACTCCGGCCGAGGCCACGCCCACCATGGCAGCCGAAGCCTCCTTGTCCTCCTCACGTGCGCCGGCCTGTGCGAGGCTGAGCTGCGAGCGTGCAGCCGAAGTGCCAGCCACGGCGGCATCATAGGCAGCCTTGGCCTCATCACGCTTCTGCTTCGACACCACACCGTCGCGGCAGAGAGCTTCCAGACGCTCATAGGTCTTGCGAGCTATGCCCTCGGCGGCTTCGGCCTGAGCCACGAGGTCACGGGCCGACTGGATGGTCTGCTTACGGGCGCCGGCATCCACGGCACGGTTAGAGGCCGCGGCAGCCTTCTTCATCGCTTCGGCCTGGGCGAGCTTGGCGTCGACCACCGACGAGTGGATGTGGACGAGGGTATCGCCGGCATGCACCATGTCGCCCTCATGGACGTAGAGCGTGGCCACACGTCCGGGGAGCTTGCCCGAGATGCGGATGCTGGTGGCATCGGCCTGTCCCTCGATGATGTCGGCCGGATGGCGCAGGAACAGGAAGCCCACCACGGCTATGATGACGGCGGCAACGAGCACGCCTATGATGGCAAAAGTCAGTATGCGCTCCTCGCGGCGCACGGGGTCTTGGGGATTGGATGACATGGCTGTATATTATATATAAGGTGTGGTTATTTATTTCTTTATGGATGGGGTAATTTCTTATAAGACTTATAAGATATTATTCGGCCGGGGTGGAGAGAATGCCGAGAACCTTGTCGAGATAGACGTGGCAGAGGCGGACGTCGATGCGCGAGTCTATCTCCTCAGAGGCGGCTTTGAGCCACGCTGTCTGGGCTTCCATGACCAAGTCGGTGGTAGAGACCCCCTCGCGGTAGGCGAGAGTGGCGCAGCGGAGGTTTTCATCGGCCTTGGACATATTCTCAACCGCTGTGTGATAGGTCTTGATGGCCTCCTGCATCTTGTAATGAGCCTGATGCACCTGGAGGTCTATCAGCTCCTTGGCATCCTCTACCTCCAGGGAGGCTATGCGGGAGCGCGTCTTGGCTGCCTTGTACTTGTAGTAGTTGCCGCCCCAATGCCAGAGCGGCACGGTGGCCATGACGCCGATAGAGAACATGCCGCCGACCTTGTTTTTGAAGCCGTCGAACATGTTGGGGGTGGAGAACGAGTACGCCCCCACCAGGGCTATGTTGGGGAGCATGGACGACAACGCCACCGAGCTCTCGGCATCGCTCGCCTTGACAGCCGCACGGAGCGCACGCAGGTCATTGCGCCGCTCGTAGACCGCCGACATGTCGAGCGGAGGCACCACCTCGTCGGCCATGCCGACAGCCACTTCGCCGTTTTCGTCGGCAAGCACCATAGGAGAGTCGATGGGCAGACCGCATTTCTGGGCCAGAGCCATACGCGCCAGCGAGAGGCCGTTGGTCACCTTGGTCAGGTCCACCTGACCCTGATTGAGCTTGACATCGACGCTGAGCAGATCGGCCTTTGTGGCCATGCCCTCGTCAAGCAGCCGGGTTACATTGTAGCGGAGAGTGTCGAGCAGCTCCACATAGCTGACCGCCAGCCTCTCCTTGGCCTTGAGCGACACCACGAGCCAATAGGCGGCATCCACATCGTAGACGATATTGTCATCGGCGCGGTCACGCATGGCAGCGGCGGCCTCCTTGCCAGCATCGGCCAACTTGTTGAGAGCCACAATCTTGCCGCCCATGAATATAGGCTGCGTAAGGGTCAGAGCCCCGGCAAACACATTGTGGATGTCAAAAGTCAGAGCCTCCTTGGGGAGCAGAGCCACCTGCGAGGGTATCGGTTTGCCGTCGACTATGACAGGCTGCCCGGTGTAGGGGTTCTTGACCACATCAAACTGGTAGCCCTGGGAGGCGAGGTCAAACGACTTGACCGGCAGATAGGCGTCCTCAGAGATGACAGAGAGGTTTTTCTGGTTATACACGTATGCTCCGGAGAAATCTATGGCCGGCAGATAGGCAGCCCGGGCCTGTCGCCTGGTATATTCGGCAGCCTGCAACTCCGCATCGTGGATGCGTGACTGCTTGCTGTTGGCAATGGCCAGGTCACGGCACTGCTGCAGAGTCATGGGCGTCTGCGCCGACACACATGGCGGCAACAACGACACACAGAGCAAAATCAAGGTAATCAAACGTGGCATATCGCAAATATTAGATATCTGTGTAGAAAGTGGTGACAGGATTCATGGAATGTATGTGACAAATGGCACATCTCATCAGACATGCGTCACAAATATAACCCCTTGGACAACAAAAAGGTTAACGGATTGGCAAAATCGTTAAATAAAAAGACAAAAAGGAAACAAAAATGGGCCGGACTCCGTGAATCGGAGAGTCCGGCCCTGGGGATATTGATAAATAAAGTGAATCACATATGAGGTCGTGGGTCAGAGAGAGAGTGAGTGTTATTTGAGTGTGCCGTTCTCAGCCTCCTGCACCATCTGCTTGTTGGCGAGGATGTAGATTTCGACACGGCGGTTCTGTGCACGGCCCTCGGGAGTGGCGTTTGATGCCACATAGTCGGTCATGGGGAGACCTTCGGCATAGAGACGGCTTGAAGCCACGCCGCTGTTGAGCAGGTAGTTACGCACGGCATCGGCACGTCCGGTAGATACACGCTGGTTGACTGCGAGAGTGCCGGTGTCATCAGTGAAACCGTAGATGCGCACATCGGTCATGGGGTTCTGGATCAGCGAAGTAGCAAACTTCGACAGGTCGGCCTTGGAAGAGGCATTGAGAGTAGTGCCGTTGGTCGGGAAGAGGATGCCGCTGTCAAAAGTGACACGGATAGCCTGGAGACCGTTGGAGTCGGTCACGCTCTCGACCTTGGCCGCGTCGGCGAGCTGCTTCTCGAGCTCGGCTTTCTGCTTATCCATCTTGCGGCCTATCAGGGCACCTGCGCCGGCACCTACGGCAGCACCGATGGCAGCACCGATACCTGCACCCTTGCCGCCGCCTATGAGCGCACCTATACCGGCTCCGACAGCACCGCCGCCGCCACCGCCTATGAGGGCACCCTTGCCGGTGTTGGTCATTGACGAGCAACCGCCGAGGCTGATGACCATAGCGGCCGCGAGAGAGGAGATTCCGAGATTCTTTGCTAACTTATTCATCGTAGATATGAATTAAGGGTTAAATAAATAGTCGGGACTTTATATATATCCTTACAACGTGGATTGAGGGCATAAAGTTGAGAATTTTTTTCAACAACTGAGACAGACAGCTTTGGCATTTTACGGAATATAACTAAATTTGTAAAGCCTTAACAACCTTACCGGCTGCGCCAACATAACCTGGCGGCGGCATCACACATACTATGGCCGAAACACGCAAATCAGCTAACTCATCGCTATTGGTGCACCTGTGCGCCGCGCTTGTCGTGGTGGTGTGGGGTGTCAGCTTCGTGTCGACGCGAGTCATCATGGACAACGGCATCGGCCCGGTAGAGATCTATTATGCGCGTTTCCTGGCAGCATATCTGCTGATGCTCATCATCAGCCACAAGCGGTTTATGTCGCTGAGCATCAGGGACGAGCTGCTGTTTGCCGTGTGTGGCATCTGCGGCTGCACGGTGTACTATCTGGCCGAAAACTTCGCCCTGGAGTACACCCTCGCCACCAACGTGTCGCTCATCACCTCGCTGCCCCCGATGCTGACCATGCTGCTTGCCGGACTCATATACCGCGACGACCGTCCGTCACGCGGCGCCTACGCCGGGTCCATGGTGGCGCTCATAGGCGTTGCCCTGGTCATATTCAACAGCAGCTTCGTGATGAAAGTCAATCCGCTGGGCGACTTCCTCGCCCTGGCCGCAGCATTGAGTTTCGCCATCTACACGCTGATACTCAGAAAAGTACAGGCATTCTACGATGCAGCATTCGTCACACGCAAGATGTTTTTCTACGGTCTGGTGACCTCGCTTCCGTTTGCCGTCTTCTCATCCGAGAAATTTGAATGGCATGCGTGGACCGTGCCCGCCGTATGGGGCAACTTCCTGTTTCTTACACTCTGCTGCACCGCCGCCGCCTTCGTGGCATGGTCATGGGCGGTAGGGAAGCTCGGAGTCATCAAGACCAACAACTACCTCTATTTCCAGCCTGTCATCACCCTCGTATTCTCGGCCATAGTGCTGTCACAGCCCATCACGGTCATAGGGGTGGCAGGGTGCATCCTCATCCTCCTCGGCGTCTACCTCGCCGACAAGCTCAACATGCGCCACAAGTCGCGTTGAGGCATCTCCCCTATCACACATATATATGATATATCAATGGAAGCGGAACGCGGCCAAAGTGATGGCCGTGGCTATGGCTGCGTTCAGCGACTCGCCATGGTCGGCTCCGCCCCGTGGATACGACGGGATGGTCACACGCCTGTTGACCTGCGCGAGCACCCCGGCAGATATGCCCTTCCCCTCATTTCCCACCACAATCACAGCCTCATCAGGCAGCGCCGACGCATAGAGGTCATCACCTCCGAGCACCGTGCCGTAGACAGGCATCCCTTCCTCCCTGAGCCGGGCGAGAGCGTCAGGCAGGTCGCAGTAATGCACCCTGACGCGCACAATGCTGCCCATCGTGGCCTGCACGACCTTGGGCGCGAAGCAGTCGGCGGTCTCGCGGCTCGCGATGATGTCGCGGACCCCCATCCAGTCGGCAGTGCGTATTATCGTGCCGAGATTTCCGGGATCCTGTATGGTGTCAAGAGCCAATATCAATCCGCCACGCCGTGGCATCCCCTCCTCAGAGTATTGCGGCAGACGGTACACAGCCATCACCTCGGACGGAGTGGAGAGATGGCTCATGCGTGACAGGTCGCGTGCCGTGGCGCGAGTGACCTCAACGCCTTTCAGCCAATCCTTGTTTTCCTCCTCCCAGGCAGCGGTGCATGCGAGCATATACAGCTCAAAATGCCCCAGCGTATCGCCGACAGCCTTGGCGCCTTCCACCACAAACAGTCCCTCGCGACGGCGGTGCGACGCCTTGTCAAGGGATGCGACGGTCTTGATTATCGAATTGTTAAGAATCATGGTGGCAAATTTAATAAATTTTCATAAAAACTGACAGATATTGTCCTGATTGAAAGATGTGCAATAGCAAATTTCTTTTGTAATATATTTTTTGAAAGATTTTTGCTATTATATTTGTATTTTTGATTTCATATTGCTTACTTTGCAGTGTCACAACATAACATTTTGCTCTATGGAATCAATTTCTACAAGAAAAAGGATTAAGAAGCGCTGGATTATCCTGTTTGCGCTGACAGCATTCATCTCTGTATTAGGTTTGTTTGTATCCCCCCGTGAAGGCAACTTCGACCTTCCCAACGACAACATCTACGCCAATGTGGCATGGATGATAACAGCCACGATATTCGTGCTGATGATGACCCCGGGTCTGTCGTTTTTCTACGGCGGCATGGTAAGGGCCAAAAACGTCATCTCCACGATGCTCCAGAGTTTCATAGTCATGGGCGTCGTGAGCGTCATATGGGTTGTTTTCGGCTTCGGCCTCGCTTTCGGCGACGACTGGCTGCATATCATAGGCAACCCGGTGGACTTCTTCATGTTCAACAACGTAGGCGTGCAGAACGTCACCGCCGCCGAGAGCGAACGCATAGCCACCGAAGTCGGAGGCTCGATAGGCCTGGCAACCACCACCATACCTCTGGCACTGTTTGCCCTGTTTCAGATGAAATTCGCCATCATCACCCCGTCGCTTATCACCGGCTCCTTTGCCGAGCGTGTGCGCTTCTCGGGGTACCTGATATTCATGATCCTGTGGGTCATATTCGTCTACTGCCCTCTGGCCCATGTGACATGGCACCCCGACGGACTGCTGGCCAAGTGGCACGTGCATGACTTCGCCGGTGGCATCGTGGTCCACGCGGCATCAGGCGTAGCCGCCCTGGCCGGTGCACTCTTCTTAGGCAAACGCACCAACACCAAGGACTCCAAGCCGGCCAATGTGCCGTTTGTGCTTCTCGGAGCCGCCCTGCTGTGGCTCGGCTGGTTCGGATTCAACGGCGGCAGCTCGCTCGCAGCTGACGGAGTGGCAGTATCGGCATTCCTCAACACCAACACCGCAGCCGCCACCGCCATGGTGACATGGGTGGTATTCGACGCCCTGCGCGGGCACAAACCGTCGGCCATGGGCGCAGCCATCGGAGCCGTGGTAGGCCTTGTGGCCATCACACCGTGTGCCGGCTGGGTGACAGTAGGCCAGAGCATCTTCATCTCATTTGTCATCACGCTCTGCTGCAACCTCGCAGTGACATGGAAGAGCCGCACACACTCGTTTGACGACGCCCTCGACGTGTTCCCCACCCACGGCCTCGGCGGCATCCTCGGCACCGTATTCACCGGCATCTTTGCCTACAGTTATTTCGCCAAGCAGGACCCTGACATGATCAGCCACAATGAATTTTTCTGGATGCACATACTCGCGCTGGTTGTGGTGTGCGCCTATACCTTCGTGGTGAGCTATGCGCTCTACTGGCTGACCAACAAGATGATACCGATGCGTGTCTCACGCCACAGCGAGGAAATAGGACTCGACCGCTCACAGCACGATGAGGAATACGGCAACGAGGCATCGACAGAACTCGCCGAAGATTCAGTGACTGACGAACAATGGTTCAAGGGATGTGAATGAAAATTAACGGAATGTCACTGATGTGTGTATAAAATGTTATATAAATGAGGATAAATGTCCCCGCACGCCGATGTGTAGGGACATTTTTTATGTAACTTTGCAACTCATATAACCGACCTAACAGTTACGCATATGGCACCAACCGATAATCTACAGGATATAAGACAGATGGCCTACGAAGGTCACGCCGCTCTGCTGGCCGAAACGGTCAGACGGCGCGTGCTCGTGCTTGACGGAGCCATGGGCACCATGATACAGACCCGTGCCCTCTCGGAGGCCGATTTCCGCGGCAAGGCATTTGCCGAGCATCCATGTAACCTGACCGGGTGCAACGACGTGCTGTCACTGACCGCCCCCCATGTCATACGCGACATACACCGGGCGTATTTAGAGGCCGGGGCCGACATCATATGCGCCAACACGTTCAGCTCCAACAGCCTCTCGCTGGCCGAGTACGGCCTGGACGCGCATGTCGAGGAAATCAACCGCGCTGCCGTCAAAGTGGCGCGTGAAGCCATCGAGGAGTATCGCGCTGACCATCCCGAGTCACCGAAATGGATTGCCGCGAGCATCGGACCCACAAACAAATCCCTGTCGATGGCATCGAGCCTCGGCGATGACGACCCTCTGACATGGGACAGGCTGACCGACGCTTACCGCCGCCAGATAGCCGTACTGATAGATGCCGGCGTGGACGCTCTGCTGTTTGAGACCTGCTTTGACACCCTCAACACCAAATCGGCCATATATGCCGCCATACAGGCCATGAAAGCCGCAGGGCGCAGAATACCGATAATGATTTCGGCCACACTTACCGAAAACGGGCGCACACTCGCCGGACAGACGCTGATGGCGTTCGTGGCCTCGGTGGCCCATGCCGAACCGCTCTCAATCGGACTCAACTGCGGATTCGGAGCCGACCAGCTCATACCGTATATCAAGATGCTTGACACGGTGCCCTGTGCGGTGAGCTTCTACCCCAACGCCGGACTTCCCAATGAATCAGGCGGTTATGACGAGACTCCCGAAAAGATGGCCGAGGCCATCAGTCCGCTGCTTGACGCTCGGCTGCTCAACATCATAGGCGGCTGCTGCGGCACCACCCCGGAGCACATACGCGCCCTCGCCTCTTTAGCTGCCTCCGCTTCTCCACGCCCTATCCCTGATGCCGACGACCATATGCGCCTGGCCGGGCTGCAACTGACCGACATACCTGCCAATGGCGGCGATTTCGTCAAGATAGGCGAACGGTGCAACGTGGCCGGTAGCCGCAAGTTCCTGCGCCTCATCAAGGAGGACAAACTCGACGAGGCCATAGACATAGCCCGTTCGCAGGTCATCGCTGGTGCGGCGGTCATAGATGTCAACGTTGACGATGCCATGCTGGACGCCCCTCGCGAGATGGGCCGTTTCCTTGAACTTCTCGCCGCCGACAGCGTGACCTCCACCGTCCCGGTGATGATTGACTCCAGCAACTGGGATGCTATCGCCGAGGGTATGAAGCACCTGCGCGGACGCGGCATAGTCAACTCCATATCCTTGAAGGAGGGTGAGGACGCATTTCTGCGCCACGCCCGCGAGATACGTGACATGGGATGCGCCGTGGTGGTGATGGCGATGGACGAGACAGGCCAGGCCGACACCTACGGGCGCAAGATGGAGGTGGTGCGCCGGCAGTATGACCTGCTCATCAACAAAGCCGGACTGCAGCCGTGTGACATAATATTCGACCCCAACGTGCTCGCCGTTGCGACCGGCATAGAAGCCCACAACGATTTCGGACGCGCATTCATCGAGGCCAGCAAATCCATCAAGGCCGAAATGCCCGGGGTGCATGTCAGCGGCGGCATAAGCAATCTGTCGTTCTCATTCCGCGGCAACAACACGGTCCGCGAAGCCATGCACACGCGCTTCATCACCCTCGCCGAGGGACTTGACATGGGTATCGTCAATCCGTCGGCCATGAAGACAGCCGATGACTTCGACAGCCGCCTCATCGAGACGGTTGACCATGTGCTGCTCAACGACTCCCCCCACGCAGTAGACACCCTCGTTGAGATAGCCGCCGACATCCTGGCTTCCACGGCAGCAGCCAAAAGTCCGGCAGCTGCACCAAAAGCCTCCGACGCGCCCAAAACAGCCTCCGAGCAGATAGCCGACATGATAGTGCGTGGCCGCCACGACGGCATAGAGACGCTGCTACAGAGCGAAATCACAGCCGGGAAATCGGCCATGGAGATTGTCGACGGCAGCCTGATGGCCGGGATGAACGAGGTGGGACGCCTGTTTGCCGACGGCCGCATCTTCCTCCCCCAGGTGGTCAAGAGCGCCGGAGCCATGAAGGAGGCCGTCAAATGGCTGACACCCTACATCGAACAGGCATCGGCTTCCGGCATCTCCGACCAGTCATCAGATGCTCCGCGTGTAGTGCTCGCTACCGTCAAGGGCGATGTGCATGACATAGGCAAGAACATCGTGGCCATCATACTCCGCTGCAACGGTTTCCGTGTCGATGACCTCGGGGTGATGGTTCCGGCAGAGACAATCCTCGCCCATGCACGCGATTTCAAAGCGGACATGATAGGCCTGAGCGGTCTGATTACCCCTTCGCTCCACGAGATGCAGGCATTTGCCGCACTGATGGAGCGCGAGGGCTTGCAGATACCTCTTTTCGTAGGTGGAGCGGCCACATCGGCCATACACACAGCCGTCCGCATAGCCCCGGGCTACAGCGGACAGGTATTCCACACAGTCGATGCCGCCCAACTCCCTGTCGTAGCGCGTCAATGGCTCAATCCGGCCACCCGACAGGAAGCCATCCGAGCCCTTCAGGAGCAACAGGCCCGACTGAGAGCCTCACATGCCACACCTTCAGCAACACTTCTGACTCTTGACAAAGCAAACTCACTGCGCCACAAGGCTCCTACCGACGGCACCCTCTCATCTCCCCTCCCTGTAGGGGTGGCCGACCATCATTTCCCGATTTCAGAGGTTCGCGGATATATCAACTGGCGCGCTTTCCTCATAGCATGGGGATTGGACGCATCGCTGGCATCCATGACCGACATCAAAGGCTGCGACCACTGCCGCGCACAGTGGCTCGCCTCACTGCCCGAGGACAAGCGCATGAAGGGAGCGGAGGCCATGCAGCTCATCAAGGAGGCAAACCGTCTGCTCGACAGCCTGACGGAGAGCATTCCGCAAGGCATAAGAGTGCGCACAGCCACCTATGCCGCCGCCTCCAGAGGCAACGACATAATCATCTATAAGGACAACGAGGAAGTGGTGTTCCCCACCCTGCGCCAGCAGACCGATGCCGGCAATCAGCCGAGATTAGCGTTGGCCGATTTCATCGCCGAGGCTCCCGACGGTGCGCAGTGCCCTCCTGACCGCCTGACATTCTTCACATGCACTGCCGGTACCGACATCCAGGACCGCATAGAATCACGACGCGCATCAGGCGACGAATTTTCGGCGATGCTCCACCAGTCCATAGCCGACAGGCTCGCCGAGGCGGCCACAGAGATGCTCCACCAGCGCATCTCCCAGGGTCGCGGCATACGTCCGGCCATCGGCTACCAGTCCATGCCCGACCAATCGCTCATATTTGAGGCCGACAAACTGCTTGACTACAAATCGCTGGGAATCTCATATACCGAAAACGGAGCACTCTACCCCCAGGCCACCACAACCGGCTTCTTCATCATCCGCGACGAAGCCCGGTATTTCAGCGTAGGAGAGATAACCCGGGAGCAGTTTGAAGACTACGCCCGACGCCGCGGACTGCCCACCGACAGCATGCGCCGTTTTCTCGCCCCCAAATCATAGGGCGCCTCGACAGTCAGAGCCATGTTGCAAAACACTCACCTGCAGGAGCGCAGACCTCGGTGCACCCTATTGAATCCGCGGTTCTGTTAAAATGTGATAATTTTTGGCGCGAGGTATTGCATCATTCCGCAAAACTCCTTACCTTTGCATCGCTTTTGAAAACAAAATCGGGGTGTAGCTCAGTTGGTTAGAGTACGCGTCTGGGGGGCGTGAGGTCGCTAGTTCGAGTCTAGTCACCCCGACCAACTACAAAAGCCCAAAGATGATGAAGCTTTCCGCTTCATCATCTTTTTTTTTATTCATTAAGCCTACGCATCATCCGCCGCACCTCACTCCTTCGGGCGGTAGAGCCATGCGGCGAGGCAGCCTACAAAGAGAGAGCCGCCGACGATGTTGCCGAGGGTGACAGGAAGGAGATTGCCGATGAGTGCGGCAAAATCCCAGCAGCCTGACACATACATGCCGGCAGGGATGAAAAACATGTTGGCCACGGAGTGCTCAAGACCGAGAATCACGAATGCCGCCACAGGAATCCAGCAACCGACCGCCTTACCGACAAGACTGTCAGAGGTCAGTGCAAGCCATATGGCCAGACAGACGAGCCAGTTGCACCCTATACCGCGCCAGAAAGCCGTCATGGGGTCCAATGACACCTTCATGTCGGCCATCTTCACTATCACCGATGAAAACGGAGCCGCGTCAAGCAGTCCGCTGCCCATGACCATCAGAGCGACAACGGCCAACGCCCCGACAAAATTACCTGCCCACACCGCCGCAAGATTCCCAATCACTTGACCTACAGACAGGCTCCCCCTGATGGCTCCAGGCATCAGCACGGCACAATTGCCAGTGAACAGTTCGGCCCCGAAAACCACCGTCAGCAGCAACCCTATAGGGAACGCCAGCCCCGAAACGATTTTCTGAGCCGACGGATTGTCGGCAAAGCCGGCCGACGCGACCACCGACAGGATGCCTCCCAGAGCTATAAAAGCTCCGGCCATCAACGTCCGCACAAATTTCTGCATCGGCGGATAAGCCGTCTTAGCCACGCCCACACCTACAAGTTCGCCTACAATCTGCTGCTGTGATTTCATAATGACCAGTCTATTTTAGAGGCAAAGTTACATCTTTTCCCACATATTCGCTATCTTTGTGATGCTATGGCAAAGAAAATCAAGACAGCATGGTTCTGCACCGAATGTGGCGCGGAGTCACCGAAATGGGAGGGAAGATGCCCCCAGTGCGGCCAATGGAACACCATGGTCGAGGAACGTGTCATACCCTCGTCGTCAAAGGCTCCGCTGGCCTCCCGGGAGCTGAAGAGCCGTCCTGTCAAAGTTTCTGAGATACCCCACAGCGACGAAGAACGCATACACATGCCCTCCGACGAGCTTAACCGTGTGCTTGGCGGAGGCCTTGTGACCGGCTCGATGGTGCTGATAGGCGGCGAGCCGGGCATAGGTAAATCCACGCTCGTGTTGCAGAACGTGCTGTCAATCAAGAGCCGCCGCATACTCTACGTGTCAGGCGAGGAAAGCGCAGCCCAGCTCAAGATGCGGGCCGAACGCCTCGGACGGCTTAGCGAAAACTGCTATATCGTGTGCGAGACATCGCTGGAGACCATCATGGACCACATAGACAATGTCAAGCCGCAGCTCCTCGTAGTCGACTCCATACAGACCATAGCATCCGATGCCATAGAGTCATCGGCCGGAAGCGTCAGCCAGGTACGCGAATGTGCCGCCCGGCTGCTGCGCTACTCCAAGACATCAGGAGTGCCGGTGCTCCTCATAGGCCATATCACCAAGGAGGGCAGCATAGCCGGCCCGAAAGTGCTTGAGCACATAGTGGACGTGGTGCTGCACTTCGAGGGCGACAAGCACTATATGTACCGCATACTCCGAAGCATCAAAAACCGCTTCGGAAGCACCTCGGAGCTGGGCATCTACGAGATGTGCCAGCGCGGTCTGCGCGAAGTCGCGAATCCGTCGGAGATGCTGCTGAGCCGTTCGGAGGAGGAACTGTCAGGCATAGCCGTGGGTGTCACCCTCGACGGCATCCGCCCATTTATGATAGAGGTACAGGCACTTGTATCCACCGCCGCCTACGGCACTCCACAGCGAGCCGTCACAGGCTTCGACTCCAAACGCATGAATATGCTCCTGGCTGTGCTGGAGAAACGTGCCGGATTCCACCTCGTATCCAAGGACGTGTTTCTCAACATAGCCGGAGGCATAAAAGTCAACGACCCGGCCCTTGACCTGGCCGTGACAGCCGCCATAATGTCAAGCAATGTGGACCTCGCGGTGCCAAGGGACATGTGCATGGCCGGCGAAATCGGCCTCTCCGGGGAGATACGCCCCGTCACACGCATAGAGCAGCGCATCCTTGAGGCCGAGAAACTCGGCATGTCCACCATCCTCATCCCTCGCGGCAACCTCAAGGGCATCGACACCACCAAGATGAAGATACGCTGCATCGAAGTGTCAAAAGTCGAAGAGGCCTTCAAAGCTCTGTTCACCTGACGACTTTTCTACACCGATGACCCTCCCACAGCCGTTCAGACAGGAATCCATTGCCGTGACAGCCGCCATCGCCGTGACGATGACGGTGGCCATGTATGCAGTCCTCAACGTCGGAAGCAGCTGGGACGCCTCATCGTCGACGCTGCTCTTTGCGGAGAACATCCTCGGTATCGGCATCAACCTCCTCTGCCTTACCATCGGATGCTGCGGACTGCGGCTGTCATGGAAATCATTGATAATGCTGATATTAGTGGTGCTGTCATATGACGCGGTCAATCTCGCGCTGGTATCTGTGGCCGGCTCGCACATAGAGGCATGGGACACAGCCACGTCCAGCCACCGAAATCTGCTGACCACGGCTGCTACCATGATATTCTTCCCTGTATCATCCATGCCGTATCGGCTGATACACGGATACCTCTTCCTGCTGATACTCTCTCCGCTCATCAACAGGGGGCTTGCCGCGCTTGACAGATTCCAGCTAAGGTCGTTCGTCATAATCCTGACCGCTTCAGTCATCCTATGCGGATGGCTGGCAGAGAATTATCTGGCATGGTGGCAGTGGAATCTATACTACTTCATATACCTGTATGTAACCGGATATTACATTAATTCGTCACAAGGGTTCAAACGGTTTCCTTCACGATGGCTTGTCATGGGCAGCGTGGCGTGCATCACGGTTCTTGGGGCAGTAATCTACCTCCACGACTGGCGGAGCGGACCGTGGACATATTGGTTCACTTCCGGGCATGCCAACAATGCCCTCAGCCTGACGGCTTCCATCCTGCTTTTTGCATATGCCGCACGGCACCGACGGGCGTATCAGGGGCCACCGTGGCTCGCCACCGCCATCCTCGGCACGTTCATGCTGATAACGGGACCTGCCGCCCCACATCTGATGAACGACATAGAGCTGTCGATTAAAGCCAACCTTGTCACAGTGGTAACCATCTGCCTGTCGACTACAGCATTTGCCGCTGTAATCTCATGGCTAATCTACGAGCCTCTGTTACTGATTACAGTCTTCATAGCCCGACGCCTTCCGGCATTACGCGCCACCGCCCCGGCTGTTCCGCTCGTCCCAACCCCTACCGTGGCACGTTCATCGCGCCGCAACTCCTCTATCGAGCTTGCACGCATCCTGGCCATGTCGATGATATTGATGGAGCATCTTACATTTTCCAAGACCGCGCCCGACTTCTCCCTGTATGACCCCTGGGGCATAATCATCTTCGGCATCAACTCGTGTTGCGTGTCGGTTTACGTGATGCTGTTAGGTGTCATGGGATTGCGTCTCACGTGGAAATCGGTCATCAACATATGGCTGACAGTCCTGCTGTTCAATCTGCTTTCACTCGCGATTATCGCACTGCTCGGCAAGACCCACGCCGAATACCACACCCTGACCGACCTTGTCAAATCCATCATATTCCCCATAGGCAGCAGCCACTACTGGTTTATCAAGGCATATCTGCTGCTGATTACCCTCACCCCTCTGGTCAACAAAGGCCTGAGCCGCTTTGACCTTAAGTCGCTGAGACTCCTGACGCTCATGCTCACGTGTGCCGGAATCTATTGCGGATGGTTAGGCCAGAACCCTCTGCATGACATGTATAACTACTGGGGATTCGACTACCAAGACTACCTGTACCCTGCCGATGTCATGTTCTATTTCCTATGGCTCTACGTGGTGGGATGGTGGATGGCAAGAGAGCATGCGCTCCGCGCCATGCCGCTGTGGAGCCTCATTGCCGGATTCCTGTTGTTTGCGACCTTGCAGGGAGTGCTTCACCTCCCAGCTGTAGACGAGCCTGACATGCAGAAATCTCTATTCTCCCCCTATCAGCGACAGGGTCTGCTGGTGAATCTGAGCGCATTTTTCTTCGTGTGTTTTTTCATCCGTTTCTCGTTTCACAACAAAATTGTCAATCTTCTCGGAGTGGCCTCCTTGGGATGCTACCTGCTCCAGGACAGCAAAGTGGGCTTCCTGATGTACGGTTTTGAGGCACGGTTATTTAAAGCACAGGGATTTTCTGCGGAGCTATGGGGCTCCATCGCCGTCTCATTCTTGGCCTTATGGCTGGTGGCCGCGATTGTATTCCACTACAAGCGGCGGTGGATGCCTCGGCTTGTGGATAAAATCATATCATTGTTGCCTCAGAAATGGAAAAAGGAGATATGGTGACCGAAGGCTGCATCACTACCGATTACTTCAAAGTGCCCGTAGGCGCCATGGTACGCCATATGCTCGGTCGCTGGCTGCGGATATGGGGCATCATACTGGCAGCACCCCCGATAGTCCTCGCGGCAGTCGCGCTGGCTCTGCATGACATCCGATGGGCTCTTGTGGCCCTTATGCTGATAATGGTGCTCATCCCGTCGGTCATACTGATAATCTTCTACAGCTACGCCCTCAAGCCCGAGACAGCACGCGCAGTGCTGCCCCACCGCCTCGTCATATGCCGCGGCCGCAGCGTCAGGATAGAGTACCGTCACGACCCCGACAGGCGTGTCCCGGCTGACGAACTGATACCGTGGGAACGGATACGCTACCTGCGCGACTGCGGAGCCTACTGGATGCTCATATACTGATATTCTCGCACGTCCGCGTGCTGATTACGGGCGTAATTTTGTCGTGAGCCCACCCATCCATCCATCAATGCTCACGACATGAAAACCATCTCTTTTCTCGTTTCAGCCCTCTTTCTGCCCGACCCCGACACATCGCTGCCCTGCATAGTACAGCTCTGCATCATAGGGGCTTCGGAATACACCGCCGTGGTGATGTCCGTGCTCATAGACCTGTGGAGCGGCATCCGCAAAGCCAAGCGCACCGGCATCCGACGCACATCCCACGGTCTGCGACGCACCGTGGGCAAACTCCTGTCATATCTGGTGCTGATGGCCATGCTGACCGGCATAGACACCGCCATAGTGCTCAGCTGCCTGTTTCTCAGCCATAACGGCGTGTCTACGCCGCCACCGTTTCTATGGCTGACATCATTGGGAGCCGCCGGCCATATCCTGATAGAAGCAATAAGCGTCCTTGAGAACCTCGAGCAAGGCCCCCGACTGAGAAGTATAGGCAAAAAGCTATGGAATTTCTACCGCAAAAACCGCCGCTCCGCTACTTTTTGAAGCCGCTGATGCCCTGCTCAAGAAACCGCGCGAACTTGGCCACATTCTCATCATAGCTGTAAGGCCCGGAGAGCAGACGCCCGTGCGTGTCAAGCACCACGTAATATGGCTGCGCATTGGCTCCGAACTTGCTGCGCTGGAGATAGCTCCACAGCTCCCCATAGGTGTCGAGCGTGATTTCACGTCCGTTTTCCACCACCTTACGCGGCTGTGGCAGCTCTTTCTTCTCGTCGACCATGAGCTTGATGACCACGAAGTTATCGTCAATCATGGCCTTTATATCGGGCTGGTCCAGGACTGCCCCTTCCATCTTGCGGCAGTTGACACATCCGTAGCCCGAGAAGTCCACGAATACAGGCTTATTCTCCCGGGCGGCAACGGCCATGCCCTCGTCATAGTCATGGTACTCCTTGAAGCCATCGCCGTAGAGGTTGAAATCCTGAGTGTAAAGCGGCGGAACAAATGCGCTGACACCTTTGAGCGGAGCACCCCACAGACCCGGCACAAGATATATCGTGAATGCAAACGACACCATGGCAAGGAAAAATCGTACAAGACCTATCGACGAGTCGGCAGGTCCGTAATGCTTGAAGTTGAACCATCCCATCAGGTAAGCGCCAAGCAGACCGAACACCGCAATCCACAGACACAGGAACACCTCACGGTCAAGGATATGCCAGCCGTAGGCCAGATCGGCCACAGAGAGGAATTTGAGCGATAAGGCAAGCTCTATGAATCCGAGCACCACCTTGACCGTACCCATCCAGCCTCCGCTCTTGGGTGCGCTCTGCAACCATGAGGGGAATAGGGCGAAAAGGGCAAACGGTATCGCCAAGGCGAGCGAGAAGCCAAACATGCCTACCATCGGTCCGAATTTGTCGCCCGACGTAGCCGCTTCCACCAGCAGGGTGCCGATAATGGGGCCTGTGCACGAGAATGACACAAGCGTCAGCGTAAACGCCATGAAAAACATGCCGAGCAGACCGGTAGATTTTTCAGCACGGGCATCAATACGGTTGACCATCTTCGAAGGCAGCGTTATGTCAAACGCACCGAAAAACGACACGGCAAACACCACCAGCAATAGGAAAAAGATGATGTTGCACACCGCACTTGTCGACAACGCATTGAGCGAATCAGCCCCGAATATCAGAGTGACCACCATGCCGAGCAACACATATATCACGATGATGGACAAGCCGTAGGTCAGCGCATCACCGACCGCACGGCTGCGGCTCTTGCCTTTCTTAAGGAAAAAGCTGACCGTCAGCGGTATCATAGGCCACACGCACGGGGTCAGCAATGCCACGAATCCGCCGAGAAAGCAGGTGAAGAATATCCACCACAGCGATGACGACTTGTAGTCATCAGCCACATTTGAGCCGACAAACGTCACCGGTGCCCACAGGTCGCTGACCTCATCCTTTACGGCAGCAGAAGCTACCGTATCCGCGGCAGCCACGTCAGCAGCAGCTTGCAGGGAGTCGGCCATCTGCTGCATTGACCCTTCCGGCTGCACCGCTGCAACCGGGGCCATGGTCCCCTTGACCTCAAACGGCTCCTTGGTCGGGGGCAGACAGCTTCCGTCGTTACATGCCTGAAACCTTATCGTGCCGCTGATGGCATATGTATCGGCTGTGATTTCAAAAGTGCGCTTCAATGTCACCCGTCCTGACCACCAGCTCAGTTCGGCCTGGAACACATCGTCAAACTTATGCACCGGAGCTTTGGAAGCCTGTAGCGTGCCGACGGGTTTAGCACCCTTTATCTCCTTGACATCCACGCTCAGAGGCGTAGGGCCGACATTGGGGTCTATGAGGTTGCTGTACATGTGCCATCCGGCATCAATGGATGCCGACATCTCCAGTGTCACAGTACGTGCCGAAGCATTTTCCACGGACTTGACCGTCCATCGCACAGGATTCTCCATCTGGGCATTGGCAGATGAAACGCCCATGAATATAATGACTGACAATATAGTCAACAATCGGATTCGTGTTTTCATAGCAGGAATGTTTTTCATTACAAAATTAGCATTTTTCACCCATTAAGACTCCCGTATTTCTTCATTTTTTGCATAACTCTACTTTTTTACGCACTTTCGTAGACTCTCGTGTGTTAGAATTATATCTTAATTACTTACCGATCCATCTCATCATGAAATCCGGTACTTCATTTTTCACCACATTAACTACAGGCGCAGCTGTCACGATAGCATTGCTCTTGTCATGGCTGGTATCCCCGACAGTTGCATCTGCCGCAGAGTCAGAGTGCGACTCTGTCACCGCAGCCATAGGTGACAGCATACCGGCCGACACCTTGTCGCGGAGCCGGATGAGTGTCACTCGCGGAGCCTTGTTTGATTCCATCGCTGTCACCATGTTGCAGCTTGATGACGAGTATCTGACAAAGAGCATCATTTACCGGAAACAGCAGATTGACGAAGATTTTCTCGCTATGGCTCCTACCATTGTGCCCACCCCTGGACCTCAGGGATTGCCGCTTTATTTCAGACCATACTCCATGACTCTCAACGACCCTGACTGGGGTCGCTACTGGGCAAACATGGGACTGATAGCGGGAGCGATGGGAGGTGCTCTCGCAGTGTTGGAGTGCCTGCCGGAAGATGCCACGTCCTGGAACCGCAAGGAAATTCAGGACGTGCCACCCTTCAAACGCTGGTACCGCAACATATTTGTCAGGAATCCCGAGCTTGACCACGACAGCTGGATATTCAACTATCTGCTGCATCCCTATGCCGGGGCCGCATACTTCATGGCCGCACGAAGCTGCGGATTCAATTTCTGGAGGTCTATGCTGTCATCGGCGTTTGTATCGACCGTGCTATGGGAATTCGGCATAGAGGCTTTCATGGAGCGTCCGTCGTATCAGGACATAGTGATAACCCCTGTGATAGGGTCGGTCATCGGCGAACTTTTCTACAAGCTCAAGCGCGAAATCGTGGCCAACGACTACCGCCTCTTCGGGTCACCCATCATCGGAGGCATAGTGGCTTTCCTCATCGACCCTGTCAACGAGTTCCTTGACCTATTCAGGGGCAATCCGTTGAGAGGATACCGGCTTGACCTTGACGGCGAGCACCTCAGGGACCATCATGGAGGATTCCCCATCTATTCGTCCATAATGCCCACTCTCGTCAAAGGGGCTCCCGGATTCGCATTATCTATAGTCTTTTGAACCAAAAGACCCCGTAAATCCTTATTTTAATAACAGTATCCGAATAACCAAATTCAAAATATATCAAACACTATGATTACCGACAAAATCATCTGGCCGCCGGCCTATGATCCTTCACTCGCCGACGGAATTGTATCCAACGAATTAATAGTCAAGCATATGACTCCTGAAGAGTTGTGGTCCTACCTCATCAACATATCCGACTGGGACCGTTTCTCCAAGGACGTCACAGACGCACAGTTCATAGACCCGTCTGTCGAAGACCCCCATCTGTTTGCCAAAGCCGAGTTTGAATACTCCGAAGCCGGCCTGAACCTCGCTGCACACGTGCTTGAATGTGTCAAACCTAAAGCCGACCGCCCCGGCCGCATATCATGGGAGGGGAATATCAAAGGTAAGGATGGCGCAGAATTCAGTTTCTGCCAGGCATGGCTTCTGGCCATGGCTCCCGACCACGGCACACGCATACTGACCGAAATGTCGGTCAAAGGCAGCCTCGCCACCGACGAGCTTCTCGGAAGTTTCCACAACATCAACCGCATGTGGCTTGAAGGCCTCGCCGAATACACCCTCAAACACCTGACACAGACCAACCATCCGCGCCAGCCTATGGATGGCCCTACACGATGACCGGTCAAGGCTCTACAGCCGACAGATAATATATGCGGTCACCATACCGCAGATTCAGAGGCGCCAGATAATACATCCGGCGCTTCTTCGTATCGGTATATCTGACAGGTGTATAATACCGTCCGTCAATCCTGCAAGCCGGCGCACCTTCATACGGAAGTTCGGGCAGTGTACGTGTCAGATAACCGTCGCCCACTCTTACCATACAGCCCTCATCTATATCCACATCCTTGACCGCAGCAGGCAATACGACCATATCGGGGGCGTCCTCAGGCATGAATTGCGACACATAGTATGAGAAATAATATTCCTCATAGGGCTCGGGCACACCTCTCACCTTGGCGAGAGTCAGATTACGGTGCGCATACCAGGGAGTGTAGTCCAGATATACCGGCTCATGGGGATTGCGACGATAGGCATCCAGGGCACTTACAAGCTCCCCGTGCATGCGTGACGGCATCACATCTACGGCTATGAGGTGGCCGATAATCAGCAGGCTCAACACCGTGGAGACCACGCCGGCCGCAATGCGTCCGATGTGCCAGCCGTATCTGCGGCCCCACTGCACCAATGCTATCACCGCCGTCAATTGCGCAAACCATCCGCTGCGGCCCACTATGCCGCTTGAACCCGACATACATGCCGAGACCAGGGAGGCTACTACGAATATAATCCAGGGTGTACGTGACATCTCTACCAGACGCTTGCGCCGGCACAGCGCCATGACGACAACAAACACCACCAGAGCCAGAGTGTAGAAGTCGCTCTTGAGCATCAGCAGCCACCACACATCATTAGGGATGCGGTCACCGACACCTATGCCTTCGGATAAGAAACGTCCCCATATGCCCGGCGACAGCAATGCAAACATTGTCCCGATGAAAAATGCCTTGACCATGCCCCTCTGCGCCTCCGAGAGCTTCCGCCATGACCCGGAAAGCCATAACCACGCACACACGCCGATTGACACAGGCAGTCCGAACCCTTCGTGCATGGAGGCTGCAAATGCAGCAAACAGCCACGCAGCCCATCTCCATCCATGACCGACGCCGCGGAATAGCAGCCACAATGCAGCCAGCATCAATGCTGACGACCACACGTAGTTAAACATCACGTCAAACACCATGAACGAATCCCACCACGGGAACGTAAACAGCACCAACGCCGTGACCGACAGTTTGGCAGCCGCAGTGTGCCGTGAGCCGAGCCCTGCGACAATCAGAGTCATGGCATAGAACGCGGAGCACATCACACCGTTGACAGCGACAAGCACCCAACGGTCCACCCCTCCGACCCACCATGGAGCCAGCAGATTGGCCATACGTCCATTGATATGCAGCCAGTGGTGCCCGACAATCTTGATATAGCCCCAGAGCGTACTTCCCGTCGCTTTCATTGCCGCGGCATAGGTGGTATCGTCTCCTGTAAGGAGCTGCAAGGAGCCGAACACTATCGTATGCACTCCTATAATGGCCACGACAATCCATGCCCAGGCATCTGCTGCCGGACAGGTTCTTATCTTACGATAAATCTCCTGTATCCCTGATTTCATTCGGGATAGATGGGGACTTTGCGGTGTATCGAGTGGTCAAGCGATATGAGCGTCTCGGTGTGTGTGACACCGGGAATCATCTGTATGCGGTCATTGAGCAGTTCCATGAGGTGCTCGTTGTCACGGGCAAACAGCTTTATAAGCATCGTGTAAGGCCCGGTGACAAAGTGGCACTCTGTCACCTCGGGTATTTTCTCCAGTTCTGCCGCAACCTTGCGGTAGAGTGCTCCCCTCTCAAGCGTGATGCCGATAAACGTACAGTTGTTCAGTCCGAGCACATGCGGATTGACGTAATAGCCCGACCCGGTGATTACATTGAGATCTATCATGCGCTGGATGCGCTGATGCACAGCGGCACGCGACACACCGCATGCTATGGCCACATCTTTCGAAGGGATGCGGGCATTGTTCATAACTATTTCAAGTATCTGCCTGTCGAGACTGTCTATTTTCTCCATGCTATCAAATTATAAGATAAATACGTTACCGAATACGGCATAAACGCTGATTTTCCTGACAAAATTACACATTATTTTCCATTTCACAATCAAAAAGACATAAAAAGCGAGCGAGAAGACCTTGAGGCCTCCTCGCTCGTTATCATTGAACATGCGGCGATTACTTGCCGATGTGCTCGTACTGGAGTGTGAGTGTGGGCTGGTCGCATACCTCGGCCGGACCGTAATACTGCACGGGACCGGGATATACATAGCTGTCATTGACAGCCCATGAATCACGCTTGGATGCGAAATAGCGGAACGCATTGCCTTTGAGATCCACGAGAGCCTTCTGGATTACGGGCTTCATGGCACCGTGGCGACGCTCCATGTTCATCATCATGGTGATGGGTATGCCGCCGGGGAGCCACTGCACGGAAGCCTTGGTCAGGTTGCGCATGCTTGACATGTAACCGGTCACGCCGGCATTGATGAGGCATGATGCAGTGAAACCGAGACCGTAGCAGTAGTCGGCATCGAAGTTAGAGGGGAAAGCGCAGCGTCCTTCGTAGCCGAAGAAGTGGTGCATGGTAGAGAACTTGCCGGCATACTTGCCCTGTGCGCGGAGTTCCTCCAGACGGTGCGATACCATCTCGCTGAGGAGCTTCTCGGTCTCAATCAGTGACACCTGCACATTGCCGTGGGGGTCACGGTCGAGAGTCAGCTGACGGGCCACGCCTGCAGGAAGCGAAGCGTAGATTTTGGCGTTCTCGGCATCGAGGTGGTCCACTACATACTGACGCTGGTCAGCAGCGGCGGCAAACTCCTCGGCATTGTGGGCGAGCATCTCGTTGAGCTCGGCGATGAGCTTTTTGACAGCAGGGATAAACTCGATGAGACCTTCGGGGACGAGCACTGTGCCGTAGCCGCAACCCTTCTCCTGACGGGCCACTACGATGTCGGCGATATGGTTCACGATGTCCTGGAGTGTCTGGTTCTTCTCCTCTACCTCCTCTGAGATGATGGCCACATTGGGCTGGGTCTGGAGGGCGCACTCAAGTGCGATATGCGAAGCAGAACGTCCCATCAGCTTCATGAAGTGCCAGTATTTCTTGGCCGAGAGGCAGTCACGCTGTATGTTGCCGATGACTTCCGAATAGGTCTTGGTAGCGGTGTCAAAGCCGAAAGAAGCCTCGATAACCTCGTTCTTGAGGTCGCCGTCGATAGTCTTGGGGCAGCCGATCACCTGCACTCCGGCATTGATTTCCTTGTAGTATTCGGCCAGGATGGCAGCATTGGTGTTAGAGTCGTCGCCACCGATGATGACGAGAGCCGATATATTGAGCTCGCGGAGGATTTCAAGACCCTTGTCAAACTGCTCCTTGGTCTCCAGCTTTGTACGGCCTGAGCCGATCATGTCGAAGCCGCCGGTGTTGCGGTATTCGTTGACCAGATCAGCTGTGAGTTCCTTGTATTTGTGGTCCACAAGACCGCCGGGACCCATGAGGAATCCGTAGAGGCGGCTGTCGCGGTGTATCTTCTTGATGCCGTCAAAAAGTCCGCAAATCACATTGTGACCGCCGGGGGCCTGACCGCCCGAGAGTATCACGCCGACATTGATGGGGCGACCGGTAGTGGGATTGGGGTTGCGCTCAAATCGCAGTTCAGGCAGTCCGTAGGTGTTGGGGAAGAGCTTCTTGATTTCTTCCTGGTCAGCTACTGACTGTGTGGGCTGTCCCTCGACCACCTTCACCGGGTGTGTCATCACGATGGGAAGCTTGGGCTGATAAGCCATGCGGGCTTTTTGCAAGACGCTTTGTTTCATTTTCTTTTTTAGACTCTAAAGTTGTCCTATTAGATTAAATATATATGTGCCTGATTTTTGACATTGCAAATATCGCAATAATTTTCAAAATATCAATGCGTTGTCCCCAACCTTTTCACCAAAATATATCCGCAATGACCGGCTGCCGGCTACCGCTGGCGGTGAAGGATACGGGGAAATAGCTTGCGGAAACGGACGAGGGGCGCCGTGATGCTTCCGCCGGCCACCACGAAGGTGACGGCGGCGATTATCAGGACGAGACCGAGGGTTTCGCCCGGGGTCAGTGTCTCGCCGAACACGCTTATGCCTATGACCACGGCTGTGACCGGCTCCAAAGCTCCGAGTATGGCGGTGGGCGTAGCCCCGATATACTGGACGGCCTTGGTGGTGCAGATAAACGAGACCACCGTAGGAAACAGGGCCAGACATAGCAGATTGCCCCACATGGCCCAATGCGTCGGCACCGTGAGACTGTCAGCCGTCACCACTCTCGCTATGAACAGCAGCGACCCGAAGCCGAGCAGATAGAATGTGAGCCGCAATGTGGCCACGCCGTGGAGTATCGGACGGTTGACCCCGACGATATAGACCGAATATGACAGTGCGGAAGCTATGACTATCACCGTCCCGACAGCCGACAAAGTCGCTCCCCCGGCTCCTCCGGTATAGAGCAACGCTATGCCGCCCACGGCCAGAGCGATACACAGCACAGTCATGGCCGTCAGCTTCTCGTGGAAAAACACCACCCCTATGGCCGCCACCATGATCGGATAGACAAACAGGATGGTCGAAGCAATCCCGGCCTCCATGTATTCGTAGCTCAGGAAAAGCAGCAGCGATGACAGGGCCATCACTATGCCGAGCACGGCCACTGCGCCGAGCTGACGCCCGGTCAGACCCGAGAAACGGTGTCCGCGCACACGAAGCATCACGGCCAGCACGGGCATCGCCATCAGATACCTGAACAGCAGCACCGAGTCAGCATCCATCCCGTCAGCATAAAGCGGCAGAGCAAACAGCGGATTCATGCCGTAGGTAGCAGCCGCCACGGCCGCAAAGATATATCCTTTGGTTTTAACAGACGTTGTCATTGCTGCAATTGATATCAAGCACAAAGTTACTACAAATTTTCGCTATCTTTGTATTTATCTAACCACAACACCGCCCCATGAAGTATGCCGAAGTGCTGATGCCGGTGCCGATTGCCGGCACATTCACATATGAGATACCCGACGAGCTTGCCGACGCGGTCAAGCCCGGGTGCCGCGTCATCGTGCCGTTCGGCCTGCGGCGGTTCTACACCGGCATAGTCGTGTCGGTCACCCATATCCGTCCCGAGGGGTTCGACACCAAGCCCGTAGCCATGGTGCTTGACAACGGCGAGCCGATAGTGCGCTATCCGCAGCTCAAGCACTGGCAGTGGCTCGCCGACTACTACCTCTGTTCGGTAGGGGATGTGTACCGTGCCGCGATGCCTTCGGGACTGAAATTGGAGAGCGAGACATTCATAGAGCTTAACCCCGACTACGAGGAAGACCCCGACAATCCGCTCAACGAGCGCGAGGCCATAATCATCCAGGTACTCAGCCACTTTGACAAGCGCATGACGATGGCCGACATAGAGAAAGCCGCCGGACTCAAACAGCTTGCTCGCTCCACCGCCCGACTGCTCCAGAAAGGTGCCATAATCATCTCGGAGCGGCTTGTGGAACGATACAGACCGCTGCAGGAGGTATATGTGCGTCTCAGCTTCCCCCACGGCGACATGAACGCCCTGTCGGAAGCTTTCGGCAAAGTCAAGGGTGCCAACAAGCAGGAGACAGCCCTGCAGACGCTGATACAGCTCTCAGGGTTCAACCGCCAGTCAGAGATGCCCAAAGAGGTGTCACGCGCCGCCCTAATCGAGCACTCGGGCGTTTCTACGACCATCATCAAGGCTCTGGCCGACAAAGGCATAGCGGAGATATACAAGAAGACCACCGACCGTTTCCGTTATCAGGGCCTCGTATCGGGCGAGCTCCCCACGCTGAGCGAAGCCCAGTCAGAAGCCCTCACCTCGATACACCGCTCATGGATGTCACACAACACCACCCTGCTCCACGGAGTGACATCAAGCGGCAAGACCGAAATATACGTCCATCTCATCGACTATGCGCTGCGCCAGGGGCGGCAGGTGCTGATGCTCGTGCCTGAGATAGCCCTTACCACCCAGCTGAGCCACAGGCTCCAGAAGGTGTTCGGCGACAAGGTGATGGTCTACCACAGCAAATTTTCGGACAATGTGCGTGTGGAGCACTGGAACACGCTCCTACGCGACGGTGCGCCTCGTGTGATACTCGGTGCGCGCACATCGGTGTTTCTGCCCTATTCCAATCTCGGCTTAGTGATAGTCGACGAGGAACACGAGACCAGCTACAAGCAGCAGGACCCTGCACCGCGCTACAATGCACGCGACGCGGCGATAGTCCTCGCCGTCATGCACGGAGCCAAGGTGCTCCTTGGGAGCGCGACCCCGTCGGTGGAGACCTACTACAAAGCCACCACAGGAGGCAAATACGGCCTCGTCACCCTCACCGAGCGTTACAAGGGGGCTTCGCTGCCACGGATAGAAATAGTCGACATGGGCGAGGCGCGCAAGAAGGGGTTGGCGCAGGGAGCACTCTCGGCCCGGAGCCACGCCCTGATTTCCGAAGCCATAGGCCGGGGGCACCAGGCGATAGTGTTCATCAACCGCCGCGGATTCGCGCCTGTGGCGAGGTGCCGCATGTGCGCCAACATACCGCGGTGCCACAACTGCGACGTTGCCATGACCTACCACCGCTCCCGCGGACTTCTCGTATGCCACTACTGCGGCTCCACACGCCAGCTCCCATCGGTATGCCCGGCATGCAACGAACCTGCCATCGAGGTGGTGGGCTACGGATCGGAGCGTGTAGAGGAGGAGGTGACTGATGCCTTCCCTCAGGCCCGGATACTGCGCATGGACCTCGACACCACGCGCAACAAGGCCGGCTACGACAATATCATCCAGGACTTCTCGTCGGGCAAGGGGGATATACTCATAGGCACCCAGATGGTCACCAAGGGTCTGGATTTCGGCGGCGTGGACACCGTGACAGTGGTCAACGCCGACAGCATCATCAACTTCCCAGACTATAGGAGCGACGAACGCGCGTTCAACATGATTTCGCAGGTAGCCGGACGCGCCGGACGCCGCTCGGCCGACACGCCGGGCACTGTCACCGTACAGACACTCAACCCCGGCCACGAGATATTCAGCTATCTCGTCAGCCACGATTACAAGGGATTCTACGACTATGCCATAGCCGAGAGGCAGCTCTACCACTACCCTCCCTTCACCAGACTGATACGCATATACATCAAGCACCGCAATCTCGAGGCGGTCAAACTGCTGGCCGATGCCTATGGTGTGCAGCTGCGGCACCTGTTCGGCGACAGGGTGCAAGGCCCCGAGGAGCCGCCTGTCGGACGCATCCAGCAGCTCTACATACGTTGCATAATGCTCAAAGTGGAGACAGGCGCATCCATGGCCAAAGTGCGCAAACTGCTGCTTGACCTGCGCAATCTGATGCACTCGCTCTATCCCGACATGAAATCGGCCGTCATCTACTACGATGTCGACCCCGTATAAGGGGTGTCGGTTATCGCTTTGACCATCACGCCGAGGGTGTCCGGCCGGTAATATGGGTTGGCCGCCCTGCGGGCTTTCTCCCTGCCCTCATCACTGAGTGCATAGGCTATGGCGCGGTCTATCTCGTCGGCGGTCACGCCGCAGTGCACCACCGATTCGCCGGAGATGCGCCCTTCCTGACGTGTGCCTATGTTGACGGTGGGTATGTGCATCGAAGGCACCTCCACGATGCCGCTGGAACTGTTGCCCACCACGGCATCCACATATCTCAGAACCGACAGGTATCTCGTTTTCCCCAATGAAGGTATGCCTACAGCCCTGTGGCTGTTGGCCTTGACCCACTGCTCTATAAGCGTCACCAGTCCGCCTCCGCGAGGGTCATTGTTGGGATAAGTGATAAGCACATCCACATCTCCGTGACGGTCAAGGGCATCAAGCAGAGCCTGAAACTGCTCTACAGGGCTGCGGTCATCGGCTGTGGCAGCATGATATGTCACGAGCAAAGTGGGTCGTTCAAAATCAAGCCCGACGCTTGCCGCAAGCTCGTCACGGGACATAAGAGGCTCGTTGAGAGCGTTGTACACCCCTATCGCCCCGGTGTTTATGACCCTCTCGGGTGCAGCCCCCATGGCTATGACACGCCGGCGGTATGGCTCGGTGGCAGTCAGATGGAGCCACGACATCTCGGTGATGGCATGGCGGATGCTGTCGTCTATCGCCCCGAGTGTTGTCTCCCCTCCGGCTATGTGTATTATGGGGATGCGCATCATCAGGGCCGCCGTAGCAGCCGATAGCATCTCGAAGCGGTCGCCGAGTATGACCACGCGGTCAGGCTTGAGGCGGTCAAAAGCCTCGGCCATGCCTTTGAGACACTGCGCCATCACCTCTACAGTGCGCAGTTCAGAGCCGTCGGTATCATCCATCGGCACCCTCTCGGCCACATCAAAGCCGTCAGCTACGATTTCATCCACAGTATTGCCGTAGCGCGGCATCAGGTGCATGTTTGTAGCCACGATTTTGACATCTATGCCGTCGGTGGCAGCAAGAGCCTTGGCGACAGGGCTCAGCAATCCCCACTCGGCACGTGTGCCGGTGATGAAAGCTATCCGTTTTGTATCCGACATCTGCATCAGAATGCCTGCTCCTCGCCTTTGATGGCATTTATCACGGTAAATGCCATGATTTTCAGGTCAAGAGCGAAACTCCAATGCTCTATATACCATATATCACGCTCTACGCGGCCCTCCATCTGCCACAGCTCCTCGGTCTGGCCGCGGTAACCGGTCACCTGTGCCCAGCCGGTGATGCCGGGTTTGACAGCATGGCGCACCATATAGGTGTTGATAAGCTGGCTGTATTCCTCGGTATGCTTGAGCATGTGGGGGCGTGGGCCTACGATTGACATCTCACCTCTGAACACATTGAGAAACTGCGGAAGTTCGTCAATGGAGCTGTGACGCAGAAACTCGCCCACACGAGTCTTGCGAGGGTCGTCCTTAGTGGCCTGGAGCTTGTCGGCATCCACGTTGACCTTCATCGTGCGGAATTTGTAGCAATAGAAGTCCTTGCCGTAAAGTCCGGTGCGTTTCTGCTTGAAAAACACCGGGCCGGGCGATGACATCTTGATGGCTATAGCCACCGGGATATACACCACCGGCGACAGCAGAAGCACCACCGAGGACACCGTCAGGTCAAATGCACGCTTGACAAAACGGTTGACACGTGATTTCAACGGCGTGTCCTGCAGCGACATGATAGGTATCGGACCCATCGGCACCGCATAGAATTTGCCTTGAAGCTGACGCGGAATCTGCGGCACGAAGAAAAACCGCTGCATCCTCAGCTCGGCCATGCGTGCCACACGTGTGATTTCATCGGCCTCGGGCGACTCCGAACTGTAGAATATCTCATCCACATGGTTCTCTGCGAGGAACTCCTCAAGCATGCTGACCTCTCCACGATAATACTTGCGTATGCGGCTTGACTCATCCGGGACCACGGCGGAGAACACACCGGCTATGCGGTAGCCGAGCTCACCGGTGTCATGGAGCATCTTAAACAGACGTTCGGTGGCATATCCGTGACCTACTATCACCACTGTGGTCATATTGCGTCCCATAGAGCGCATCTTATGGACAAACCGTCGCAAAGCGAATCGCTCGAGAAGCAATCCCCAGAACAGAGCCACATAAAAGAGCATCAGGGCTTGCCACGATACATCTGTGCGTCCGAGTATATAGAGCACCGCCACAAATATGAACGCATGGAGCAGCACCTCCGACACAATACGATTAAACACTCGCTCCGAGCTTGTGGTACGCGAGTGGATGGTATTGTTTGTAGTGCGTCCTACTACTATCACAGCCACGAGATTAAACATAATCCATGACGTGGCATTGGACAGTATCGGTGCGTTCCACCATAATCCCACTATGAGATAATAGACCAGATTATATGTGACCAAGTCCAGTGCCCAACTTACATAAGGCAAATAATGACTGTAATGGTTTGATGTTAGATTGGTCGAAGAAGCCATCAAATTTTATATAATGTTTAGGTTTTGTCATTTACCCCTCCCCCGTCAAAATACGTTAAGGGCAATAAATAATTGTTAGCAGTTTCCGGAAAAAAATAGTGTCTTCATGTATGACTGCTTCGTATCACTACCAGTCACTTAGCCGCAGGGACATGCCTCAGGCATGCGCAAAATCCGATGTTCGATATTTACGTGACATGCCCGTGCATATCCCTACAAACTTTATAAGCTATGGTTATCAGCCATGAAATGTATCCATGGGAGGCTCAGCCTCACATTTTGGAGTCGATAAGCTTTATCTTCTCCTCCAGCGAAGCTATATCCTCCTTGAGGCGCGAGATTTTACGCTGCATCTCGCGTACCATCTGGTCTCCGTTTTTCGACTTTGACGAGAGGAAACCCATATTGTTTTCATATGTGTGCAGCTCGCTTTTGCGTGACTCGCATGCACGTGCCAGACGCTCACGCTCACGATAGAGCTTGTCGCTATCGCTGATATTGCCTATAGATTCGGCAAAATTGGCCATGCGTGCCTGTGTGCCGCGGATGTCAAGCTCGCGGTAGAGCTTGTTGTTGAGCTCATGGTAAGCATCATAGATGCGGTCTTTCTCCTTAAACGGCACATGCCCTATGGCCGGCCACTCGGCCTGTACCTCCTTGAACCGGGCTATGGCTTCCTCGCGAGGCATCTCCGGGGTGATGGCTTTAAGACGCTCTATGAGTTCGAGCTTGGCCTTGAGGTTGGCCTGTTCTGCAGCGCGTGTGTTGCCGGTGACTTTCTTTTTCTGCTCGAAGAAGTAATCACAGGCATCATGGAAACGCTTCCATATGGCATCGCTGTGCTTCTTAGCCACAGCTCCGATGGTCTTCCACTCCTTCTGGAGAGCCACAAGCTCCTCGGTGGCCTTCTGCCACTCTGTGCTCTCTTTGAGAGCCTCGGCACGTTCGGCCAGAGCGGTCTTGCGGCGCAGATTTTCCGAAAGCTCGTCTTTCATATCCTTGAAGAACTGCGCCTTGGCTGCGAAGAATTTGTCACAAGCCTCGCGGAAACGGGCAAACAGCAGATTGTTGACCTTCTTGTTGGCAAATCCGAGTTTCTTCCACTCCTCCTGGGCAGCTATGACGGCCTTGGTCATCTCGTCCCATGCGCTATAGTTCTTGTTGGCCGAATAATCCATGGCCTCCACGCGCTCACACAGAGCGGTCTTGGCTGTCTCGTTTTCCTGTTCGCGGGCCTTGCGTTCCTCGAAGTAGTCCTGATAACGCTTGTTGATTTTACCCGAAGCCTCCTTGAACTTAGCCCAGATTTCCTCGCGGAGGTCTTTGGCCACCGGGCCGATGACACGCCACTTCTCATGCAGAGTCTGCAATGAGCGGAATGCGGCCACTACATCGGCTGCATCTGTCAGTTTCTCGGCGTCTTCGATGATCTGCTGCTTCTCGGCCAGATTTTTCTTGAAATCATAGTCACGCAGCTCCATATTGATTTTAAGCTGGTCGTAGAAACGCTCCACGGCATCCTGATAAGCCTTCCAGGTCTCAGCCATGGCCGACGGAGGCACATCGCCTATCTCCTTGAACTTGGCCTGCAGCTCCTTAGCAGTCTGATAATGGCGGTTGACATTGTCGGCATCGGAGGCCATGGCGACAATCTGCTCTATAATCTCCTTTTTGGCAGTCAGGTTCCGAGCCTGCTGCTGCTCTATTTCGGCGCGTTTGGCCGCTTTTTTATCCTTGATGACATTCATCAGGGATTTGAACTGCTCTTCACGTGGGTCTTCCTCCGGCACGTAAGCCTCGGGGGCTCCGCCATCAGCGATAAACTTCTCGCGAGCGGCACGCTGTGCGGCATTGTGCATGGCGTAAAACTGCTGCTTCAGCCGGGCGGCGTCTTCCGGCATGATTTCATCGGCCGGCTTGGCAGCCAGAGCCTCAAGCGCATCAATAACGTCGGCGATAGTGGCAGACGCTTCTGCGCCGGGAGCCGGCACGGCAGGTTCGCACCCGTCAACAGGTGTCTCTACAGCAGTCTCAGAGGAAAGATTCAAGTTGCTCTCAGCATCCTCTACAGGGGCGGTCTGAGGCTTTTCGGGCAGTTCCATAAACTAAAAAGAATAGTGATAAATAAAAGAATAGGGGCTGGCCAACGGCCTTATATACAATATACAAAATTCAAAATTAATATTTTTTTTGCAAAACACCATAATAATTGGCTTTTTTTGTATATTTGACTTCGCTAACTTTACCCAAAATATTAAGAGGACCTGTTGCAAAACCCGGATTCAGCACCGCTAAATCGTAGGGATGCACCCCGGTGCATCCGCCAAACATCAAACACACCCACATCCCGACAATGGCTCAATACATAGTATCCGCCCGTAAATACCGGCCATCCACATTTGCAAGCGTGGTGGGGCAGAAAGCCCTCGCGACGACGCTCAAAAACGCCGTCAAAACCCAGAGGCTCGCCCACAGCTACCTGTTTTGCGGACCCCGAGGCGTAGGCAAGACATCCTGCGCACGTATCTTTGCCAAGACCATCAATTGCGAGCATCCCACTGCCGACGGCGAGGCATGCAACGAGTGCGCGTCGTGCCGTGCGTTCAACGAAGGCACTTCGATGAATATCATGGAGCTTGACGCCGCCAGCAACAACGGCGTCGACGCCATGCGTGACCTCGTGGACATGACGCGCAATCCGCCCTCCATGGGTCGCTACCGCGTATTCATCATCGACGAGGTGCACATGCTCTCCTCCGCTGCGTTCAATGCTTTCCTCAAGACTCTGGAGGAGCCCCCAAGCTATGTGATATTCATACTCGCCACCACCGAGAAGCAGAAAATCATACCCACGATACTCTCGCGGTGCCAGATCTACGACTTTTCGCGCATCACCATACAGGACATGATAGACCACCTGTCATATGTGGCGACTCAGGAGGGGATGACCGCGGAACCTACCGCGCTCAACGTCATAGCGCGACAGGCCGACGGAGCCATGCGCGACGCCCTGTCGATATTCGACCAGGTGGCGGCACGCTCCATGGGCAACATCACCTACGCATCTACCATCGAGAGCCTCAATGTGCTTGACAACAGCTACTACTCGCGGCTGCTTGAGGCATTTCTGACCGGCGACGTGCTCCGCTCTTGGGAGATATACAAGGAAATCCGCGACAAGGGATTTGACTCACACTTCTTCATCAACGGGTTGTCATCATATTTCCGTGACCTGATGGTGGCGCAGTCGCCCGACACGCTCTATATGATAGAGGCCGGCGACGATGTGCGACGTCAGCTCGCCGGGGAGGCTGCGAAATGTTCGCCGCAGATGATTTATCGTGCCATGAGCCTCCTCAACGATGCCGACCTCAACTACCGCAACGCTGCCAACAAGCAGTTTCTCACCGAGCTTACACTGGCGAAAATATGCCAACTATCAAGCCCCTCCCCAAGTGAAGACAGCCAAGGAGAGGGGCAGCAGTTACGCCCGATAGCTGTCACCAACGCACCGTCAGCCAAAGCCGACACACCTCAGAATCCCCCGGCGGCCTGTCTCTTATACACATCTCCGAGCCCACGAGACATCTCAGGATCTCG